>CAMIVR010000047.1 GCA_946402065.1 uncultured Brevibacillus sp. | reverse complement strand
ATCAATCAACGATTCCATTTGTGTACGGTCGTTTGACTTGGCATCCATGATGGTTATTTTTTCGGGATACACATCGTCCTGATCAGCAAAGACAAGGCGCAGGTGAATCTTGATGCCAGCCTTGGTTTTACGGAAGGCTGCCCATTTATACTTCCGCAAACAAAGTCCAATCGTCGTAGAATCAATGATTTTGATGTCCTTTCGAAGGAAGTACGTGTTGCCCGAAAGCCTTTGAATTTGTCCGACCAGATCGACAAATATTTCTTCAAGAAGGGAAGGATCAACTCGATTGTTTTTCCGACTAAGCTGTGCAGCGCTAATTGATGACAGCCCTAACTCACGTTGGAATTTTTTTGGTCCTTTGTAAACACATAGCCACGTCGTTCGTAAAAGCTGTGGGCACGTATTCGACTTGGGTGGGATAACAGTTTAATCCCGGAAAATCCATTGTTCTTTCCCCACAATTCAACTTGTCCAGATTCTTTGCGTCCCGACACCGGCACACCATTACTACTCGAAAGTGTCAGCCGGCCGCAGATGCGGCAGGCTGAGATTACCTGTAATACGAACTGGAACCGGTCCGGGCGTGGCCGTTCGCATGAGCCCCAGAATATCCGGTCATCATCTCGAGAGCTTGAACGGCCGCACTGGCAATTTCGATGTCCTGCGCGCTGCTTCCTCCGCTTACACCAATACCGCCAACAATATGTCCTTCACGTACGAGCGGAATCCCCCCTCCCAGGATGACGATCTTGCCGTAATTGGTCGTATTTATTCCAAACGAAGGTCCGCCGGGAAGCGCTGCTCGTGCTAAATTCACCGTCGGCATTTGCATGCTTACGCTCGTCCAAGCCTTGTTCTTGGAAATTTCAATGCCGGCAATCCGAGCGTTATCCATGCGCAGAAAAGCAATCAGGTTTGCCCCATCATCAACAATCGCGATGTTGCTGGAAAGCCCCATCTGTCGGGATTTTTGTTCGGCGACTGCCAGTAGTTGTTTGGCTGTTTCCAAACTCAGCTTAACCAATCTCTCCCTCCTCTCCCTAGACTGCTACAGGATATGATGAATGGGCAGAAACCGTGATTGTGAAACGAACAGTAACTCTGAACAAATTTCGTTTTTTCGATGATATGCTCTTTCGCTTCCAGTACGACGATTCAGTAACGTTTATCGTATTGGCTCCAGTCTAGTTAGAATCATTCACTGCGGCCTTGGCCTCATAATGAGAAGTATCCCCAAGAAGTTCAATAGAGGTCATATTGTTCTCAACTACGACCTTGCTTAAGCTGGCGGACGGAATATCCGGCATGCTCCCCAACTCCCCTAACGAATTTCCAAAATAGTAGTTCATGATCGTTTTCAGCGTAAACCGGTGCGTCACGAGCAGGATACTCCCACCTTTATGCATGGACAGCAGCCGTTCAATGGACGGCACTGCCCGGTCGAATAATGCTAAAAAAGTCTCGCCTCTCCCTGCAGGCTCATACAGATGAGGCTGATCAAAAAATGCCTTGTATTCTTGGGCATAATCGTTCCGGATTTGTTCCATGCGCTGTCCCTCCCACACTCCCAGATGGATTTCCTTCAAGTCGTCGAGCGTTAATATCGTTTGTTGCCTTCCTTCGGCTATAATTTCCGCTGTATGAACGGCTCGCGGGCTCGAACTGGAATAGATCGCATCCAACGGAACACCTCTCAACCGTTCTCTCAAACAGGCTGCCTGCCGTCTCCCTTCCGCTGTTAGCGGTGAATCCTGGTGTCCCTGCAATCTCTTTTGCAAATTCCACTCCGTTTGCCCATGTCTCACGAGGTATAGTTCTGTTTTGGCCATTATGTCTTCCTCCTTCTCGATTAATTGCAGTATATCGAGCATACGTATAAAATAAAAATATAGGTTTTATACTATGTATTACTAAAATGTATAGATGGTGATGCACGTGACGATTAATTTGCACGCATTGATGCTGTTCTACTATGTAGCCCTTACCGGAAGCGTGACCAATGCCTCTCGTAAACTAAACATTAGCCAGCCTGCTATTTCCGCCCAAATCCGAAACTTTGAACGACAGTACAACGTGATCTTATTTGAAAAGAAAGGAAGAAAAATGGTGCTCACTGCTTTTGGCCAGAAGCTGATGAAACCTACGGAAAAACTGTTTTTGTTGGAAGAGCAAATCCGCAGGATGATCGACGATTACCACCAGCACCCCAAAGGCAAACTGCGCATCTTTGGCAATTATCTGGCAACGAGCATACTGATCCCCAAGTGGGCTTCCCTTTTCAAGCAAAAATATCCGGAAGTAGAAGTGCAGATATCGACCGTCAATTCACAAAATGCGCTCGAAAGCCTGAAAAACCATGAGGCTGATATTGCCATCTACGGAAATAGCGATGTCCCTGTGGAGAACTCCCAATCGCTTATGTGCATGGAGCTCTGCAAAGACGAGTTCAAGTTTGTCGTTGCCCCGACGCATAAATTTGCCAATCGGCAAGTTTCCATTGAGGAAGTGATGAAAGAACCATTTATTATGCGGGAGGTAGGGAGTACAACGCGCAAGAGGCTGTTTGAACTGTGCCGGGAGAAAAACGTTGAGCCGCCGAATATTGAACTGCAATTTGACGGATTGAACGAAACGATCCAGGCTGTCGTCGCCGGCTACGGGGTAAGCTTCGTTTCTTCGCTGGTAGCCTATCAATATATCAAACGCGGTGAGCTGGCCAAGGTTGACGTTACAGGAGTCAGGTTTACCAACAATATTGTGCTGTGCTCGCATGAAACGGAATACCTTGAAGGATTTATCCGCGATTTTATCGCGATTGTCCTGAAAGAAAAGCCCTCTCTGGACATGATTTCACTTTAGCTGTCACGCCGCGTTTGCGGTGTTGCTTTGCCAGACTGCTTCCGCTGGAATTTTGGCAGTTGCACATGCACTATGAAAAGTGGGCACCGACTACCGGGCCCACTATGCGGAAACAGCTTATTTGCTTGAGGAAATATACGGAATTTTCAGCAATATTATACGAGTCGGATTTTGCCTCGCACTAGATTTTATTGACTCCATTCGCTATCTGCTACAGTCAGTTCCTTTTCTGGTGAAATCACGGTGACATCTTTAGCCGTCACGTGAACTTTTGCATAGTATACCCCGCCATCGTGAAACAGCGTTTTGATTCGATACACGCCATCCTGCCAATGGGATGCGGCAATCGTTTCATGCTTGTCACTGTCTTTTTTCCAGATTTCAAACGTAACCGCATCGGCATCCGTTAGATCAGCGGCATTCTCTGTCACATGGGCATCGATCAAAATAGCACGTCCGGGAATGAGAACTTCCTGTACAGGTTGTATCGCTACATTCACCACTTTTGCATCGTTTTTATCCTCATCTGCCAGATTTGCAGAACATCCGACTGATAACAGCAAGCAGACGACTCCAACGAGCAAAAATAATGCGCTTTTTTTCACATGAATCATCTCCCGTTTTGAATTGTTTCCTCGGTTCCAAATCTCCTTCGTGTACTTTAAGTATACAAAGGGTAATCATAAATGAATAATATATCATTTGGATTATATATAACGAAAATGGATAGGTAGAGGGCACAGCTTTTTTAGAAAACTTGGCTACGCCAAGCCTTTCGGCGTTGCCTTAGTTGCGCTTATGTCGATAAGAATTTTTATCAATTCTTATCGACTAAAAAAGCGGTCAACGCACCGCTATAAGTCAAATCGAGCTTGTGCATCGCGCGGGTGCAGGCGATGTACAGCAAGCTTTTGTCCATGTCTGTCCGATACGTCCGTGCATCGACTGACGGGACGATCACGTGGTCGAATTCCAGGCCTTTCGCCAAATGCGCAGTTGTAATGCATATACCTTCGTGGAATCGATCGCTGTCGAAATCGAGCAGATGTATCTCTCTGCCCGTCTCACCATCATTCAACCGGGCGGATAACTCATTCGCTTGCGCCTGTGTCTTGCAAATGATCCCCAACGACTGATGTTCAGATGCCGCGAAATCCGCGAGCAATCCTTTAATCGTGTCATATTCGTGCTCTTTGCTCTGGCATGTCGTGATCACAGGCTCCGCTCCATGTCGTTCAATCATGATCAGCTTGGTATTTTGCTTTAACCGCTGGGCAAAACGGGCAATTTCACATGTGGACCGATAGCTCTTGACCAGCTCGACCGTATCCGCCTTGGGAAACATCCGATGAATTTCTGGCAGGGACGTGGAGGAGTACGGATTAACCGATTGACTGCCGTCCCCGAGAATTGTCTTTTTGCACGGAAACAGCTTTGCCACTACCGCATATTGGATCGGCGTGTAGTCCTGCATTTCATCGACGAGCAAATGTTTGACGAAATCAAAGGGCGATACTCCGTCCACATACATCTTCAGATACACCAACGGAAAGACATCGGCGAATTCGACGGTGTTCGCTTCTCTCATCACGAACATTTCAGATTTGCCGATGTGGTGATAAAAGCGCTTGTACAATGTCAGCACGTCCAGAGAGGCGTACATTTTCTTGATCTTCGCTTTGATTTTCTTGGACAGCGCGGCGGATAATCGATTCCCTTCTCCGTCTCTGGCGCTTCCCGTAATGGCTGCGGCGACTTTTTCCAACCGCGATTTGACTGGCATGCTGCGATTTGCCTGGTAGCTGCTCATCAGCGCGTCTTTGGAAATGAAGACATTCTCGATGTTCAGATCCTTGGCTGCGAAAAACGTTTCATCTGCATGTTCGATAAAAGCGTCCAGCTCTCTGACAAATTCCGTGGTCGCCTTGTATTTGATGCGTTCGACCAGAGCGTCGTCAGCGTGTTCCAGCAGCTCCGTTACTTGCTGGTAAAAGGTCTGGAAGCGGCAGATGCCGGACAGCTCGCTGGCTGCCAGTTCGTCGAAGCTCATTTCCAGGATCGGTTCCTCGCCAAGCTCGGGCAAGACATTGGATATATAGTCGGCGAACACTTTGTTCGGTGAAATGATCAGAACGTTGCGCGATGTCAACGACTCCTTATAGCGATAGAGCAAATAGGCAATCCGGTGCAGAGCGACCGAGGTCTTTCCCGACCCGGCCACACCTTGAATGATCAGTTCGTGCGACGTTTCATTTCGGATGATCACGTTTTGCTCTTTTTGGATCGTCGCCACGATGTTTTTCATTTTCTCATCGGAATTGCTGCTGAGTTCTTTTTGCAGCACGTCGTCGTTGATGTTGACTGCGCTTTCGAGCATGTATTCCATGACGCCGTTTTTGATTTTATACTGTCGCTTTACGCGAATCTCGCCTTCGACCTGGCCCATGGGCGCAGTAAAATACGCTTTCCCGACAGCAAAATCGTAAAACATGCTGGCAACCGGAGAACGCCAATCATAAATCAGGTTTTCCTGACTGCTTTCTTCGGCAAACGAATGGACTCCGATGTAATAGGAGTCAGCTTCACTCTGACCCTCCCCGATAAAATCCACTCGCCCAAAGTACGGTGACAGCAGTAATTTCCGTAATTTTTGGTACTGGACCACTTTTCTTTCACCGATGTCGATCGCATTTGCTACGTCCACCCGATGAGCTGCTCGTTCTGCGGGATCCATCCCGGCCGCATTCTCCCAAAGATGCTTTTTGGCTGCAATAACGGCTTGATACGTGGAAGACAACTGGTTGTCCATGCGATCCAGCGATTGCTGCAGCCTGGACAAAATGACTGCAAGATATTGTCTCTCTTCTGACTCACTTCCGTTCACCATCGATAAATCCTCCTTCATACCGAATTGCTGTCCCGCGGAAAACAGCTCCTTCACTATAAAAGAAAACGAAAAAAAAGAATAGACTTTTTCTTTCCGTTGAGTTATTCTGATGATGAAGTACGCCCCAAAGAATTTTACCACCAATTACCATTTTCTCAATAATAATAGGCTATCAAGAAACGGTTGATTTCTTGATAGCCTTTTTGCTTCCCAATGATCCGGCGCTTACTTTCGGCTGTTGGCCCGTCGTTCCAAATAGCCGCTGTCTACCCAGGCGTCGATGGCGAACGGTTCGGCGTCGTACGGAGCCTCACCTGCCAGCAGTTGCTGATTTAGCCGCAGTAGCCGCTTCTCTGCCTTGCGAAAAAGCGCAAGGGCTGTTTTCAGCTTTGCCTCTTCCCAGAAACCGAGGGCATGCGCCCGATATTCCCAGCTGTTCTCTGCCTGGTTCAAAATATCGACTTTCTCCGTCCCGTCAGCGGTCGTTGTCAGATCGAACTGGAAAATCTCCATGTCTTCCCCGATCTCTCGGGCGACGACGAAACACGGCGTTTTCTTCACACCATCGCGCACGACTCCGGGCTGCCGGAACCCGACATACAAGCTGCCGCACCAGAACCCGCCCTTGTCGTCGTCGTAGAAGTCGTCATATGGCTTCACGACTGGCAGAGACAAAATCGCTCTAATTTGCTCCGGCTGAATACACCGACGGTAATATTCGAACCGGGATACTGCTGCGAGCAATTCGTTCCAGCCATTCTGCAGATGGGTATGTACTTCCTCTGGAGAGCCGGCATCAAGTGCTTGCCACTCCGTCTCATCGTCCGCGATTCGGCGCCACCTGCATTGCAGCGTTACACGCGGGCGGCTTCGCTGCCGGAACAGCTTCTTGAGCACATTTCCGCCAGGCTCGCTTTCCTTTACTTCAGTCATGACCGCCCATTGATCTTTTTGCAGGTAAACCGCCAAATATTGCGGCGGTGGAGGGTTTTGCCCAGCTAAGCGGAACACACGATAAAAGCTGGTCCCAGCCCAGAATTCATAGGCTGCATGCCCGGCTTCATCGGCCTGCTCTGGCATCAGGAGCGATTCCGCCAGCCGCTGGACATTTTCGACACTGAGTTTTGCATCGGCAAACAGGAACGGAATCGACTCTTGCTCGGAAGTCGTGAGGTTGTCTGTGATAAGCACGGGCCGTCCCGTTTCAAAGCAGTCCAGCATGACTGCCCGGTGCATAAACAGCCCGTCGCCTGTCTCAAACAGGCATTCCTTGGTGAATACCTCGAGCAGCTCTTCGTCGTCCAGCTCGTCCCATTCGCCTTGATCGTCCCAGTTGCTAATCCGTCTGGTGAACTGTAGTTCTCCGTTGATCGATACATGATACTCCTCCGTATCGGCGAAAACGCAAGCAGCTGCGTTCCCTTTCACAGTCAGCGCCCCGTGATTATAATCGCCCCAAAACAATTCCGTCACCTGCATATTTCCCGTCACATAGAGCTCCTGCCCGCCGACCACGATATGCTGCGCCCGCAGATCGCCGATCACAATCAGGCATGTCGCACCATCCGTTTCTTCGTTGTATATGTACCGGTCTACCTCAAGATTGCCGTTGACCAGAATGAGAAAGACGTCATGATCGGCAAGAGGCCGGTCCAAATCCAGTTTCTCCAGCCGGGTATCGCCCTCGAACAAGGCAACAAACTCCTCGTCGAATTCGCCGTTATTGCGTTCATTGCGTGTATACGCCCAGCAATCCGCGGGCAGCAAATGCTTGATTTGAGAAAATGAAACCAATGTATGACTCATGCTCTTCCCTCTCTGATTACCGTTTTCCATAGTTCAACTGACTCACCGCGTTTACTAGGTGATGCGCTTTTTCCGGATGATTCCTTTGTTGGCTATATCCATCGCCTGCCAGTAAACCGTTTGAAATTGCCGTCTACTCAATTTGTATGCATCGCCAGTCAAGACGCCACAATACCCATTCAGCAGATCGTGCATGCCCAAATGAAACCAGTCCCACAGCATTGATTTGTAATTATAGGCGATCATCAAATCGTTCACAGAGTCCCTGATTTTCAATGCTTCTGCCCTGCTGATCCCGCTTTCCTCAAGCATGCGGTACGTTTTTTCCTGCTCCGCTTCCTTTGTTTCCGTGTCCACGAATGGCTCCAGCAATAATGCCCACGTATCGATTCTGCTCACGACGGGAATCTGATGCTTGTGGGCAAATTCACCCAGCACCTCTTTGTAAACGGCAGAGACGAACAACGTTTCGCCATTGGGCAAGCGGATTTCGGGTGGAAACCGGTCCAACAGAACTTCTGTTATCTGATCATGGGGTACCCTTCCATGAGGATAAACGGTTGCAGCAGAAAACGGATAGTCATGAAACTCGATATGCTCCTCAGTGAATGTGATCATCATTGCTTCCTTTCAGCGAGCTGCACGGGCATCGCACCTGGTAGATCAAAACCTTTTTGCCATGACAGGCTTCTTATGTCGCGATACAGGTATTGCAGATCTCTCATAGCCAACACGCTTGGACTAACTCCCGATGGATTCGGTTGGACGCACATTTTCTTAAGTATTAAGCAGGGGCGACGGTGAAACAAGTGCTGAAAAGACTATACACACCTGTAAACCTTTATCGAGCAAGGAATAGACTCACCCTAATTACCCAGGCCCCAAGTTCCAAAATGTTCGGATTGCGTAACTTCCTTCCCTCTGTTTGCAATCGCTAGAAAATAGACGATCTGGTAAAATCGTAAGAAAAGAGCAATTCCATCTACTCTCCCTAACATTTGGAACAGGAGGCGTTTGCGCTGAATCGATTCAAGATCAGCTTGATCCGAGCTTTCATGCCCTAAAAACCTTCAGAACGTACATCAAGCATGCGTATTCCGTACATATGTGGACACTGCAATACGTGAAGGGCAGCGTTCGCCATCCTCGTCACCCGGTCTTGCCCGATCTGCGCCCGTGTGACGGCTGGGCTCCGATCGAAGATTTCTTGCATATCATCAGAGAGGAAAATCGCCAGGTAAAGATCATGTTTGAGCACCAGTCCGAGCCTGTAACCGATGATCAAGGGGAACAGTGCTACACATGGGTAGATTCTGTGCTGCGTTCAGCTCGCTGAACCTCCTGCCGGCTTCTCCCACTTCCACGACCCTCGTCCCTGTGATTAACCGGACTAAAGAATAATGCCGAAGTATGTAAAAGGAAATCGTCATCTCCATAAGTGAAGGAGTGATTGTTCGTCGTGGCTAACATACTGATTGCAGATGACGACACACATATCGTTGAACTAATCAGCTTGTATCTGCAAAATGAAGGATTTGAAATCGTGCTGGCCGATAACGGAAAAGCAGCACTGTCTGCTATCGAGGCGGGGGGCATCGATCTGGCCATCCTCGACATCATGATGCCGCTGATGGACGGATGGGATGTGTGCAAGGAGATCAGGAAAAGAGAGCTGGACATCCCGCTCTTGATGTTGACGGCCAAAGGCGAGTCCACGCATAGAGTAAAGGGCTTTCAATTAGGGACGGACGACTACCTGACCAAGCCGTTCGATGCGCTGGAGCTTGTCTTGCGAGTCAAGGCGCTGCTGAAGCGCTATCGGATCGCCGCCTCCCAGATCGTTCAGCTAGGCGGCATCGTCCTGAACCGGCGGACGTATAAAGTCATTCGCGGCGACGAAGAATTGACGCTGCCGTTAAAAGAGTTCGAGCTGTTGTTCAAGCTGGCTAGCCATCCAGGCCAGATTTTCACCCGGGAGCAGTTGATTGTCAGCATATGGGGCATGGATTACAACGGCGATGACCGGACGGTCGATGTCCACATCAAACGCTTGCGGGAGCGCTTCGCCGAAGATGGCCAGCACTTTTCCATCGAAACCGCCCGCAGTCTCGGGTACCGTCTGGTGGTAGCGGGACAATGAAATCGTTATATGTGCGCGTCGTGCTGACGTTTTTCGTTGTGACTGTGCTGGCGTTGCTGTCTGCGCTGCTGACGGGACTAAAGCTATTTGAAACAGATTTAAACGATTTACAGCAAAGCGAGATGGTAACAGCTGGACAGAACATCATCCGGCTGTACCAGCAAGCGAACCCGCAGGATTTGGATGCATTCCTGAGCGGGACAGACGCGTTAGTATCGTATCCCGTCCAGATCGTCGCCGCGTCCGGCGAGACGAAGATATACGGAGCGGAAAAATACGCGGATCCTGTCCGCATCTCGCAAAACGCCATTGACCGTGTGCTGGCAGGCGGACGCTATCAGTCAGTGGTAAAAGCGGAAGGAGCGTTTGTCGGACTGCCCTTTTCCTCCGGCGACGAGCACTACGCCCTGTTCTTGCTGCCATCCTCCAAAAACGAAGCGATGATCATCCGGCTGATACTGACATTTCTCCTGCTCACCCTCGTGTTTGGCGGGCTGTACATCCTTATCGCTGCCAGGTATTTGGTCAAACCGCTGAAGCTCATGACTCAGGCGACCAAACGGCTTGCGGCACGCGATTTCAATGTCGCGTTGAAAATGAAGCGCAAGGATGAGATCGGTACGCTCGCGCGAAGCTTTAACGAAATGGCGCAAGAACTCAAGCAGATGGAGCATATGCGGCAGGAATTCGTATCCAATGTCTCCCATGAAATCCAATCGCCGCTCACGTCCATCTCCGGCTTCGCCAAGGCGTTGATGGATGACAAGCTCGTGACAGAAGACAACCGCGACAAGTATTTGGCCATCATCCATAAGGAAAGCGAACGGTTGTCCAGACTGAGCGATAATTTACTCAAGCTCGCTTCGCTTGAATCGGACCATCATCCTTTCACCCTGGCAGCGTACCATCTCGACGAGCAGCTCAGACAAGTCGTCCTCGCTTGCGAACCACTGTGGTCGGCCAAGAGCATTTCCCTGGAGCTGCAGCTGCCCTCGGCAGCCAAAATAACGGCCGATCCGGATCAGCTCAACCAGGTGTGGATGAACGTGCTGGGCAACAGCATCAAGTTTACCCCGAACGGCGGGCGAATCCTCCTCGCAATGAGCCGTACAACCAATGGATATGCCGTCTCGATCACCGATTCCGGCAAGGGGATCGCGCCGGAAGATCTCCCGCATATTTTCGAGCGGTTTTACAAGACGGACCGCTCCCGCAATCAAATCAGCGGCAGCGGCCTCGGCCTGGCCATCGTCAAAAAAATCGTCGCGCTGCATCATGGCAGCATTCACGCAGTCAGCACCATAGGGCACGGAACGACGATCACGATTCAACTCCCGGAAAAAATAAGCTAATCAGTTCACGCTCCGTTCATATTTCTCCCATACTCTACCGATGAAGATCACAGCACAATCGTAACGTTAATCGGAGGGTTGGGAAAAATGAACGTTTTACTAGGCATTGTCGATTCCAGCAAGTGGCTGACCATTTTCGACATGATTTTAATCGCACTAAACGCACTGGTGCTGCTCAGGCATGCCCTGCCTGTGAAAAAATCCTATCGCTGGATTGATTATGTACCGAGCGTCGCTGTTGTCACCGCACTCGCCAGTCTTTTATCCGGGGATACGTCCCTGCCGGGCATAGTGCTCGATGCTTTGGCTGTTCTCGTATTTTTGTTTACGCTCAAACGTGTTTTTCGGCGTTCCCCTCTTGACCAGGGGCGAACGTTTCGCGTATGGAAACTCATCCTTTGTGTATGCGGCCTCATTCCCATCGGATTCGTCCTGCTCATTGCCGGAGAGACGCGATACAATCCGGTCAGCCATTTCAGCGATTTGGGCTATGCCAAGGCATTCGTACAGATGAATGAACGCCTGTCCAGAGAATATCCGTTTGGCGAATGGAAAAACGTGGACTGGAACGCATTACGGCTGAAGTACGAGCCTCGCTTTCAGCAAGCGGAGCAAGAGCAAAACAAGGCGTTATACTATCGGACGCTCCGCGAGTACCTGTTTTCCTTTCGCGACGGTCACATCAAAATCGCCAACGAGCAACTGTACGACGATAATCCGGTGTTTAAACACGACGTCGGCGGCAGCATTGGCATCAGTACGCTGCGATTGGACAACGGCGACGTACGGGTCAATCTCCTGCTAGCGGACAGCCCAGCTGAAAAAAGTGGCATGAAGCTCGGCGCGAAGATCATTTCGTGGGATGGAAAACCTGCGAAAGACGTCTATGAGAGCGTGTTTTGGAGCGAGAACCCGCCGGCTACGGAAGGGGACAGAACGTACAATCAGGGGCGTTTTATGGCACGTGCCCCGATCGGCAAAGAGATCCGGGTAGAGTTCCAAAACAAGGGCGAAACGGAGAGAAAAAACGTAACGTTAACAGCGTACGACGATCAGTACGAAACGTTAAAGAAAACGCGGGTCAAGTGGAAACAGGAAGATGCGCCAATCGAGAGCAGAGTGATCAACGACGAATACGGATATATCAAACTACGGTATTTCCTCCCCGGCTTAACCATGCCGAATCCCGATGCTGCGTTTGCGGAAGCGCTGAACGGGTTTGCAGGCAAAAAGCTCAAAGGCTTGATCCTCGATGTCCGCGATAACCCCGGCGGCGATGACGATCTCGTCGCAAGCATCGCGGGACACTTTGTCAGCAAAGAGAAATTTTACGAATCGGTCAGCTATTATTGCCGCAATACCGGGACTTTTGAGTTGAACAGCAGCGAAACGCGGTTCATCGAGCCGGTGCAGCCGCTGTATTCCGGTAAAGTAGCGATACTTATCAACAATCGGACCACAAGCTCGGGTGAGGGGCTGCCGCTGGCACTGAAAGGCTTGCCAAACGTAACCGTCGTCGGCGCTACATCGACGAATGGCTCCTTCGGCATTGTTTCCAGTCCGATCAGAATCGAGCTGCCGGAAGGATACATCGCGCAATTCCCCGACGGCCGGTCACTCGCCCAGGACAATACGATACAGGGCGACAGCGATGATACGGGGCAAGGCGGCATCGCCCCCGATAGCAAAGTACCGCTGTCAGAGCAAACGTTCATAGAAAAGTACGTGAACGGGGAAGATGTAGAACTGAACTACGCGATTGCAGCGCTGGACAAATAAACGTAAGGAATGATGCACGACCACAGCCCGCAAGCAACACGTCCATTCGTGTCACTTGCGGGCACCGTCGTCCATTACTCGTGTGTCCGTTCACGCGGGTAGGCCTCTTTTACTGTCTCATCGGTCAATAGCGATTCGCCCGTGCCTTCATAGACGATAGCCCTGCTTCCAGCACGTACCCGTAATCCGCTATTTTCAACGTCTGCCTGACCATATTATTGTGTACAATGACAATCTTCCCCAGTTCATCGTCTGGTGGTTTTTGCCTGACCCGATCGTTCTTTCGTTTTACACAAGAGTGGCCAAAACAAAAAAACAGACGCTCCTGAAGTACAAGATCACCTGTTTTCCTCTAGTACCGCTGCTTCAATTGGCCATCCAGCCACCTGATCCCATCTGCAAAAAATTCAAGGAAATACGCCGCTCGGAAAACAGCTGCACAAATGCATCGACGATCTCGGGGTCAAAATGACGGCCCCGCTGCTGCTCGATCTCGGCGATCGTTTCTTCCGGGGTCCACGCTTTTTTATACGGTCGCTCGTGTGTCAGTGCATCATAAAAATCGGCTAGCGCGACAATCCGTGCTGCAATGGGAATGTCCGCTCCTCGCAGGCCCTCGGGGTAGCCGGTGCCGTCCCACTTTTCGTGATGGGATTTGGCAATCGTATTGGCGAGCGCCAAGACATGGAAGGAGCTGCCTTGCAGAATATTCGCGCCGATCGTCGTATGCGTCTTCATCCGTTCGAATTCTTCGGGCTCGAAGCGGCCAGGCTTGAGCAAAATCTCGTCCGGAATGCCAATTTTGCCGATGTCGTGCAAAGGCGCAGCCATGCGGATCAGTTCTACCTCGCGCTCTGGCAGGCCCAACCGTTCCGCGATCAGGCCGGACAGCCAACCGACGCGCTGGGTATGCTGTCCTGTCATATCGTCGCGATACTCGCCCGCACGCCCGAGGAGCTCGAGGATCTCCAGTTTGGCCTTTTGCAGTTCCGCCGTTCGCTCTAGTACTCGTTGCTCCAGGGTGCTTTTCTGCTGCTGGAGCTGCAAATGAAGTTGCCTCGTTTTCAGCAGGTTGTTGATCCGCAGAATCACTTCCGTGCGGTCAAAGGGCTTGGTCAAAAAGTCATTGACGCCTGCTTGCAGTACTTGCTGCTTGGTCTCTGGCGTCAGATCGGCGGTGAGCATCAGGACGGGCAAGTAGTTGTCCGCCCCGCACTGTTCACGAATCAAGCTCAATACCTGCAGCCCGTCCAACCCCGGCATGTGAAAATCGAGCAAGACGATATCCGGCTCCACTTCCGCAAGCATTTGCTCAACCTGCTGAGGGTCCATTGTGCTGTACATCTGCTTGAAGCCGGCCCGCATCAAAATCCGTTCCAATAGACTTACATTGTATTCCTGATCATCCACGATCAGGACTTTTCCATACTTGATCTCTTCCATTTCCTTCTTTCTCCTTACACCTTCACTGGCTGTCATCATCAGACACCCAATTTTTTCCAATGTTCTGTCACCGATACTCTACCGACTACCGCTCAAGCTCCTGCAGGAAATACAGTGTTGGCCATTTATTTCCGGTCAAGAGCCGCCTGGATTTTAAGCAGCAATCGATCCAGCTCGACCGGCTTCGTATCAAAGTCATCACATCCGGCCTCGAACGCTTTCTCCGCATCGCCTGCCATGGCGTGAGCTGTCAAGGCGATGACCTGGATGTCTCTCGTGTCGGATGATTGCTTGAGCAAGCGCGTAGCTTCCCAGCCATCCAAAACCGGCAGACTCAGATCCATCAGGATCACATCCGGCTGATTTTGTTTCGCCAAATCGATACCTTGCCGGCCATCTTCAGCCGTAATGACCCGGTAGCCTTTGCGGGTCAACCGACGCGACAGCATATCGCGATTCAATTCGTTGTCTTCGACGAGAAGAATGGTATACATGCTCGTACTGCCCTCCATCATTTACCTGCTCGCTGCTTTGCCTTGCTGCTTCCCGGACACGTCCAGAAAGCGGCTCAGCTCGGCCAGCAATGCGTTATGATCAAACGCTCCTTTTTGCAAGACACCCTTTACGTAACCGTTCAGCTTGATGCGCTCGTCCGAGGTAATCGTTTTCGCTGTCACGACGATGATCGGAATCTCGCTCCATTCATCGTGCTTGCGCAGTTCGGCGATGAATTGGAATCCGTCCATTTCCGGCATCATCAAATCAAGCAGAATCAGGTTTGGCATTTCCTTTGTGAGGCATTCCAGGGCATGTCGGCCATTCCGCGCCTGGGTGACGATGTAGCTCTCCTTTTTTAACAGCTTGGTCATCATTTCACTGGTCGTCGCATCATCCTCGACCACCAGGACGGAATGCTCCGACTGATTGGCCACGTATTTGTTCATTAATTCGATCAGCCGTTCCCGATTCACCGGTTTGGTCAAAAATTCAGATGCACCAAGCGAATATCCGAGCTGCCGATCGTTGGTCATCGACCAGATGACGACGGGGATGTCTTCCAGCTCCGGATCGCTTTTGAGCGCAGTCAGCACACTCCATCCGTCCATGCTCGGCATGAGAATATCCAGACAGATCACTTTGGGTTGGAGCTGCTTGGCGAGCAGAAGGCCTTCCTGGCCATTTCCGGCAATCGCCAGCTTCCATCCCTCTTTTTCCAGATAGCGCTTCATCAGCTGCTGGTTGTACGGCTCGTCATCGATCAGCAAGATGCTGACCTGGCTGATCGCTCCGTCTTCATCGATATCTTTCGCCGGGGGTTGCACGCCTGCCATTCCGGCATGCGCGTTCGGCAGCCAACAGGTAAAGGCACTGCCTTTGCCCAGCTCGCTTTCAACCGTTATCTCGCCGCCCAGCAAGCTGCAAAAACGTTGGCTGATGGCCAGTCCAAGGCCTGTCCCGCCGTATTTTCGCGTGGTCGACGAATCGGCTTGGGTAAACGGCTGAAACAGCTTTTCCACCTGATCCGGGGTCATGCCGATCCCCGAATCCTGTACGCGAAAGCTGTAGCCTGCTATGTTGTTTCTCGTTTCGCTGTATACGTCCAACCGAATGGTACCAGCTTCAGTAAATTTACTGGCATTGCTCAGCAGATTCAAGAGCACCTGCCGCAGCTTCGTTACATCGGTGGTCATGTCACCCTCTTGACAGTTCGTTTCCAACCGGTTGCCGTTGCTTTCGACAAGCGGTTTGACGGTTATCGTCACATCCTGAACCAGTCCGCTCAACCCGCATGTTTCGTAGTACAGCTCCATTTTGCCCGCTTCGATTTTGGAAATATCCAGTATGTCATTGATCAGCGCCAACAGGTGTTTTCCCGACTTGCTGATTTTTCCCAAATCTTGCACAAAGGTTGGCTCACCGAGCTCTTCAGCTTCCTCCATCAGCATCTCGCTGTATCCGATGATGGCATTGAGCGGCGTGCGCAGCTCATGACTCATATTCGCGAGAAACTGGCTTTTGATCATATTGGCCTTGATCGCTTCATCATGGGCTTTTTCGAGCTGTGCGGTTCGTTCCTTGACCAATTCCTCCAGATGGTCGTTGAGCTGGCGAAGCTCCTCGTTCATCAAATATATTTCCCTTGTCTTCTCTTCAATCTCGGAATTTTTCGAAGAGAACCGCTTGGAAATAAAGATCCCCAACAGCGACAGCCCGAGCGTAAACAAGGTCCCGACCGAAATAAAATAAGCCAGCCATTTTTGATCGAGAACCACCCCTGATGGCCCGCCGGATGTTCCATCCAGATGAAAGTGAGCTGCCCACATTCCGGTATAATGCATGCCGACAATGGCCGCCCCCATGATAAAGCCGCTGCCGAGCTTCTTCCAGACCTCGCCGCGCTCGCCGTCTTTACGAAAGGAAAAGGCCAGCCAGAGAGCGGCAATCGACGCAATGAGTGCGATGACGATGGACAGGGAAAAGATGATCGGATCATAGGTAATATGAATCACCATGGCCGCCATGCCGATGTAGTGCATGGAAGAAATCCCGACAGCAAGCAGCAGCCCGCCGCCGAGCAATTGCCGTACATTCAACTGATTGCGCCCGACGACAAATAGCGCGACAAAAGAAGCGAGTATGGCCACCAGGACGGACAGCAGAATGGTAATCAGGTCATAACCGACCTGGACGGGCAGCGAAAACGCCAGCATGCCGACAAAATGCATCGACCAGATGCCCATTCCCATCGCCACACTGCCAAACAAAAGCCACAGCCAGCGATTTATCCGCTCGGATGTGCTAACCCTTCCGGCCAGATCAAGAGCTGTATAGGATGCCACCACTGCGATGACATACGAACAAACGACCAGTACGGTATCGTACGAGCCATGAACATGCTCCACGTATAATCCCTCTCTCCCAGGTACATAAGAATTTTTATAAATTGTTATCGACAGGATTCGCAAGTCATACACCGATTCATTTTACCTAAATTATTGGAAAAAAGACACGTGCAAATGTGCTGGGAACAATCATTTTTTGTTGACAGCCTTGTTCGCCTGAGGATCGTTCCTAGGTTCACGAATTGGCGCATGGGTCGGAGAATTCTGGCAAGTACACTTGACCGATGGATACATGAACCAATATGATGATAAGAGAGGAAAAATCTGGTTACCCCCAAAGATTAGAGAAAGATGAGGCGATGATTGTGATCAAGAGCATACATGAATATCTAGCTTTTTTTGACAGTATCCGGAAACGGACCATGACCTATGTAAATGCTACCCCTGAAAGCATGCTTGATTGGAGACCGGCGCCTGAAAAATTCACCACGAGACAGCTCCTCCTTCACCTCGGTTCCACACAAGTTATGTTTCTGCAGGCAATTCGCACGAAACAATGGAAGTACTCCGGTCACGGATCGGAGAAGGGGGAGACTCTGGATCAAATCGCTGCTTATTTGCAGCAGTGCCATGCTACTTTTACGGAAGGCCTCCATTCTTTGGGAGATGAAATCTTGTCTGCGAAAATACCAACGATGCATGGACACGACTCCAGCGCCTGGAGACTTTTGATGGGGCTGGCGGAACACGAAATTCACCACCGCGGCCAATTGTCTGCCTATTTGCAGGTCAACAGCTGCCAGCCGCCCCAAATCTTTGGCTTGAAGATTGAAAATGTTGCTACCGAGTAGATTTCCTGACTGGTCTCTAGCATGAAGCTACGTTCCCTGTCAAAAGTAGTCGGAGAAATACGGTTTTTCGCGGATAATCAAGTTTTCCAGCATGTGTACGGTCGGCTCATCCGCCTGAAAGCGATTGATTCGCGCCAGATACGTCGGGCGCTTGTAGCCCATCAGCATCGTCGTCATCGTTTGAATCGTAAAGGCGGCAGATGGATTGTCACCGCCTTCGCTCAGGCGGGCACTACCGTCCTCTGACACGTGCAGCGTAAAAATCCCCTCATTCCAGTCCAGCATCGGATCACGCAGCGCAAACGTCAATTTCCGCTCAACCGGCTGGGGCTGAAACGGATACTGTTCGACAAACAGCCGGATATCTACGATTCTGCCCATAAAGTATGGTGCAATCGTTTCCTTGATATCACTTTCATCGAAAAGGAAGGCAAGCGGCTCGTCGGTAAAGGTATGCCCTTTGACGCGGGACACCATCGAAAAGTGTGCACTGATGAAGTTCCACAGACCTGCGCGCGCTTCCTCATCGATAAACACCAGCTCTTTTATGTAAAAAACATCTTCCGCAATCCAATACAATAAATACCCCATCGGCACATGATCGTCATTGTAATAGACGGCCACGGTCAAATCGTCCAAATCCCAGCGCATGTACTCTTCCCAGGCCAGTTCATTTCTCAGCATCGCCGCGTGTTTTTGCAAGGCGAAACGCCGGTAGATCGCTTTTACTTCCGGGTGCTCGATGCTCACGCGCTCCACATTGCCAGGCAGCGTCTGTACTTTTGGCAGTTGCGTATCTTTGACCTCAAACGAAATTTTGTCAGAAATAATCTCCCAGCCCTTCCTCCGGTAAAAAGGAATCGAATACGGAAACAAATACGATATCGACTGCTGCTGCTCCCGCATGTTCATTAACGCTTGTCGCATCAATTGATTCATCAAGCCGAGGTTGGCGTATTCGGGATAGGTGCCAACGCCCGTCAGACCGCCCATTTCGTAGATTTGGCCAAATATGTTGACTTGAAAAGGATAGACAGCAAGCTGAGAAATGAGCTTGTCGCCATCGAACCAGCCTAAAACGTCAGCCTGCTTCAATATCGGCAGCTTCGCCTGGGCAATCTCCCGCTGGCCCCAGCCAAAAGTCTGCAAATGCTCGTTGGTCACCTGAAATACGTAGCGCAGCAAATCATTGAACTGCTCCCAGTGCCTCGTCTCCACGCTCTTCATTTCCAATCGCTCTCGCACTTCTTGGCGATTCATCGGTCTGCCCTCCACTCCTGCCTCAACATTTCATTCTCTGTTTAACCTGCCCAATCAGCAAAAATCCAACCATCCGAAAAACCGAAATCGTTTCCCCCCCCTTTTAGAAAAACTAGGCTGCTCGTCCGGACCAATTGCGAAAACCATGTCGCCGGCAGGAGGTGCGCCATTGCCCATGTCGTTCATCGGCTCCTCTCGCCCAAGTAAGAAAACCGATGGTCCCAAGAGAGCCACCGGCTTGCTTATACAGCTTTCTTCTACGGTTTCAGCTGTGTACTTCCACTTGCAATCTTGTCACAGATCGAAACGAAAATCGTCGTCTGTCAATGGCTCCACGTGAATCGTGCGGACGTAGCCGTTGCCTTTTTTCGAGAAGAAATCGTGCTGCTTGGTGCGTGTGCTGATTCCGTTAAATACGATCGGATTGACTTCCTCCTCGGGAAAAACCGGATCCAAGCCGAGATTCATCAGCGCCTTGTTCCCGTTATAGCGGACGAATGTTTTGACTTCATCCGTCAGCCCGATGGCCGTATACAGCTCCTCCGTATACTTCTCCTCGTTGGCGTGCAGGTCGCGCAGCAGCGCATGAAACGCCTCCAGCGCCTCCTGCTGCTCCTTCGGCGAAAGCTCCGCGAACACCTCCTGAGCCAGTACGCCCACGTACAGTCCGTGAATGCTCTCATCCCGCAAAATCAGATCGATGATCTCACCACTGCTCGTCATTTTCCCCTGGCCGGCCAAGTAGAGCGGGTAAAAAAATCCGCTGTAAAACAGGTAGCTTTCCAGGAGGACGGACGCGGCCATCGCCAAATACAAATCTTTGCGCGTCTCGATGGAATTGTAAAACGTCGAGATCATCTCCGCCTTCTTCTGCAAGCGCTCGTTGTTTTCCACCCAGCGAAACACGTCGTCGATTTCCTCGGTCGTCGCCAGCGTGGTAAAAATGCTGCTGTACGACTTGGCGTGGATTTGCTCCATCATGCCCATGAACCCGAGTACGGCCTTGCGCTGCAGACCATCGACATGCTCCAGTATTTTCGGCATGCCGACGCCACCCTGGACCGTATCGAGCAGCGTCAGTCCGCCGAGCACTTTCATATAAGTATCCTGCTCGGCTTCATTCAGCGTGAGCCAGGACATTTTATCGTCGGACAGGGGAATCTCCTCGTCCGTCCAGAACTGCATAATGTTTTGATTCCAAAACGTACTCGTATAATCGTCGTCCGGTCTGTTCCAGTTGACGGCTTTCATGACGCTCATGACGGCTTCTACATCCCTTCTCAACTGCTTTGTTCCCATCCGTTCTGGCTGTTATTTCACAAACACACGCCAGAAACAGATGTCGTTGCCGTGTATTTACACGGAACAACTGATGCACTCTTCCACAGACAGGCGGTTCGTCCGCGTGTAGTAGAGCGACTTCAGCCCTTTTTTGGCTGCGTATATATAGTAACGGGCCAGCTGCTTTGTCGTCACGTCGCTGTTTACGTGCAAAACAGTGGAAATGCCTTGATCGACATGAGCCTGGATTTCGGCGATGACATCCAGAACCTTGAACTGATCCATCTGATAGGCCGATTTGTAGAAAAAGAAGTTGTCGCGATTCATAAAAGGCATCGGGTAGTACGTCGTCGAGTTGGCATACGTCCGCGTTTCAATCGGTTCGACGATCGGCATGACGCTGGATGTCGCATTCTGAATGTAGGAAATGCTTTGCGTCGGCGCAATGGCCAAGCGATACGCGTGGTACAATCCATGGCGCTGGACCGATTCCTTGAGATTTTGCCAGTCTTCCGTTGTCGGGATTTGCATGCCGTCGAACAACAGCTTGACCTTGTCAGTAACCGGGCGATAATCCGTACGTATGTACCGCTCAAAATACGTTCCGTTGGCGTAATCCGAACGCTCAAAGCCTGCGAACGTGACACCCTGTGCTCGGGCGATATTCATGCTGGCTTCCAGCGAATAATAATTCATCATCATAAAAAAAGTCCGGCAAAAGTCTTTTGCTTCGTCGCTTTCATAAGCGATTTTATGTTTGGCCAAAAAGCCGTGCAAATTCATTGCGCCCAAGCCTACCGAGTGCATTTCACGGTTTGCTTTGGCTACGCCAGGCGCATTGGCGACGTTGGTCATGTCGCTTACCGCCGTCAGTGCGATCATCCCTTCATGGACCGAATCGCGCAGCTTCTTTTGCTCCATGACGTTGGCGATGTTCAGCGAGGCGAGGTTGCAGCTGATGTCGCGGCGGATGGTGTCAGGCTGTCCGTAGTCAGCGATTTCCGACGTCTCCTGCAGCTGAAAGATTTCTGTGCACAAATTGGACATCTTGATCGAGCCGACGCCTTTTAACGCGTGGACACGGTTCGCATTGCTCTTGTTCATGATGTACGGGTAGCCTGACTCCAGCTGAATCGTCGCGATTTTGATCAGCATGTCCCGCGCGCTCATCACGACTCTTTTGCGCACGCGCTCATCCTTGAGCAGCGTGTCGTACATGTCATCGAGATCCATATCGTCCAGATGAACGCCGTACGCCTGGTAGACGCTGTATGGCGCAAACACGTACAGCGGCTCGTTCGCCTCCGCCAGACGATACAGCTGATCCGGGACGATCAGGCCGATCGACAGTGTTTTGAGCCGCGTTTTCTCGTCGGCGTTGATTTTTTTGCTGTCGAGCAGCTCCATGACATCCCAGCCGAAAATGTTGTAGTACGCCGCGCCCGAGCCTTTGCGCTGGCCCATCTGATCGGCGTAGGAGAAGGCGTCCTCCATCAGCTTGAGCACCGGCATGATCCCTTTGGCTGCGCCTTCCACGCCTTTGATCGGCTCGCCGCGCCCGCGCAATTTGGACAGGTTGACGGCTACGCCGCCGCCGATTTTGGACAACTGCATGCACGTGCTCAGGCAGTAGTTAATCGAGTTGAGCGAGTCGTCCATTTCCAGCAGGAAGCAGGATACCATCTCGCCCCGTCTGCTTTTGCCCGCATTGAGAAAGGTCGGTGTCGCAGGCTGAAGCCGCTGTTCCATCATCGACGCCGCCAGGGTGCGGGCGACTTGCACATCTCCTCGTCCGAGATGGAGCGCGACGATCGCCACCCGATCGGGGTAATGCTCGAGATAGAGCGAACGGTCATCGCTTCTCATCGCGTAATCCGTATAAAATTTTGATGCCGCCATATAGGAAGCAAATTCAAAGTTGTAGCTGTGTGTAATGCCAAATACGTCTTCCACTTCGTCGAGCGTGTAGTGATCGTATACATTCTCGTAGTAATTGTGCTCGATCATGTAGCGGACTTTCTCGGTCGTGTCGGCAAACGTCACGCTTTTGCTGCGCACCTCGTCCATGAAGACCTGCACGGCCTCCCTGTCTTTCTCCAGTTGAAAAAATCCGTTCGCATCGCGCTGCATCAGCAGGTTGTTTAATTCAATATGCCGCAACTGCGTTCACCTCTCTCATAAACCGTTCTACGTCTCTTGCTGTTCCCGCCAATTCGAATTTGTTCAGAACCGGTACGCCGTACATTCCTGCGATTGCATCGGCGCTCTTGGCAAAGCCTTCCCCCCAGTTGCGATTGCCGCTGGCGGAAACACCGCGCAAGCCTTTGTGGTTGCGCTGCAAAAAGGATTGTACTTTCGCCGGCACCTGCCCGAATCCGGTTGTATAGGTGACCAGAACGAACGGCTCGTCCACCATCAATGTGTCATCGATTTGGACAGAAGGCAGATTCAGCTTGTTGACAAATCGGCGTACATTCCCCGTTCTGGAATCATATACAATCAGCATGCGAATCGTTTCTCCTCCCATTTTCCCGCGATCAGCCACCTTGGCTGCGCGGATGTCGATCATCCCGTATTGACCTCACTCGTATCGATCGCTTGGCTTCCCGGTTACGCCAATGTCGATCGTTCTATCCGAGTCGCATTCGACCGAAAAAAAAGCGCACCCGGCAGCAGAAAGGCCGAATGCGCCACTGTGAGCAAGCCAAATAAACGCATGTCACGTCATGGGCGAAACGGACACCTTTCCTATCTACCGTAGGGTTTGTGTCAACAAAAAGGCAGGTCTCCTGGCTCAGGCATCATCGTCGTCATCCACCTTCCCGGCTTGTCCGCAAACAATGCCAGTGGCTTATCGGATGAGACTCGTCCTTTACAGTGGCGGGACCGCACCGGATTTGCACCGGACTTCCCTTTTAAGCTTCTCGGTCTCTATACCGAGCAAGCACCTCAGGAAAACAATATGTAGTTGGTACTTATCCAATTTATCTCAATATCTTGTGTATGTCAATTGTGAAAGTTTGCTGAACTGTACTCCCCAAATTACCAGCGCCGGAAAAAGCAAAGCAGAACCCGATGTGCGAGTTCTGCTTTCGCCTTCAGCTTCGCTTGGATTATCCTTCCAGCAACAGTGTTTCCGGATCTTCAAGCAGTTCTTTTACTTTCACCAGGAAGCGCACCGCTTCGCTGCCGTCGACGATACGGTGATCGTAGGAGAGGGCGATGTACATCATCGGGCGGTTTTCCATTCTGGTCTCGTCGATTGCCACTGGACGCCACTGGATTTTGTGCATACCCAAAATCCCTACTTGCGGCGTGTTCAAGATCGGCGTAGACAGCAACGATCCAAACGTACCACCGTTGGTAATCGTGAACGTACCGCCTTGCAAATCAGCCAGCGAGAGAGCATTGGCACGTGCTTTTGCCGCCAGATCGGCGATTTCGCGCTCAATATCGGCAAAGCCGAGTCGTTCTGCGTTGCGTACGACCGGAACGACAAGACCTTCCTTCGCCGCGACGGCGATCCCGATGTCGTAGTACTGCTTGACGATGATGTCTTCGCCGTCAATCTCGGCATTGAGCATCGGGAATGCTTTTAATGCGCCTACGACTGCTTTCGTGAAGAAGGACATGAAGCCCAGACCCACATCGTGTTTCTCTTTGAACGTCTGTTTGCGGCGGTTGCGAATGTCCATGATCGCCGTCATGTCCACTTCGTTGAACGTGGTCAGCATCGCTGCCGTTTTTTGTGCCTCTACCAGTCGCTTGGCAATCGTCAGGCGGCGACGGGACATGCGTTGGCGCAGGGCCGGCTTGCCTTCCAGGCCAGCTTGCGGCGCTGGAGTGCTCTCTGCTTTTGCCGCCGGCTGATTTGCGCTTGGTGCTGCCGCTTGTGCTGCCAGGCTGCGCACGTCGTTTTGATTGATGCGGGTCACCTGATCACGGCTGCGCACCTGCTGCAGATCAACACCGAGCTCTCTCGCCAATTTTCTCGCAGATGGCGATGCCGTGACGGCTGCGTTGCCGCTTGCTGGAGCTGCTGCTGCAGGTTGGCTTGCTGCCGGAGCTGGAGCTGCTGCAGGTTGGGCAGGAGCTGCTTCAGCCGGTTTGCTCTCGGCTGGAGCTGCACTTGGTGCCGCACTCGGTGCTGCACTCGCAGCTGCTTCGCCTGAGCGGATCATCCCGATCACTTGTCCGACGTGTACGGAATCTCCCTCCTGGCTGCTAATCGAATCAATCACACCGTCGTTTTCGGCGTTAATTTCCAGATTGACTTTATCTGTTTCAAGCTCTAGCAGCAAATCACCGTGACGAACGGTATCGCCCACTTTCACCTGCCATTTGGCAATGGTTCCTTCGGAGATGGATTCTCCCAGATCGGGTACTTTGATTTCAAACACTGCTGCTACCTCCCTAGTGGAATTGGTTTCAAAGAGTTCTGGTTCAGGGCAATCGAGACAATCGCTTTCTGCTCGAAGCTATGAACGTCCTGGTGGCCGCTGGCCGGGCTGGAACGGTCCGGACGGCCAATATAGCGAACGACCGTCTTGGCGTTTGCCACCGCGCGAAGGTGCGGCTCAATATAGCGCCAGGATCCCATGTTTTGCGGTTCTTCCTGTACCCAGACGATTTCCTTGAGCTTGCTGTAACGGCCAAGGATTTGCTCGATTTCGCTCTTAGGGAACGGGTAGAGCTGTTCCACTCGGGCGACGTGCAGCCACGACCAATCCTTGTCTTTCTGTGCGTCAAGCGCCTCTTCCAGGTCGAGGGCAACTTTGCCGCTGCAGAGAATCAGGCGTTCGACTTTGCCCGCCTTGTCACCGAACCCTTCCTGTTCCAGAACAGGCTTGAATGTGCCTTCAGCGAACGCAGAAACGGGTGAACCGACACGCGGATTGCGGATGAGACTCTTCGGCGACATCAGCACCAGCGGACGCGCTGCCTCTGTTTGACCGATCGCTGCCTGTCTGCGCAGCAGATGGAAGTATTGGGCGGAGCTGGTCAGGTTGGCTACCGTCCAGTTTTCTTCCGCAGACAGTTGCAGGAAACGCTCCAGACGCGCACTTGAGTGTTCCGGTCCTTGACCTTCGTAGCCGTGCGGCAGAAGCAGGGCGATGCTCGATTTTTGCGACCACTTGGAACGGCCGGCAGAGATGAACTGGTCGATGATGACTTGCGCCGCGTTGGCGAAATCGCCGTACTGCGCTTCCCACAGCACGAATGTCTCCGGTGCGTAGACGTTGTACCCGTATTCAAAGCCGAGAACGGCTGCTTCCGTCAGCGGACTGTTATGCACCGCGAACGATGCCCGTGCTTGCGGCATTGTATGCAATGGTGAGTAGGTTTCTCCTGTTTCCCGGTCGTGCAAGATAACGTGGCGGTGTGCAAACGTACCGCGCTCGGAATCTTGTCCGCTCAGGCGGATTGGTTTGCCGTCCGCGAGAATCGTAGCGAATGCAAGTGTTTCGGCCAATGCCCAGTCCACTTTTTCGCCTTCGTCCAAGGCAGTCGCTCTGCGCTCGAGAATCCGCTGCAGCTTTGGATATACCTTGAAGCCCTCAGGGCGTTTCAACAGCGCTTCGTTGATCTCGCGCAGCTTCTCGACAGGTACAGCCGTTGTCAGATTCAGGCTTTGCGGATCGACTGGCGGTTGGCCTGCCAGAGACACATGGTCCTGACCGCCTTGCTCCTTCACTTTTTCGTAAGCTTGTTGGAAGCTTGCGACTACTTCCTGGAGCAATTGCTCGATTTGCTCCGCGCTGACTATCCCCGCCGCTTGCAGCTGTTTTCCATAGAGTTCGCTTACCGTCGGATGTTTACGCACTTTGTCGTACATCAGCGGCTGGGTTACTTCCGGATCGTCCATTTCATTATGTCCGTAACGGCGGTATCCGATCAGATCAATCAGGAAGTCCTTTTTAAAGCGAAGCCGGTAGGCACTGGCCAGACGCGCTGCAGCATAGCATGCTTCCGGATTGTCAGCATTTACGTGAATGATCGGGATCTCGTAGCCCTTGGCCAAATCGCTGGCGTAGTAGGTAGAGCGGGAGTCCTTGCTGTCCGTTGTGAAGCCGAGACGGTTGTTGGCGATAATATGGATGCTTCCGCCGTTTTGGTAGCCGTCCAGCTTGCTGAAGTTCAATGTCTCTGCGACGATGCCTTCTCCCGGGAACGCAGCGTCACCGTGAATTTGGATCGCTACTGCCTTGTCGACGTCCTGAACCGGATAGCCCGGTTGATTGCGCTGCTCTTGGGCAGCACGGGTAAATCCTTCAACGACGGAATTGACGTATTCCAAGTGACTCGGGTTGTTCGCAAGCGTAATATGAGCGCGGACGGCCTCGCCCTCCTGCAGGTCGCGGTCGGCGCCCAAGTGATACTTAACGTCTCCTGTCCAGCCGTAGTTGATTCCGATCGAACCTTCGGATGGAATCAGCTCTTTGTTCGGCGAGTGATGGAACTCGGAGAAGATTTTTTCATACGGTTTTTCCAGGATGTGCGCCAGTACGTTCAAACGTCCGCGGTGCGCCATCCCGATGAGGATATTGCTCGTACCAGATTTGATCACCGTGCGGATAATCTCGTCAATGACAGGCACGAGTACGTCTACCCCTTCGATGGAGAACCGTTTTTGACCGACAAAGGTGCGGTGCAGGAACGCTTCAAACTGCTCTACCTGCATCAGCTTTTTCAACAGTGCGATACGCTCATTGTCGGTGAGCGGCGCTGCCGCTGATTCGGCCTGGCTGTTTAACCAGTCGCGCTCGCTTTCTTCGTGCACGTGGCTGAATTCGTATGCTACAGGCCCGGTATACGCCTGGCGAAGTCGTTGAATTGCATCCCAGCCCGTCACTACGCCCTCCGGTGCATTTTCCCAGATCAGCGAGGCGGGGAATTTCATCAGATCTTCTTTCGTGAGTTGGTAGGTCTCCGGTTCCAGCAGTCTCGTATCTGCTGTCATGCCGAGCCCCAACGGGTCGATATCTGCAGCGAGGTGTCCGAATGTACGGATATTCCATACCAGCTTGTCGGCTGCAACGACTTTTTTCAGGATGGACAGGTCAGGTGCTGCCGATCCCGATACATTGGCTTCATCTCCATCCTGCGAAACAGGCGCAGCAGGCGGGGCGCCAAAGCGAGCGAACATGTCCCGGAACGTCGGTTCTACTGAATCGGGATCCACGAGATACTGTTCGTACTGCTCTTGGACGTAGCCAAGATTCGGACCATGGTATTGCTGCCACGGCCGATCTTTGTTCAGATCTACGGTGTTCATAGTATTCCTCCACTCTGAGTTGAAGAGAATGTCTAGCGACAGAACAGCCGCCGTTCATTCCCTTTCTTCCGATTTTTCGGAAGTGGCATTGACAAAAACAAAATCGATGTGGAATACAGCTCTATTTCGCCATTGTCAATTGCCAGAATTTTCTCTTTAATTGAGAACAATTATCAAGGTTACACAAGGCTATTGTAAGCCAAAAGCGAAATCTGTTCAACTTGTTGCACCCGATATATTAAAAGAACCAGTACAATTTTAGCGAGAGTTCGCTAAAAATACAACAGAAAAATCAAGTATTTTTATACTATTGTTTACATCACCCAAAGCCCTCTCCGTTCGGCCTTTCAAATCAAGGGCGGAGCTGCAAATTGCTGCATTCGGTTTGAAGCTTGAGTGCCGATAGGGAAAACTCTCTATCGTCCAGCAAACGATAGCCATCTAATGCAAAACGCAGTATAATACACTGGTCGAACGGACTTGACAAAGAGGTGTGGTGTGACCAATGGATTCATTCAGCAATCATGCTAAATCGGCAACAACCCCAGGCGTACCCGCCCTTCCCTCGGGAAAATCACCAGGGACCCGCTACACGGGCCTGGGCATGATCATGCTAGGGGCTATCTTTTTCGGAACATCAGCAACGGCAGCACAGCAATTATTTCACGCCTACGCCATTACCCCCGGTTGGCTCGTCTCCATTCGCATGCTTCTGGCCGGCATCGTGCTTCTGGTCGGTTTGTCCATCACGAGAGGCATTTCGTCTGTCTTTGGCGTTTGGAGATCTGCAGGCCTGATGGCACGGGTCTTTCTCTTTTCCCTTTTGGGCGTGGCGGCAGTTCAATACACCTGGTATACGGCCATTCAACTCTCCAATGCCGCGACAGCGACCTTTCTGCAATTCACGGCGCCGGCGCTGATCGTTCTGTACATGGCCATCCGCCAACGCCGGTTGCCGCATACCCAGGAAGTGCTTGCGCTGGTTTTGACGATCGCGGGTACGCTATTGCTCGTGACGGAAGGAAAATGGCAGTCTCTGCAGATCACTCCCGCCGCTTTCTGGTGGGGGATCGCCTCTGCCGTCGCCTTTTCCTTTCACACCTTGTACCCTGTTTCCTTGATACAGCGGTTTGGCGCCCCGATCATTACGGCGTGGGCGATGATTATCGGCGGCGTGCTGTTTTCATTGTACAGCCAGCCGTGGACAACGTCCGCACAGGTGCAGTGGGGCTTGGCGACCGTACTGCTCATCCTGTTTATCGTGTTGTTCGGCACGGCGATCGGGTTTATTTTGTTTCTCGGCAGTCTCAAGCATATCACTCCCGCAGAAGCGAGCATAGTCGGCACGATTGAGCCGTTGGCTGCGGCACTGTCGGCCAGCATGATCCTGAATGTGGACATGGACGCCTGGGCCTGGTCCGGCGGAGTGCTCATTACCTTGACGGTCGTCCTGCTGGCCTTGCCGCAGCGATTGTTCCGGACCCGGAAACAACGCTTGCCGGAACAATCGCCAGACTATCCGGAGTCGCCCTCCGCGTAGCTTTCTTCCGCCGACCTTGGCCGTGCACCTGCCAGTGGCGGCCGGATTTCCTTCAGTCAATCCGCATCGGGGTGAATCATTTGCTCTGGCCGGACAATCCGGTCAAACTCGGCTTCTGTCAACAAATTGCTTTTCAGTGCCGCTTCTCTCAAAGTAATTCCCTCTTTATGGGCGAGCTTTGCGACGGAAGCGGCCTTTTCATAGCCGATGTGCGGATTGAGTGCGGTCACAAGCATCAGCGACTGCTCCAGATTCCGCGAAATGACCGCGCGGTTTGGCTCGATCCCGACTGCGCAGCGGTCGTTGAACGAGCGCATCGCGTCGGCCAACAAGCGAGCGGATTGCAGGAAGTTGTAGATGATCACAGGCTTGAAGACATTCAACTCAAAATTTCCTTGGCTGGCGGCGAACCCGATCGTCGCGTCGTTGCCCATCACCTGGCAGACGACCATCGTCAACGCTTCGCTCTGGGTCGGGTTGACCTTGCCCGGCATGATCGAGCTGCCGGGCTCATTCGCCGGGATCGTGATTTCGCCGATTCCGCAGCGCGGTCCGCTGGCCAGCCACCGCACATCATTGGCGATCTTCATCAGGTCGGAGGCGAGCGCTTTCAGTGCGCCATGCGCGTAGACGAGATCGTCATGACTCGTCAGGGCGTGGAATTTATTCTCTGCTGAGCGAAAAGCCTTTCCCGTCAGCTTGCTGATTTCCTCGGCCATCATCTGGCCAAACTGCGGATGCGCATTGATCCCCGTTCCGACAGCCGTACCGCCGATCGCCAGCTCGCGCAAGGAATCGGCACTCGCCCTGATCATCCCCGCCGACTTTTCCAGCATCCGCTGCCAGCCGCTGATCTCCTGGCCCAATGTCAATGGCGTGGCGTCCTGCAAATGGGTTCGGCCGATTTTGATGATGTCGGCAAAGGCCACGCTTTTCTGACGCAGCGTTTCGTTCAATGTCATAAGCGCCGGCAGCACCTTGTCTTCAATCGCGATCAACCCAGCGATATGCATAGCCGTCGGAAACGTATCGTTGGAGCTTTGCGACTTGTTGACATCGTCATTGGGGTGAATGCGGGCAGCGCTGCCTTTCGCCTGAAGCAGCTGATTGGCCCGATTGGCGATCACCTCATTGACATTCATGTTGGACTGGGTCCCGCTCCCCGTTTGCCAGACAACTAGCGGAAAGTGCTCATCCAGCTTGCCATCGATCACTTCATCGGCAGCGGCGACAATCGCGTCCGCCTTTTCTCTGTCCAGCTTCCCGAGCTTTTCGTTGACCCGTGCAGCGCTTTTCTTCAGCACGGCAAATACATGCATCAGCTCAAGCGGCATCGTTTCCGTACCGATCTGAAAATTCTCCTTGCTGCGCTGTGTCTGTGCCGCCCAGAGCCTGTCCGCGGGAACCTTGACCTCCCCGAGCGTATCCTTCTCTATCCGGAATTCCATCGCAATCCCTCCTCAGACCGTCATTGCACAATATCGCTTATTTTACGCGCTTTTTGCCTAATTCAGTCGGGAGATGTGCCTTTTTTTTCAAGCAACTCCCGCAGTCGTTTGCGTTTCGCTATCAACTGTTGAAATTCGTCCTCCAGCGCTGGTGACATTCCGGTTCCACCCGGTCCGCTCAGCTTGCCCATCACTTCCGCCAGCTTCATTTCCACGGTGAGCAATTCTTCCGCGACGACATCCCGACCTGCCGCATTCTTTTTGCTCTGCTCGCGTTCGACGTATTCCTGGTAGGTGCCATCGTACGATACGACAGACTGGTTTTTGATCTCCATGATTTTGCTGGCGACGTTGGCGATGAACTGACGGTCGTGGGAGACAAACAAGACGGTCCCACCGTAGTCAACCAACAGCTGCTCCAGAGCTACGGCTGCATCGATGTCGAGAAAATTCGTCGGCTCATCCATGATCAGCACATTCATATCGCTGAGAAAAATCTTGGCAAAGGCGACTTTTACCCGCTCACCTCCGCTTAACACGTTTACTTTTTTAAACACACTTTCTTTTCGAAACAGCAGTCGTGCGAGCACGTTTCGGATGACGTGATCCGGCTGGATCGAGCCTTTCCTGACATTGTCCATGATCGATAGCTCAGGGTCGAGAATATCGAGATTCTGGCTGAAATAGCCGAGCTTCTTGCCAGCAGCGATGCGAATGCCTTGCTCCTGATTAATGATTTTTTTCAACAAGGTCGTTTTCCCGGAACCGTTCGGTCCGATCAAGGCCACCTTTTCGCCAAAGGCAATCTGAAAGGTGACATCCTTCCAGAGGATGCGCTCACCGATCATACCCGTAAGCCTGTCTGCCTGTATGACCATCTGGTTCTGATAGGACAGATCGTGCGGCAGATCAATTTTGACATGCGCCGCTTCTGTCGGCTTCTCCACTTTTTCCATTTTCTCCATCCGGGTCTCGATCGCTTTGATGGATTTATGCAGTCCTGCCTGGATCGATCCTTTCTGATCCTTATACAGCTTTGATTCGGATGTCCCCATTCGCGACGGCGGTTTGAGCGTCTTGGCGGCTTTCATCTTCTTCAAGCTGACCGCTCGCTCAAGCGCGGCTTTCTTGGCGACGTAATCTTCGTAGCGTGCTTGCTGCTGTCTTTTTGCCAACTGTTTTTGCTGTTCGTACTCGCTGTAGTTCCCTTTATACACGGTAATCGTTTTATGCTCGATCTCCCATATTTTCGTGCAGACCTGATCGAGAAACATACGGTCATGGGAAATGACCAGGATCGCCCCATTATATTGCTTCAATGCCAGTTCAAGCTGTTCGATTTTCGCTACATCGAGATTCATCGTTGGCTCGTCGGCACAGAGCAGCTCCGGATTGGCCGCCAACGCTTTTTCGACGTACATGCTGGTCAGTTCACCGCCGCTCTTCTCCGGATCATCCTGCTTGAGCTGGGGGATCACTTCAATGGTGGCGTCTGCCGATACCGTCCCCCTGTCTGGCTCCAGTGTTCCTGCGAGTATGTGCAATAGCGTCGTTTTGCCGACACCGTTTTTTCCGACAATTCCGATCCGATCATGTTTATTTATGCGCAACCGCTCCGCTGTGAACAACACGCGGTCACCCAGCGCTTTTTCAATCTGCGTCGCTTCCAAAATGATCATACTAAAGCCTCCTTATCCATTTTTCCGGACAGGAGGCACAGGTAACGACAGAGAGGTACAGACGCCCTTTTGCATGCAGCATCCATCCTCTTTACGTATAAAAAAGCCCATACCAATCCGTCCAGAAAAAAATATCGTTTCGCTCTCGATAACGACTCATTTTTTTGGAAACCGGATTAGTATTTCATCGGCCTAAAGGTCACCCTTTCACATTCAATACTTCTATGCTACCAAACAATACGGATCGAATCAAGCGCTGCCTTGTCAATGGGATATTATATACAAGCGATCGATGCTATAATCGTCGTATGAAGAAGGCTGTTATCAATGATCGAAACAACGCGGCTGTCTATTCGCCCTCACACGCTCGAAACGGTTCCCGCGCTGCATGCGATTCTCTCTGACCCTCTGACGATGTGCTTTTGGCCGGCGCCGTTTTCGCTGCGGCAAACTGAGGAATGGGTCAGACGCAGCATCGGTCTTTACGAGACACACAGGTTTGGCAGAAGCCGCTCAAGCCTGCGCTATTTATGGTTCTGAGCAGCTGTCCCTGAGCAGGTTATCCGCCAATATGCCTGCAAACCATACAGCTTCCATTCGAACCGCAGAAAAAATCGGAATGAAAAGAGAAACTGCGTTTACGAACAAACGAAATCGCGACATTCTCACATACTTGTACGTCCTGTCCCGGTAGTGTACATACAATGAAGCCAAGGAGGAATTTCGATGGAAAGAACGACGCTAACTCCGCAAGACTTGCAGGAGAAGATCCAACAAAACCACAAGCTGCTCATTCTGGATGTTCGCGATCCAGAAAAATACGGAAGTGGCACCCTTCACGTGGACGGGGTCCAAACCGGGAACATTCCGTACCTGGCGATGAAAGCTGATGAAAACAATGTCAAGGAACAAATCGCCAAACTTTCGACAGAAGTGGAGATTGTCACCGTCTGTACTTCCGGCAACAAAGCGCAAAAAGCGGCAGCCCTTTTACGTGAAAAGGGGCTTACCGCTGTCGCGCTAGAAGGTGGGCTGACTGCCTGGAACAAACAACAGCCATGATGACCGGGCTTTTTCCTACCCCGCCTATTTGCTGCCAGCCATCGACGGCACGATGTCTTTTCGCCGGTAAATCCCGACGATCAGACCGAGCGTCGCCATCTGGCAGACGAATTGCGTTCCGCCGAAGCTGATAAACGGAAGATTGATTCCAACTAAGGGAAGAAGTCCGACCGACATCAGGATGTTCCAAAAAAATTGAAAGCATAACCCGGTCATCAGTCCTTTAATGAGTATGGAGCCGAAACGGTCCTTGATTTGCCTTGCTACCCGATAGATGCGGGCAAACATGACACAGCCAATCAGTGCAATCGTACCTCCCGTCACCCAGCCGAAGCTATGGACAATATAGGCAAAGACAAAATCGGATTCGACTGCGGGCAGTTTGGAGAGATCAGCAGCAAATCCATTTCCCCACAAGCCTGCTGATTGCAAGGCGTTCATTAACTGAACTGATACATACCCTTGATTGAATGGATCGTCATACGGATGCAGGAATATGAGCAAGCTGTCGATCCGGTGTGGAGGAGCGGTCAACCAGAACAATCCCCAAAAGACCGTCGCCACCAAACCGACTAAAAGCAAGCGGTGCATCTTTTGTTCCTGCGAGGTAGCCGTTACAACGAAAAATCCGACGGTGTAGAGTAAAGCTGCGAACATGTCGGGAGCAGCTGCATACATCAGCAGAGGGATAAGCAGCAACAGCGCGGCGCAGGCGAAGTCGCGCCGATACCCCCATTTCCATTCCGAGCAAATCCCTGCCAGCGCAATGATCAAAAATAGCGGGCTGACACCGATGAAATCAATCGAGGTAATACCCAAATCAAGGCGCGGCGAACCGTTTACATGTTCTCCAAAGATCAGGGTGTACAGGATTAGCGCAAGTGTGCCGACAAAGAGATGCTTGCAGTATGCTTTGATTTTCCGATAATTCCCAAATGCTAGGACGACGAATACGGCTGTGCCTAACAGGACGGAAACCAGCTGGCGTCCAAACAGCCATCCATTTGTACCCATCAGCGAATTGCTGCTTTCAAGCGAGTAAATCGTGACGAGTCCCACGCCGACGAGTACGGCAACAATCCCAAGCAAGCTCCACTCCATACGCGGCTTATGGGATTGATGCAGCTGCGCCCCCACCAGATCAGGATCGCCCATTTCGGCTATGGCCCGATTGACTGCCTCGCTTTCGCTCAAGCCGGCTTCCCGCAGCTCCGCCACCTTGTCCAGCAAGTGACTTTCCAGCTCCAGCGCAATGGTTTCATGCACTTCTTTGCTGCCGATCTTCGAGCAGACTTCCCGTATGTATTGGTCGATTTTCCCCTGCGGCGTCATGCGTTTCCCTCCCCGAGCACGTGATCCACGGCAGTACGAAAGGATACCCACTCTCGTTTCTTTTCCCGCAGACTCTCGCTCCCCTGCTTCGTAATCTGGTAGTACTTGCGCTTTCTCCCTCCATCTCCCTCACTCCAAGAAGCATCTACCAAGCCTTCAGCCTCCAATGTGTGCAGAATCGGATAGAGCGTGCCTTCTTTGAGGGCAAACAGCCCGTTTGAGGATATTTCCATTTCCTTGATCATTTCGTAGCCGTACATCGGCTTTCGTTCCAGCAGGGACAGAATGAGGATGACCGTACTCCCCTTCATCAGTTCCTTGTTAATGGCCATTTACCGCCACCTCCATACCTTTCATTTCGATGCATCGAATATCTATGTATATGAATCAATTTCATAATTGCTCTTCTTAAAAAAGCTTAGACTGCCCCTGCTATT
>CAMIVR010000046.1 GCA_946402065.1 uncultured Brevibacillus sp. | reverse complement strand
GTATTGCTGCTCCGCCTCGGAACCCTCCCGCCCCTCAACCCGGCTGCCCTGCCCGACAAGGTACCGCAGCTCGGGAATGAGTTCGGCCAGCAAAAAACCTCCCTGCCCGAGCGCTTTCTGCAGTTTGCGTTTCCAAACATTCAAGCTTTCCTCGTTTTCGGCAAGCAGCCGCTTCGCCAACTGGCGGAATGCCTCGACGAGCGGTTCGTAAGGCGCCTCCCGGACGAGGGAATCGAACTTGCCCGATACGAAAATCCCGTCTTGCGCGACCATGCGCCGAAATTCTTGGACGAGAGCCGTTTTTCCGACACCCGCTTGTCCGAGAACCATCACGCTAGCCGATCTTCCGGAACGGCAGAGAGCCCACGCCTGCTTGAGCACCGCGAGTTCCCGTTCTCGTCCAAACAAGCGCTCTGGAATCCTGAGGCAGACTGGGGCTGAGTCGTCAATTTTTTCCTGTTGAGCCATTCTATCCCTTTCACTCCATTCACGGTCAGAGGTTGTTCGCTTACTCTTCATTTTATCAATCGATCGGAAAAATAGGAATTGTCCCTTCTTTTTGAATCCTTTTGCAGCCTGTGGGACACTTCAAAAATTCGTCACAGCAGATAGCCCATTTGAGCCATACTTACACAACGTCAAGTTTGATAGGATAAGACCTGTAGTTTAAGGCTACGGAAGCGAAGTGGACGGTGATGGATATGAAACGATACCTGATGTGGCTGTGGCTCGCTTTGTTTCTCGTACTGGGCTCGACTGCAACGACGGTAGAGGCGCACGCCGGACTCATAGGCAGTAGTCCAAAAGAGGGCGACGTCTTGCAGACCAATCCGGGGCTGATATCCATGCGCTTTACTGAAACGCTGGAGCCTGACTTGGTAGCGATTCGCCTGTACGATTGGAACGGCAAGCAAGTCGCTCTGGATAAACCTGCTCTGCAGCCGGGCGATGCTTCCCAGGTGAATGTGCGGCTCCCGGATTTGCAGGAAGGCACGTATGTAGCGATCGTCTCGGTCGTTTCCGAGGACGGACATCCTGTCGAGGAACGCATCTCCTTTTCGATTGGACATAAAAGCGCAATAGTCGTCAATCCGACCGAGAAACAATCCGGCAGCAATTATTTAATTGTGTACCGTTATCTCACGCAAGGGATTATTTTGCTCGGCGGAGGATTGTATTTGCTGGCGTGGCGCGGGCAACGATACGGGTTGCCCGACTTTTCCAAGCTGCTCGGAAGCGGCAGGCTGCTCGGGTGGGGTGCGGCCTTGATCGGCCTTGTATTCCTGTGGTTTCTCTACGATGATTCGCTCAAGGCGGTGTCATTGAGCAAAGCGTTGTGGCAAGGGAACTGGCCGGTACTGGTGCAGTCGCCTTTTGCGATCATGCTGCTTGTCTCCTGTGGATTGCTGATCTTGCTGGCAATCCCGAACATGGTGAGAGGCTGGTACGTCTGCCTGTGGGTCGTATTGGTGTCCGCACAGGCGTTTGGCGGTCATGCGTGGGGAATCTCCCCGGTGTGGTTGTCCCTTGCGCTCAGGCTGATGCACGTGCTGACTGTGTCGATCTGGATGGGCTCGCTCGTGTATTTGCTGCTCGTTCACCGGCAGGATGGCGATCACGAAGGATTTAAAGCGTTCTTTTTGCGGACGGTGGCGCTCGCAGCTGCGCTGGCGGTAGTGACGGGTATCCTCATGCTGCTTGTTCAAACAGACGTAGCCGGCCTTTTCCGCAGCACATTGACCTGGAGCTATCTGCTCTACGCGAAGGTGGCAGCGGTCTGCGCGATGCTCGTACTCGCTTATCGACAAACAAAGCGCTGGCGGCAAAACGAGGCATTGCGGCCCAACCTGCTCGGCTGGGAAATTGTCTTTGGGATTTTGGCGATCATGGCCGGGATCTGGATGAGCCAAACCAGTTATCCGACTGCCGCGCCCGATACATCCTATGCGATTCAACACATTCAAGAGGAGGGTTTTTAACGTGAAAGCAACAAAATGGATGAGCGGTGTACTGATGGCTGGAGCCATCTTGATTTTTGCATCTGCGGCACAAGCGCACGTCGTCGTCTATCCGAAAGAGACGAAAACAGGTGCATACGAGAAATATACCGTGCGCGTACCGGTTGAGAAGGATGTGAATACGACAAAGGTCAAGCTGGAATTTCCGGCGAATCTGAAAGTAAGTACCGTCATGCCGATTCCAGGATGGAGCTACGAGTTTGAGAAAGACCAGGACGGCCGCAACACCGGTCTGGTTTGGACAGCGACAGACGGCGGAATCAAGCCGCATGAATTCATGGAATTCGCATTCGTCGGTGCGAATCCGAAAGAAGCAGGCAGCTTGACCTGGAAGGCGTATCAGACCTATGCAAATGGAGATGTCGTCGAGTGGACCGGGGGTGCGGATTCCGATACACCTGCCTCGGTCACGACAATTACTGCCGGGGCGAGTGGAGAGACAGGTCACGACGCCGGGCAATCTGCGGCAACCACCCCGAACACCGCCGATACGGCCAGTTCAGCAGGAAGCAGCAACACCTTGCCGATCGTACTGTCCGGTTTGGCTCTGGTACTCTCGATCGTCGGCCTGTTCCGCAAAAAAGCGTAAGCATCGACCTGCCGTGCAGAAGCACACTCTGCTCGGCTTTTTTTGCATTTTATCGGGGGCTGGACGACGCGGTGAACTCCGTGCAAACTCTGTTCGCACAGGACAAGTAGGACGACAACTTGTATATTTCATTTCCGAGTATGGTACAATGATGCTCATGACGGCTTCATGCTGTCTTTCTTTTGAAAGGGTTGGGTGAGGGGCTACTATGGAAAGCAGGTATTCAGTTGGTCCACCAGGAAAAACAGACACCATCACATGCAAAGGAAGATACTTCACCTAATGCCGCTGCCCGGCTTGCCCCAAGCGATTGGCAGCGGGAACTGTTGGCGGGAGCCGTATCTTTTTTTGCGATTGTCTATATTGTCATTGTCAATTCATCGATATTGGCGGATGCCGGCATTCCCCAGGAAGCCGGTATTATCGCTACGATTCTCGCATCGGCAATTGGCTGCTTCCTTATGGGACTGTGGGGCAAAGCGCCCCTGATCATCGCCCCCGGTATGGGAATTAACGCCATGTTTACCTACACGCTCGTCCAGGGCATGGGCTTGACCTGGAAACAGGCGCTGGCCGTCGTCATGATCTCCGGTATATGTTTTTTGGCAATCAGCATGACTTCCCTCGTGGAGAAGCTGCGAACAGCCATCCCCGCTTCACTCCAGGAAGCAATCTCGGTCGGTATCGGGCTCATGCTGGTCCTTATCGGATTGCATAAGGGCGGCGTGATCATCCCGGACCGCTCATCGGTCATCGCCCTGCAATCGTTCGCCGATCCGGGTGTGCTCATTACGTTTGCGACTTTGGGATTAACGTGCATCCTGTACATGCGCAAGGTTCCCGGAAACCTGCTGCTGGCCATTATCGGCGGAACGGTGCTGGCCTATCTGTTCGGCCCAGCGCCTTCGATGAAAGCAAGCGTCGGGAGCTCCTCCTGGTCCACCTATGGAACAGTATTTGGCCAATTGTCCATACAGGGCGTGCCGATTGCGACCTTGATAGTCGCGATCTTTTCGCTCACGCTCGTCATCGTGTTCGAAAATGTCGGACTCATTAACGCCCAATTGAACATGAGCGGAAAGCCGGAGCGCTTCAAGCGTGTCATTCAGGCAACCTCGCTCTCTGTTTTTCTCAGCGGCATCCTCGGCACAAGTCCGACGGTCTCCACCGTAGAGTCTGCTGCCGGCATTTCGGCCGGAGGAAAAACAGGCTGGACCCCGGTCATAGCGGGAATGCTGTTCTTGTTGTCGCTTGTAGCGATGCCGGTAATCACACTCGTTCCCGATCAGGCTGTCGCGCCGATCCTCATTTTCATTGGCGGCCTGATGATGCCAGCCGTTCGTCACATTTCCTTCGAACGGATGGAAGAAGGTCTTCCCGCCTTCTTTATCATCGCGTTCATTCCGCTCATGCACAGCATCGTGGACGGCATTGCGATCGGCTTTATCAGCTACGCGCTGTTTCATCTTGCGGTTGGCAAATGGCGCGATGTAAAGCCCCTGTTTTATGTAATATCGCTTCTGTTCGTTGCGCATTTTGTGCTGCAAACCATGTAAGCAAGCTTCACCATTCGTGCCCGCTCTGGACGCATAGGCGTTCGGGCGGGTTTGTTTGTTTCTCGCAGCTTAGCATGTTCCACTTTTTACAAACTACCCGTATGGCTTCATTTTATGGCACTCAAGCCACTCCAGTGCCCCTCTTCAAGTCGGCAGGCTGTACAGCCCTTGTTCTGCAATTTCTTCACTACCTCATCTGAATATACGCAAAAAGGCCCTCTGCAATAAGCGGGACTCTCACAAACGCGCCAGAAGGAATCGGCCAGAAAAAAAGAAAACCAGCAGGAGCCCTTACTGAGCCGCATCGCTGGTTCTTTACGTCTTGAAATTTCGCCAAAATCGGTTTATCTCTTCGCGCTTTGGCCTTGAAGCGACCATTCATTTTGCAAGGTTCTGGTCTTCACCGTATTTACCTTATTTATGCTTGGCAATAAATTGTTTTAAATCCAATTTGGACATTACACCGATTTTTTTATCAACGGGCTTGCCGTTTTTAAAAAGAATCGTCGCCGGGAGGCTCATTATTTGAAAAAGGGATGCCGTCTCCAGATTTTTCTCTACATTGACCTTGAGAATCTTGATATCCTTATTCCCTTCTGCATCGTACGCTTCAATGATAGGCGCAAGCATCCGGCACGGTCCGCACCACGGTGCCCAAAAGTTGACTAACGTTAATCCTTTTGTCTTTAATTCCCTTTTAAAAGTAGAATCTGTTACATTGTAAACCGCCATTCCATCTCGTCTCCCCTCTACTTTTCGATCTCCCGACCATTTGCTTAGCGATTTTCCAATTGATCCAAAAACCGCTTACAATCCAGGGCAGCTATCCACTCGCTACCCGCCGCTGTAATGGCTTGACGATAGTGACGATCCTGTTCATCGTCGCAAGCGCACACCCCCCTGACTGTTCGTTCGTGACGTGCCCGGTTGTACAGCTGGATAGCCCTGCTCACCGGTTACCAATTGTCCCTGCAGCAAACCGGTGTTCGGTTGGTGATCGATTGGCCACAAAAATACCGGCCGCTTCTACCATCCTTTCTTTATTGGTATGCTGATCTTTGAAAGTAAGCTCACTACACGTTCGTCATGAGTCGCTACCTCGGCAGGCGGCAGTATCGTAGCCGGAATGCTCATGTTTCCGTAGAAAGCAGCGGTCTGGAGATGTTCGTTCGTCCACTTTGATTTTAAGAATTTTGACGTAATTTGTTCCCTTCGGCGTCATAGGCTTCAAGAACGGGTGCAAACATCCGGTACGGTCCGCACCATGGTGCCCAAAAATTGACGACGGTTACCCCTCCGCTTTGCAATACGTTTTTTAATGTACATGGTAAATTTCCATTGTAATTTTCCTCTCCCATCGATTTTTCAAATTGTTTGCCACATCCGCAAACTTGTTCGTTGCACCAGTCTGCTGTTTTTCTTCCACAAAGACTCGGCGCTCCAAGCCAATTCAATGACATTTTTTGAAAAAAACAGACCGATAAACCACTAACTAAAGCAACATTTATTTCTCCAATGCTCCGCCGAATAGCAGCAAGCTGCTGAAAGACAGTCCGTAGGCTACCTGAAGCAACAAGCAGCTGCGACAAACTCAAGGCGACTCCCTTGCAATCATCGGCAGCAGAATCATGATCAGCGCGATTGTGAAGATCAACGTCACCTAAACGATCGCCAGGATCGTGAACGCGAGACGATTTTCGATTCCGTTCAACCTGAAATTGCCCACTTATATTTGACAATTCGGCCAATAAAGGGCTTATCTTACCTATAATGTTTGTAGAACTAGTTGCAAAAACCTATATTTAACTGATCAATTGAATATATTACAACCACGTGCACTGTGAATTTCATGTAAAGTAAGCACTGAGGGAACCCTATTGGCTTCTGTTTTTGTAAGTCTAGTCTGCACTGCTCGCGTACTCCCTGCTTTCTACTGTCTACGTTGAAGTGACGCGGTCGAACGCAATGGAAGCTCCATTCGCTCACCGGCTTTTGAATGAAGAAAGCCAACGCGAAGACAATCAGCATTGCCAAACAAAAGGGCGGCACAGCTAATCCATGTACCGCCAGCATTTTTGTCCGCAAAAATGACTTCTGTATTCTTCCTGCAACGCAACAAGTATTGCTGTACCCTTTCCTTAGATTTTTCGCGGACTTGCTATACGCTCCCCCTTTCCTTGTCCATCTTCAAAAATAACGATAAAGGAACTTTGCGTCACAACAACAGTCTGCCTGCATCTACCGCTCAAGCAAGCTGTCCAGATGCTTCGCCACGATTCTGGAAATATCCTTCGCACTTACAACCTCGGAAGCGATCACACCATGGACGAGCAGACCGTCGACGAGCGCATGAAAACGCTTTGCCTCCAACTCCGCGTCGAGTCCCGGCTTTGCAAGCCCTGAGTCAATCAGGACGCCGAGAATTTTGCTGCGGAACAGGTTGCTGAGCAAGTCGTGAATTTCCCGACTGAGCGGCTTCAAATCCGGCTCGGTCAAAGCGAAGGTTGTAAAAGCCAACCAAATTTGACTTTCCGCCAATCGCTCTTCATCCAGGGGAACGATTTGCTCAATCAGGGCCTCGATACTTTTTCGAGGGTCGTTATATGGCGGGAGGGACTCCATTCGCTGGATGATCCGTTCGGAGACCAGATGCATCGAGAAGGCAAGCAATTCGGATTGCGAATCGAAGTAATGACGCAGCGACCCGAGGGACATCCCTGCTTCCTCGGCGACTCTGCGTACGCTCACCCCTTCCAGCCCTTCTCGCTGAACAATCCGCCATACGGATTCACCTAAGTGCTTTCGGCGCTCTTCATGATTTACGATTTTTGGCATGCTCAAATTTTAACACTGTTGTTTTTTTAATACAACAGTGTTAAAATAAATCCGGTTAATAATACGATTGTATTAAAAAGGAAGGGATTGCATGTATTGTGATTGTCGCATTTATCATTGGATGTGAAATTGGATTTTGGCTATTCGTCGTAGCCGGTCTTGTCTTTCGGTATATTTTGGGCTTGAAACGAATCGGAGCTGTCTTGCTGGCCGCCACACCTGTAGTCGATCTGGTTTTGATCATCGCCACCGTTATTGACTTGCACAACGGAGCTACTGCAAGCTCCATACACGGACTTGCCGCAGTGTATATCGGCGTGTCCATCGCCTACGGCAAGCGGATGATTCGTTGGGCGGACCAACGTTTCGCGTACCGGTTTGCCGGAGCCCCTGCACCAGAGCCACGGCCAAAGTACGGCTCTGCCCATGCCAGCCGGGAACGAAAATCGTGGTTGCTTCACTTGCTTGCCTGGATCATCGGCAGCTTGATTCTGCTTGGCATGATCGGGTTCGTCGGCGATGACAGCAGGACTGAGAGTCTGTGGAACACCATCTCGTACTGGTCAATCATTTTAGGAATCGATTTTATCTGGAGCTTCAGCTATACCCTGTTTCCCAAAAAATCCTGAAACGGCTGTATCGTTCGTAGAACGTGACCTATGTACAGGAAACGGGCTTACGCCATTACGATTACGACCTTGATTGTCGCTATCTTTTCGCTCACGCTCGTCATCGTGTTGGAGAATGTCGGACTCATTACCGCCCAACTGAACATGAGCGGAAAGCCGAAGCGCTTCAATCGCGTCATTCATCGCGTTCATTCCACTCATGCCCAGTATCGAAGACGGCATTGCGATCGGCTTTATCTGCTACGCGCTGTTTCATCTTGCGGTTTTACGCATGCTTCACCATCCAACCCCGCCTCGGACGTTGTGACGTCCGGGGCGGGTTTTACTTGCAGCAGCGTAGTCTTCTGCCGACTGCTGCCCTAAATCGCGATAGAGCACTTTCGTCCATGCATAATCGGGAAAATCCGGCACCACTGCTTTCATCGTCGGTCGAAAAAACGCCATTATGATCGATGTACATGCTTTGATCCTGTAATCGAATCAGCACCTTGCCAAAACGGCCATTCTGCTGGACGACCACTTGGCCGGAAGGGTACGTTTGCTCCAAATAGCCTGCTACCGTTTTTCGAGTCCGCTCATCAGCAGACAGACCGTGACTGCGCAGCCGGGTCATCATTTCCTGCAACGCCGCTTGTGCAGAAACCTCCTTCGTTTGAGTTTTCCTCGTTACAAGCGACTCATAGGAGTAGCCTTTGAGATACAGCAGATGAAGCAAGAACCCAAATTCCATGTGTCTCGTTTGGAGTGTCTGACCGGTGATGAGCGGCCAGATTTCATTAGCCAGACTGTTCTCTGCGGAACTCGCCGGCATACTGATATAGCAAAATTGCCGAAAAATATGGTAAAATGCTTAAAATAGGAGGAGTCCATGTGCCATGAAACAAAACGATGAACAAGAAGTGAAGAATGATAGTCAAGAGATCTCTTCCTTTAACTCGGTTACGGATCACTACAGGAACATTATGGGCGTGCCGACAAATAAAGTTGATATGAAAAAAATGCCCCGTGTTCTCCGTTTTTTTGGTTATTTTGTTTTTGCTGTTATTGCAGTATGTTCAGTGATTTTTATTGTCATGTACCTGTTGCAGTTTCTATAGAATTTGAACCCTCCCCCACCTACCGCTCCAAAGCGGTTGAGGTGGGGGACTCTTCTATTGACGATTCATCGAAAGCTGCCGGAGGCTCCCAGGTCTTCCGCTTTCTCCAACGTCCTTTAGGCGATCACCTCGTGGTAGGCCCCCTGCACTCGCTATCCCCCGTTCAGGACTCTCCGCCTGATACAGAAGGTAGTGCTGATCAAAAAGAAATAAGCCCTCCAGAACTATCTGAAGAGCTTTGCTTTATTAGGTATGGTGCGGTCGAGAGGACTTGAACCTCCACGTCATTGCTGACACCAGAACCTGAATCTGGCGCGTCTGCCAATTCCGCCACGACCGCATGGATATGAGGAAAACCTGGTGCCGGCGATAGGACTTGAACCCACAACCCCCTGATTACAAGTCAGGTGCTCTACCAATTGAGCTACACCGGCGATAGATAAAGGATGTATGGTGCTTACCTTTCAAGTGGTAGCGACAAAATTGAGTATACTATGTACAAATGATAAAATCAATACCTTTTTATTAGAAAATTTGGCTTCGCCAAGCTTTTTGGCGTAGCCTTAGTTGCAATGATCAGGATGTGCGAGTGTCGGCGATGCCACAGGATGTATTCCCTCGAAAAAATTATATGTATTTTCCCTCATTGCGGGGAAAACTGATGATAGCACTTTCGTCAGCTTTACAGCATGGACGCTCACATCATCAGTAGCGCAGCAACCATTTACCTGAAGGAGGTGTCCAGATGGATCCGTTCCGCAATCCGGAAGAGGAGGATTATCTCTTGGAAGATTTGTATGAAGTCTATTTTCCTCCCCGCGACGAAGAGATGTTCCATGTGTTAAATGACTGGCTGGAGTGACTTCTCCCATTGTACGTCAGAAGGACGTCCCCATCGTCATCAGCTTGACTTCGGGACGTCCCCATCCGTTGAACGCAATCCCCTCTGCCCACAGGCAAACGGTTAGCTCTATGCAAATCCGTTTGACGAAAAAAATGATCCGCGCCAAGCTGTCGACGGAGCAAGCCGTGCCCGTTGCCGATCATATACATGCATGCGGACTATCCAACAACGGGAGCAATCGATCGTCAGACAAGGGGACCACTTATGGCTATGACCACTCGATTTCATTGCCGATCCCCAGCGCTTTGGCTTTCATGAAAACAGCGTGGGCAACAACCGTATCGAGCAGGGCAATCCCTACCGATTTGAACAGCGTAATCTCTTCCGCCGATTCACGGCCGGGCTTTTCCCCGGTAATGATGTCTCCGATCTCAGCGAATATGTGCTCGGCGCTCCATTCACCCTTGCCAATCGGGACGAGAAAATCACCAGCTTCGTGCATCACACCTTCTTCCGTGTCGACGACGATTTTGTCGCTCCGCAGCAAGGTCGTGACATCGATCTCCTGCATATGCGGCAAATAGGAACCGATGCCGTTGATATGCGTTCCCGGTCGTACGCGATTTCCGTCAAACAGCGGCGTCAGTGAATTGGAGCTGCAGACGATAATGTCCGCTTTGTCCACTGCCGCATTCGCCTCATCGACGACCTGGATGTGCCCCTTCCACTCCGGATACATCGTCCGGATCATTGTTTTCACTCGCTCTGCCTTCTCGCGGGTACGGTTAAACAGAACAAGCTCCGTCAGCTCACGAACCTCCATCATCGCTTGAATCTGGCCGACGGACTGGACCCCGCAGCCCAATACGGCACAGCATCTGGCGTCCTGTCTGGCCAAATAGCGCGTCGCCACACCGCTGACTGCTCCGGTGCGCATGACCGTCAAGTGGGCTGCATCCATCAATCCGACGTGCTCACCTGTAGTGGCGTCTGTCAACAGAATCACACCTTTTATGACCTTGTCGCCTCGGTACCGGTTTTTCGGAAATACGCTGACCACTTTAATGCCGACGTGCTGGATCGCTTCCACATAGGCCGGCATAAACAGTGCAGTTGAATCTTCGCTGTCCACACCGATAGCCGTGCGAATCGGCGATTCCGTGCGGCCTTCCCGCTGGAAGCGAAACGCCTGCTCAACGTCGGCTACGCACTCCTTCATGGAATATATGTTTCGTACATCTTGCTCCGTCAAAATCAACAATGCTTGTCCCCACCTTCCCATTGATATACCCGACATCAAAAGCGATTGCTCCCGCCATGGGTCAACACGGCACTTACAATGGCTCTGTGACACTCTCAATAAAAGCGACGACCAACTGTACGGCATGCTCCAAATCGTCCATGTGGATGCATCCGGTAGCAGAGTGAATATAGCGCGACGGGATGGAAATGCCTCCGGTGACAACCCCGCCCGCTGACAGGCTGATTTTCGAGCCGTCAGTCGCACCGTGCAGCAGGACCTCGCTTTGGTATGGTATCCCTTTTTGCTCAGCAGTCTCGACCAATCGATCTGTGAGCCGTTTGGGTACGGCATTGCCATTGAACGTTTTCAACGACCAGTCAAAGAACTTGATCGCCGGGCCTTTCCCCATCTGAATCGGCAGCTTCTTCGCCTCGACGCCTGGCGTTCCCCCGGCTAACGTCACGTCAATCGCCAAACCGATGTCAGGCTGAATGCCGTAAGCAGCGGGCCCCGCACCGCGAATGCCGATCTCTTCCTGGACCGTCGCCACGGCGTAAATCGTCGGCACCAGCTGCCGCTCCTGCAGTCTGCGCATCACTTCAATCAGCAAGGCACAGCCCGCGCGGTCATCGACTGCTTTGCCGGTGAACAGCTTGCCGCCGTTGAGAAATTGCCCGTGCCGGTCAAAAGCGACATAGTCTCCTACCCGCACGCCAAGCTCCAGCGTTTCAGCGAGGGATGCAGTGCCAAAATCAAGGTGAATCTGTTCGATGGGAATCGGCCGTGAAGCCTCTTCCACTGAGACAATATGGGCCGGCTTTCCCCCTGTAATTGCTTTGACCGGTCCGTTTTTGGTCTGTACATTGAGGATCTGATTGATCACCATTCGGCTGTCGTGGATGCCTACCGGCGTAATGAACGCATAGCCCAGCTCATCGATATAATGAATGATGAAACCAATTTCATCCATATGCGCGGCAAGCATGAGCTTCAGCGCGGGATGAGTCCCTCTTTTGACAAAAACGTGATTTCCAAGCGGATCCGCATAGCACTCATCGCTTAGCGGCAGCAGCTTTTCCTTCATATAGGCCGCTACCCGCGCCTCATCTCCCGACACGCCATGAATGGCATCCAACTGTGACAAATACTCACCCAAGGTACTCAATGCAAACTCTCTCCTTCCGTTTGTCTCATATGATCACGGCGATCAGAAACGCGGCCATGGGCGTCTTCCCGACTCCTTGAGCAAATGTCATGTCAATTTTTCTGAAAATATTACGGCCAGAAATTGAAGTGTCACTTCAATTCCACTCCAAAAAAATAAAACCAAAACAGTTCGTCTTTAGATAAGATTATAAACATGATGAAAGCGGATGTAAATACAGGAAAGCCAGCATCATTATCCAACAATTCTGACGTCCCCCTTTGCGCTTGGTTCTTCGTATCGATATAATGAGAGTGGTTTCGCAAATACGTTGATTGAGTAAGGAGCTTTATGGACAACAATATTGGCAAACGAATCAAGTCGTTGCGTCTTGAAAAAAGGATGACTTTGAAGCAGGTAGCTGATAAAACAGGCTTGTCGATCAGTTTTATCTCCCAGGTGGAGCGCTCCAAATCCTCTATAACGCTGGAATCATTACGAAAAATTTCCGAAGCTCTCGGCGTCAGCCCCAGCTATTTCTTCCCTGATGAGAACAAAGGCACAGGATTGATTCGCAGGCGTGGAACAGAAGAGCAGGATCATTCGTATTCCAGTTTTATTTATACCAATCTCTCCGGCGACTTGCCGAATCCTTATTTTGATCCGATTTTGGTGACATTGCATCCGGGGGATCAGAAGGGAACTCCATTTTCCCATCAGGGACAAGAGTTCGTCTATATCCTGGAAGGCACGCTCACCATCATTTTTGACCAAGAGGAATACGAAATGAAGCCGGGAGATAGCATTCACATGGAGTCTTCCGTTCCCCATAACTGGTTCAATCGAACGGAGCAGCCAGTCAGGTTTTTGTGCATCAGTTCTTCGCGAATGTTTTTGGGCTCGTAATCGGCCTGTACCAAGCTACCACCATTCACTCGCTGCCGGAGAAGTCCGGCACGCTTCGGCTGCGCAGCAAAAGAGCAGCCCACAGACTCATGCCCTGTGCGACTGCTCTTTTGCTTCAAACCCTCTTGAATCCACTGTATTCAGTTCGTACTCTCCTGGTGTACGAGGACAGATTCGATTATGGAAAGCGCCCGTTTGACATCCTGCTCACCAATGTGTCGATGCACCACCAGACGAATGACGTATTTGCCGAACTCGAGTGCATACAGGCCCTTTTGCTCCCATTTTTCTATCAATTGTTCAGCCGTAAACCCTGATCTTTTCGTATCCAGCAGAATGATATTCGTTTCAACAGGCCGTACATCAAATGACAACTGCAGCAAGCCTTTTTCCAGCATAGCGGCGTGTGCATGGTCCTCATCCAATCGTTCGACCATTTCCGTCAGTGCAACAATTCCCGCTGCTGCCATATAACCAGCCTGCCGCATCCCTCCACCGAGCTTTTTGCGCCACCAGCGGGCTTCTTCGATATAGTCGCGCGGCCCCGCCAAAAGTGAGCCAACAGGCGCACTAAGCCCTTTGGATAGGCAAATTTGGACCGTATCCGCATACTGCGTAAACACCTGCACATCCTGCCGCAACGCGACGGCCGAGTGAAACAGGCGAGCCCCGTCCAGATGGAGCGGTATTCCATACGTCCGTGCTACTTGATAGACAGCCGCCATCTGCTCTGGTGTGATAATGGCTCCGCCAGCGCGGTTGTGTGTATTTTCCAGACAGATTAACGTCGTTCTCGGGTTATGGATATCCTTTTTGCGAATCGCCCGCTCTACCTGTTCAGGCAAAAGAGCGCCACGAACGCCTGTCAGCGTCCTCGTCTGCACACCGGCCAGAGCCGCCAGCGCCCCGCCCTCGAACACGAACAGATGCGATTCCGCTTCGAGAATAACCTCATCGCCGTTATGGCAATGCGTCAAAACGGCGACCTGATTTCCTTGCGTCCCGCTGGTGACGAACAAGGCTGCTTCCTTTCCCAATCGCTCTGCTGCCATCTGCTCCAAACGATTGACAGTCGGGTCTTCCCTGAATACATCATCCCCCACTTCTGCGTTGGCCATCGCTTTGATCATCGCTTCTGTCGGTTTCGTAACAGTGTCACTGCGCATATCGATTGGCATTGCACATCCCCCCATTACAGTCTATCGTACGATAATTGCGAAAATAATCCAAGCTGCCAGGATGCGATTGCACATGCATTTTATTCTCTGGTAAGATGAAGGTAATTTCGATGATGAGGAGAAATTTCCTATGAAATGTAAAATCACGCGCAATGCAGCCAAGAAAATTGCTGAAGTTCTCGCAGAAGAGACAGATAAAGACCTGAAACTCCGCGCCTACGTCACCCATAAGCACGGTTCGCACGCTCACTATGGCCTTACGCTGGACAAGCCGACAGACAAAGATGTCGTGGTCTCCACCGACAAAGAGATCGATGTGATTTTGCAAGCTGACGAAGACATGCTCGATGGCTTGGTAATCGATTATTTGTATATCCCGAATGAAGGATTTGTTTTAACGAACCCTGCGAAGGGAAATCACGGCGACCACTAATCGCCCCGAAAGTAGAACAAAAAGCATGGGAGATGTCTCTGTCCCCATGCTTTTTTGGTGGCGCTTATATTGTTTGGCGTCGCTTGAGCTTTCCGCGCAACAGAGTTTTGGCGTCACTGAACTTTGGTACCACCGAGTTTTCGGTCTCCGAAAGCGAGCCCTCACCCGGCTTATCATGCAGCTTTTCTCCTCAAGCCTCTCACACCTTCACCGGATAAGTTGTCCCTGCCCAATCAGCGCAGATCGGCTGCATCTTCCATACCGGACAACAGCGGACTAAACGCTGCCCTGCAGCTAATAATCAATCTGTGTACAGGCCGTGTCATTGCAACGTAGAGCAGCTTGGCATCCGCTTCAGACGCCTGGTAGTGATGTTCGTCGACATCGACGAGAATAACCGCGTCAAACTGCAATCCTTTGGTCAAATACGCCGGCATGATGGTGACTCCATCGGGAAACTCCGTATCTTTTGTGCCGAGCAAATACATGCCGGCAAGGTGGCTTTTCAGTTTCTTGTGAATCACTTTGCACTGTGCCATCGATTTTGCCACGATCGAGATCGAAACAAAGCCCTCCGCTTGCAACCCTTTCACCTGGCTGGCAATCTCGGCAATTTGCTCGTCCGCATCCTTGCTTTGCAGCAGCAGCGGCTTCTCGCCATGACGCAAAACCGGTTTGGCCAAAAACAGTTCGGGAATCTCGACTTTCTCCAGAACGCGGTTGGCACAGTTCATGATTTCGACTGTTGAGCGATAGCTCTGCTCCAGCTTGAAAAATGGAACGGATTTACCCGCGAATACGCCATCCGATAATTCAGCCCAGCCGAGCAGACCGCGATAGGAGTGGATGCCCTGGGCAATATCACCGACGATCGTCACTGACTGTAACTTGGTCTGCATGGAGATGATCATGATCTCAAGGGCACTCAAGTCCTGGGCTTCATCCACGACGGCATGGTCGAACATCCCCGCCTGATCAATGCCATAGATCAGATAGCGCAAATAGAGCAGCGGCGCGATGTCCTCCGACTCGATCCGCTCAGCGGCAAAAATCTCGCCCGATGTCGCACACACAGCGGAGATGATCGTATCCGACACGTGTGACGGGGCCAATTTTCTCAGCATTTGTTCGTCAGAGAAAATCGTTTGATATGCCGAAAACACATCCAGTGCAGGCCAAGCAGCCAAATACTGCTCCAGGATCTGTTCGATCTTTTTTTCGAATTTGGCCAATGCCGGCTTATCCAGGTCAATCCGCCGCTCCCGCAAATGAGCGTACACCAACTTGTTCATCTGTTGCTTCAGATGCTTGCGAACCGTAACCAATCGTTCGTGATACGGCAAATGCGCATACTGCTGCAAAAACAACTGCTTGATTTCTGTTCCCTCAATGGCGAAAACATGCTGTGTCTTGTTATAGATGAAGCTGAGCTTTTTATAAGGAATTTGCCTATCAAGGACATCTCGCAAGTAATTGTCCAACGTCATCTTGCAGGCGAGCGATCCTTTGAACGACATCCGGTGGGCAGCCCGCTCCCGCTCCCGACCGTTCGTTTCATCCCCTTCAAAAAACAACTGCAGGGCTTTGTTTGGGTCGAGGATCCGCCAGCCTTTTGGCAAATGCGGTTTGACGAGCCTTGCTCCCCAATCGAGAAATGTCGACTGTTGAACGTCCTCAACGCCCAGTTCCGGCAAGACTTCAGAAATATACGTCAGAAACAGGCGATTGGGCGCAAACACCATAAAGCGCTTGGATGCCATTGAATCCTGGTAGTTGTATATCAGATAAGAGAGGCGATGCAGGGCGATTGTCGTTTTACCGCTGCCAGCTACCCCCTGTACGATTAGCGGTACGTTCTTCTCCGCGCGGATAATGTCATTTTGCTCGGACTGGATTGTCGCAACGATGTCTTTTAGCCGACTGTCGTTCGTTTGGTCAAGACTGGCCGCCAAAAACTCGTCGATGTACCCTTCGTCAAGAAACTCGTCCGGAGCAGCCATTTCCCTGTTGATTGTCTCTTTCAACGCGCCGTCGTATATGCCGGTAATCTTGCCGTTTTCGATGGCAAAGTTTCGCTTCAGCTTCACTTCCCCACGCACGATTCCCTGCGGCGTACGATAGTAGGCATCCTGGCTTTCCCCACTGTAGTAGAGGCTGGCAATCGGAGCCCGCCAATCGACGACGACCGATTCGAAATTATCGCTTCTGACAACCCCTCGCTTGCCAATATATACACGATCCAGATGCGATTCATAATCCTCTTCATTGACAAAGTCAACGCGGCCGAAATACGGCTTCAAGCGAGAACGCTCAAGATGGCTCAGTTCTTTTGCCTTTGCAGCATTGACGATTTGCTTGACATGGTCGTCGGTCGGAGCTTTAATGTCCTCCTTGATTTGGGCAATCTCCTTCTCGATTACCTGCATCGTCTGGTCCAGACGCTCTTGTTCAGCTTCATAGGCGCTATGGCGTATTGTCACTTCAGATCACCTCCACGAAAAAACTCATTTCCTTATGCTACCAGAACAGAAGCATGACCGCCAGCCCTTTACAGGAGAAATGTCCGTCCCAGCCTAAGTCCCAGATAAGCTGCCAGCAAGCCCACGCCTACACTCGACAGTCCGTAGACAATGGCGCGGATCAGCTGACCTTGCAGCGACATCGTTACTACCTCGAGCGAAAACGTGGAAAAGGTAGTAAAACCGCCCATCAACCCGGTCGTTAGTAGCAGGTATGTATGCGGCGCAAGCAACCCCTTCTCTTTCCCCCAAACAAAAAGGAATCCGATCAGAAATGAGCCAGCGACATTGGCGAGCCAAGTCCCGATTGGCCAGGCAGGCAGATTGGCGAGCAGGCCCAAACCGTATCGCAGCATCGACCCGATCGCACCACCTAAAGCAACGACAAGCCAGTTCAACGATGCATCCTCCTTCATGCAGCAAAAAACATCCACTCGCATCGTCCTGGATGTTTTCTCCTCAAAGCTGCTTCTGTTTACATATGATCAATGCTTGGGGCGGTTATCGTCTTCCATGTCTTCCACGTATCTGATCGAATCGAGATTCGCTTTTAGCGACGCTCGTACCGCATCGATATATTTTTGCCGCAGCATTTTCTGTTCGGCTCTCTCGTCTTCCGTAAGCCCGTGTTCCTTCGATTTTTTTGCAAGTTGATTGATCCGTTTGATTTCGTCGTCTGTAACCACGATGTTTCCTCCCTGAACTCCATTTCCCCTATTATAACGGAGTCTTGCCGAACACGCCAACAAGCTGTCGCACCTTTACTGCTCAATCGGAATCCGCAATGATTGGCCGGGATAAATAATAACGTCGTCCAAATCGTTCATCTCGATGATCTCGTCAACCAAATCGATTACGCAGCCCCCGCGACGATGTTCGGTATATCGGGATGCAATCTTCCAGATGCTGTCGCCTTCTTTGACCGTCACAACTTCAAAAAGTGGAGTGGAATGCTTGTCTTCCTGAGCCGAGGCAAATACGAACCCGCTGAGGAAATAGAACAGCAAGCTGAAAAAAAGAACGATAAGTATGGCTTGTCCTCGCGTAATGCCTAAACGTCCTCGGTTCTGAGCGCGTGTATGAGAATGATTCATGAATAAGACCCCCCTGCAAACAAGTGTTCTGCTCTAACTTAATCATAATGCGAACACATGTTCATGTCAAGAAAAAACGAACTTATGTTTGTCGAACGCAGGATCGCGTGGTATAATAAAGAAAAAACGTTTCTGAATCGAGGTGTCAAAATGTCCAAGCTGTCTAACCGCCAACAGTCAATCATCGAATTTATTCGCAAGGAAGTTAAGGAAAAGGGCTATCCGCCATCTGTTCGTGAAATTGGCGAGGCCGTAGGTCTTGCCTCCAGCTCTACCGTCCACGGTCATCTCGCCCGTCTGGAAAAAAAGGGACTTATCCGTCGCGATCCTACAAAGCCGCGAGCAATTGAACTTTTAAGTGAAGAACACCGCTTTCAGCAGGACGACTTCGACGCATCCGTCGTCCGCGTACCAGTTGTAGGGAAAGTTACGGCCGGTATCCCGATCACTGCGATTGAGGACGTCGAAGAGTATTTCCCGCTTCCGGATAGCATCGTCACTTCTGACAACGTGTACATGCTGCGCGTCTCCGGTGAGAGTATGATTGAAGCCGGCATTCTCGATGGCGATTACGTGATCGTCCGGCAGCAAAGCGTGGCCAACAACGGAGATATTGTCGTTGCCATGACCGAAGAAGATGAAGCTACTGTCAAACGCTTTTTCAAAGAAAAAAACCACTTCCGCCTGCAGCCCGAGAATGCGGCACTCGAGCCGATCATTCTGGATTCTGTAACAATTCTCGGCAAAGTAATCGGCGTCTATCGGCTCATTCACTAGTGCTTTTTGGCACATGACACACTTTTTGTCAGCTGAAGCAGAAGCACCTGTAGGGCGACCCGATATGCATATGAACGCCGCGATTGCTCCGCGAGCCTGTCGGATAAACCGAATGCATTTTACATGAGAAAACGAAGGCTGCGCCAATTCTTTCTGGTGCAGCCTTCGTTGCGGAGATGTCGATTTGTTTGTGAAAAGGTTCCGATCAACCAAAAAGCTTCCTGAGGAATAACGATTCCCCGGAAGCTTTTACTCTTTTCACGTATTAGCGGGCAAGGAAAAACCAGAGAATCATCGCCAACTGCAAAATGACTTTTACGAATGCGCTGCTGAGAAAGGCGATGAGTGATCCAATCCCCACCTTGAACGCTTTTTCAATCGACTGCTTCTGAACGAACATCTCGATCGCGATGACAAACACAAACGGCAGGATGATCATCCCAAACGGCGGAAACAGGAAGATCCCGAGGATAATCCCAACGATCGAACCAATCGAAGACCACTTCGAGCCTCCGTATTTTTTAACGAAATACATGTTGGTCAACACATCTGCTCCGTACAGGAGAACGCTCATCCCGACCATGCCCCACCAGAACGACGCCGGCAAGCCCGCCCCCGGCTCCGCAATGGCAAAATGATAAAGCAGAAATCCCACCCAGAGCAAGATCGTATCCGGTAAAATGGGCAAAAAGATACCGACGATGCTTAACACAAACAAGGCAATGACAATAATCCACAAAATAATATCCATGTATACCCCCCAAGCTTCTGCACTGCAAACGATCAGCTGCGCCAGCATGCCGACCGCAAATCGTTATCTCGCGCCAGCTGAAAAACATTGCATGCTCAGCAAACGCTCTTACTATTATGTACGTAAATCGAGGCAATAAAGTTTCAAATGCGCACATGCACAGAGAAGCTGCGTTTGCCCGTTATCCTACCACAAAACAATAACCCCCTCTTTCCTCGGAAAGAAGGGGCAGATCGCGTGATTAATACGTATTCATGTATTGCTCGCGCTCCCAATCGTGTACGCGGGTACGGAAAATATCCCATTCGATCTCTTTTGCTTCAACAAAGTGGAACAGAGCGTGCTCGCCGAGTACTTCACAGATGACCGGGTCAGCTTTCAAGCATTCAATCGCTTCTTTCAAGGATGCCGGCAAGCTCTCGATGCCGTTTTCCTCGCGTTCCGCTTCCGTCATCACATAGATGTTGCGATCCACTGCCGGCGGCAAGGCAAGCTTGTTTTTGATTCCGTCCAAGCCGGCTTTCAGCATGACAGCCAAGGCCAGATACGGATTCGCAGCCGGGTCCGGATTCCGCGCTTCAATGCGTGTACCGAGACCGCGAGAAGCCGGGATGCGCACCAATGGAGAGCGGTTTTTCGCCGACCAGGCGACATAGCACGGCGCTTCGTATCCAGGTACCAGACGTTTGTACGAGTTCACCAGCGGGTTGGTGATAGCTGCATATCCGCGAGCGTGGGCCAAAATTCCTGCGAGGTAATGCTTGGCGGTTTGGCTCAGGCCGAGTGGATCCTTTTCGTCATAAAACGCATTGACTTCACCGCGGAACAGGGATTGGTGAGCGTGCATGCCAGAACCGCTTACGCCGTACATCGGTTTTGGCATAAAGGTCGCGTGCAGACCGTGCTTGCGGGCAATCGTTTTAACAACGAGCTTAAACGTCAGGATTTGGTCAGCAGCGTGCAGCGCGTCCGTGTATTTAAAGTCGATTTCGTGTTGTCCGGGAGCAACCTCATGGTGCGATGCTTCGATTTCGAAGCCCATTTTTTCCAGCGTCAGTACGATGTCACGACGGCAATTTTCACCCAGATCAAGCGGAGCAAAGTCGAAGTAACCGCCCTGGTCGTTAAAATCAAGTGTAGCTTCACCTTTTTCATTCAATTTGAATAAGAAAAACTCTGGTTCCGGTCCGACATTAAAGGCTGTGAATCCTAGCTCTTCCGCTTCTTTCAACGCTTTGCGCAGGATGTAGCGAGGGTCGCCTTCAAATGGCTTGCCATCCGGCATGTAAATGTCGCAAATCAGGCGAGCAACCTTGCCTTCTTCTGTTCCCCAAGGAAAAACGACCCAAGTGGAAAGATCCGGGAACAAATACATGTCCGATTCCTCGATGCGAACAAACCCCTCGATCGAAGAGCCGTCAAACATCATTTTGTTATCGAGTGCTTTTGGGAGCTGAGAAACAGGAATCTCAACGTTCTTAATAACACCCATCAAGTCTGTGAATTGAAGACGAATGTACTTGACGTTCTCCTCTTCTGCTAATCTCGTGATATCTTCTTTTGTGTACTTGTGATTCATGCGTCTCTCTCCTCCTGCAAATGTTGTTTATATATTAGTGGAAAAAGCGGGATAGCTCTCCACGAATTAATGGGGTATCGCCGAAACGTGAAGCTCCCGGATTCATAATCTGGGTTTTCAGCAGATGGTGCAGTTCCTTGTCGGTTAGTTCCTTGCGCTTTTCTTCTGATTTTTCCGTAATGACTGTCTTTGCTGTTGGCTGCATTTGCATGTTCATCACTTGTCGAATTCCGGCCATGTTCAGGCCCTTTTCAACCAATGACTTAATCTCCAGCAGTTGGTCCACGTCGTTAAACGAAAATAGCCGCTGCTTCCCTTCTGTACGTGCAGGCTGAATCAACCCATTCTGTTCGTAGTAGCGGATCTGTCGGGCTGTGAGCTCTGTTAGCTTCATTACAATTCCAATAGGAAAGAGGGCCATATTGCGGCGAATATCGTCACTCATCGTATTGTCCCCTCTCGAGTGGTTTATATTTGCATTGTATGCGGCAATAGCTAATCTGTCAATGGGTGTTAGAAAAGTTGACATAATTTTAACGAAGATAGAGGCAGCTTGTAGAAAGGGCCGTCCCGTTTATCAATATCCGCTCGATTTGAACCAAAAAACGACAACATGACCGGATCAACCTGCGAATATCGAGGCTGATTCGATCTTGTTGTCGTCGACAGTTCCTCTGCTTTCGGTCAACCGGTTCCCGTCACCACAATAGCTGTTCGCTTGTGACGAACCCGCCATTTTCAATGATGCCCAAGTCCTTGCCGTACAACGCTCCAATCGCCTTGACGACGCTCCCGTGAGTAACCAGCAATACGGTCTCGTTCCGACAATCCCGCTCCAAGAGATGCATTCCTCGTTCAACCCTGTCCAAAAACGCATTCCACGCTTCGACTGCATACTCATCGCTGTGCCATTGCTCGATATCGTCGATGCCATACTCAGCCTTGAGCTCTTCGACCGTTTTTCCTTCCAGGCGCCCGAAGGAACGCTCCTGAAAGCTGGCGTCCATCCGGCAAGGCACTTGAAAAAAACGATTGCAGACCTCAGCAGATTGCCGCGCTCGCAACAGCGGACTCGTCACTATAAGCGAGAATGGAAACGGGTATTCCTTCTGAAGCTGCCGGCATTTCTGCTCAAGCTGGGAAACGCTGGCCGGAAGGATCGGAACATCCTGAATCCCCTGAATCCTTCTGGCAACATTCCAGCCTGTCTGTCCATGTCTCATTACGACCCACTTCAAGCACCATCACCCAATTTTGTATACCTGCTTTTTCACAAGCGCATTCGTCACGCACTTTCAACCGGCCCAGCTCAAGTAGCCCGCCAATCAGTTGCCACAGAAGCACGATCCGGAAACAAAAAGATCAGCGGCCGTTGCGAGCACTGATCTCTTTGCCGATCATCTTCCGTTCCGCTTACGGCAGCTGCAGCAACCCTTTTTCCAGAAGTCCGTCAAGCGCAGTCAAAATTCCTACTTTCACATGGGAATACGTCAATCCCCCTTGAAGGAATCCCATAAACGGCGGACGCAGCGGGCCATCCATCGAAAACTCGATCGTCGCCCCCTGGATAAACGTGCCTGCCGCCATAATGACCGGATCAGCGTACCCCGGCATTTCGCTCGGCATCGGCGTGACGTGGGCATCTACCGGAGAAGCTTTTTGAATCCCTTGGCAAAACGCAATCAAACGATCGGCTGAACCGAACTCAATCGATTGAATGAGGTCTGTCCGCGGGTGATGCCAGAGCGGATTCGTCTTGAAGCCGAGCTTCTCCAGCATCGCCGCAGAAAAGACGGCTCCCTTGACCGCTTCTCCGACGACGTGCGGAGCGAGGAAGAAGCCTTGATACATCTCGTGCAGCGAGTATAGCGAAGCGCCGCCCTCGGCCCCGATCCCCGGAGCAGCCATGCGGAACGAAGCGAGCCGGACCAAATCCTGTTTCCCCACGATATAGCCGCCCGTCTTGACGATGCCACCGCCGGGGTTTTTGATCAGGGAGCCGGCCATGATGTCGGCGCCGACCTGGAGCGGCTCCCGCTCTTCGGTAAACTCTCCGTAGCAGTTATCGACAAAGACGATGAGGTTCGGATTTTGCTCCTTGACAAAGGCGATCATCTCGGCAATCTTGGCAATGGAAAACGAAGGGCGATCGGCATAGCCGCGCGAGCGTTGAATTCCGATGACCTTTGTCGCCGGTGTAATCGCATTGGCTACGGCAGTGAAATCGACCTCGCCGGACTCGGTAAGCGGAATCGCCCGATAGTTGATCCCGTACTCTTTCAGCGACCCTTGATTTTCGCCGCGTACCCCGACCACTTCTTCAAGCGTATCGTACGGCTTGCCGGTTATATACATCAGCTCATCGCCCGGGCGCAGCAATCCGAACAGCGTGATCGCAATCGCGTGCGTGCCGGACACGATTTGGTGCCGCACCAGCGCCGCCTCGCCGCCAAATACATCAGCGTAGATCGCTTCAAGCGTCGAACGGCCTGTATCGTCATAGCCATATCCGGTTGACGGGGCAAAATGAAATTCATTTACTGCGTGTTTTTGGAACGATCGGAGCACCTTTACCTGATTGTAATCGACCACCGCCGAAATTTCCCGATGGCGGCTGGCGATCAACGCCTCGACGTCTTCAACGAGCGGCTGCAGCTGCGCTCCATGTGCAAATAACTGGTACATTGCTTATACTCACCTTTCCCACGATTCCACTACGATCTCTGGTTTGTCTAGTAAAAACGGATACACTTTCCCGTATATCGGATGGTCGCGATTCAGCCTGACCGTGACGAGATACGCATCCTCCTCGGCGGTAAATTCCTGCTCCATCTGCACGCCTTCCCGGTGCAGCAGGGACAAGATGTCTCCGCGGTCAACAGGGACCTTCAGCTTCATCGCCTGGAAGGAGGCGAGCACGTGCTGTTCGATTCGCTCCCGCAAAAGCTGCAGGTCTGCATCCCGGAGCGCAGAGATCACCAGCGAGTCATCCGCTTTTGGCAAATAGATGTCCGGATTGGCCAGATCGGCTTTGTTGTAGACAAGCAGCTGCGGAATGTCTGCTGCATCCAGCTCCTTGAGTACCCGGTCGACGACTTCCATATGAACAGCCAGGTCAGGATGGTGACAGTCGACGACGTGCAGGATAAAATCCGCTTCCTTTACCCCTTCCAGTGTCGAGCGAAATGCTGCCACAAGTGCCGTTGGCAAATCCTGAATAAAGCCGACCGTATCTGTCAGCAGCACTTCCATGCCGCTTGGCAGGACGAGCTGGCGGGACGTCGGATCCAACGTGGCAAACAGCTTGTCTTCCGCCAGCGAACCGGCGTTGGTCAAACGGTTTAACAAGGTCGATTTTCCGGCATTCGTGTAGCCTACGAGCGCGATTTGGAAGACCTGGTTCTTTTTCCGCCGTTCGCGATGGAGCTGGCGAGTGCGAACGACTTCCTGCAAGCGATCCTTCAACTCGCTAATTCGCCTGCGGATATGCCGACGATCAGACTCCAGCTTGGTCTCACCCGGCCCACGCGTCCCGATACCGCCCCCGAGCCGGGAGAGTGTTTTTCCCTGTCCGGCCAGGCGTGGCAGCAAGTAGTTGTACTGAGCGAGCTCAACCTGAATTTTCCCTTCGGCCGACTGTGCACGACCGGCAAAAATGTCCAGGATCAACTGCGTCCGATCGATCACCTTACAATCAAACATACGTTCCAGATTGCGATTTTGGCTTGGGGACAGCTCGTCGTTAAAAATGACCAGATCGACGTCGAGCTCTTCCGCCCGCAGGGCAATCTCTTCCATTTTCCCCGACCCCAAATACCAGGCTGAGTCGATCCGTTCACGATTTTGCGTGAACATTTCAAGCACCTCGACGCCGGCCGTCCTGGCCAGCTCGTGCAGTTCTTCCAGCGACAGGCGCATCCGCTCCCTGTCCCGCGTATCCAAAAGACAGCCGACAAGAATCGCCGTCTCGTGTTTTTTTGCGTAATCAAGCCCCATCTATTCACGTCCTCTCACCGCTATCATAACACATACCTCCCGCCGTTCGTAACAACTCGTCTACAATTGCTGGGAGTTCGATTGAAACACCAAATCCTCGGAGCGCAGCGTCATCAACTGTCCAACGCTGGGATCGGCGAGCTTGACGAGACGCACTGCCTGTGCACGGATGGCAGCTTCAATCACATTGCGGATGTACCGTGCGTTGCTGAAGTTCTCCAGGAACAGGTCCCCTTTGACCCGCACCAGGTGGTTGCGCAGCTTTTCCTTGGCACCCTCCGCCAGCTCATACTCCTTGTCACTCGTGAATACATCCGCGATCTTCATCAGCTCATCGACCGAGTAATCGTTAAAATGAATGTGAATCGGAAAGCGCGACGGCAGGCCGGGATTAATTTGTAAAAACTCGTTCATCTCCTCTGTATATCCGGCGAGAATGCAGATAAACTCGTTTTTTTGATCTTCCATTGCTTTTGTCAGGCAATCGATCGCCTCTTTGCCGAAATCCTTTTCGCCTCCGCGCGCAAGCGAGTAAGCCTCGTCGATAAACAACACGCCACCGAGCGCTTTTTTTATCAGCTCTCGCGTTTTTTGAGCCGTATGCCCGATGAATTCCCCCACCAGATCAGCGCGCTCCACTTCAATTAAATGCCCTTTATTCAGTATTCCCATTTCCTTGAAAATCCGCCCGACAATCCGTGCGACAGTCGTTTTCCCTGTGCCCGGGTTGCCCTTAAAGACCATGTGGTACACTTGCTTCTCCACTTTCAGCCGTTTTTTTTCACGCTCAAGATTCATTTTCAATAAAGCGTATATCTCATACATATTTTTTTTCGCCTCGTGCAAGCCGATCATCCGCTCCAATTCTTCAAACACCAATGCCAGATTGGCATTCGCCGATGCACGCACCGTTTCCGCCAGAGTAGCCGGTTCCTTCGGTTGAGTTGGTCGATTGATTACCACTTGAATGCGATGAGAAGACTCATCGATTTTCATCGTTCTCACCTGCCCTCTTCGTCATACCTAAGTATACTTTGCCACAGGCAAAAATCTGCTTGAAAAATTTCCGGGAATGGCTTTGTCCAAGTCGTTTTACCGCGTTCGCCATCGAAAATTAGAAAAACTAGGCTTGTCGCCCAGTCCAATAGCGAAAGCCTTAGTTTTTCTTATACTTTCACCCTTTATCGCTTTAGCGAACTTGAACTTTCCGAAAGTATAAATAAAAGCTGCCCTTATGGACAGCTTTCAAACTTATGTGCTACATGGCTCGTTCTAGCGTTACGGAGTGTCTAAACAATTTTACAGGAGAGGTAGTGTCCATTCTTCAAGCTCTACCACTTAGTCGACTACTTATGTAGACGTTTTCGTTAGAATGCCGATCAACCAAAAAAGTACAAAAGCCGGACTTTTCCTCGACATCCCGGCTCGCCGAAACTCGTCTATGCTTGGTTGTTCTCAGGTGCCATAAGCGAAACAGGGCGTTGTGGTGTAAACGTCGAGATCGCATGTTTATAGACAAGCTGCTGCTTTCCTTCACTGTCAATGACGATTGTAAAATTATCAAACGCTTTAATATGCCCGCGCAATTGAAAGCCATTTACCAAATAGATCGTTACGGCGATATTTTCTTTCCGCAATTGGTTTAAAAACGTATCTTGAATGTTGATTGTTTGTTTCATTGGACAATACCTCCTAAAAGGACTTGTAATTTATATATTCGGCATTTCGTAAAACTTTCCTGCCAAGGTGGCGCTAATTGTTGCAAAGACTTCATCATATTCAATAGGATTGGACATATCGAACCACTGAATTTCCGGAATTCGACGAAACCACGAAAGTTGTCGTTTGGCAAAATGACGCGTGCGTTGTTTAATGTCATGAATCGCTTTGTCGAGCGTGATTTCGCCGTACAAATACGGGATCAGCTCTTTGTAGCCGAGTCCCTGCATGGCGACGAGCGAAGGCGCGTACCCTTGATCGAGCAATTGCCTCACTTCTTCGACAAGCCCCGCCTCGATCATCAGCTCGACGCGGCGATTGATCCGCTCATACAAGAGCTGCCTGTCCATCGTCAAGCCGATCATCACCAGATCGTAAGCCGATTGTTCAGCGCGCTGCTGGTAGTCAGCCATTTTATAGCCTGTCACCTGATAGACCTCGATGGCCCTGACGATGCGTTTTACGTCATTCGGATGGAGACGTTCGGCAGTGATCGGATCAATTTCGGCCAGCCGTCGGTGTAGCGCTTCCACACCTTCAAGCTCAGCCAAACGATAGAGTCGATCCCGCAGTTCGGCATCCTGGGCTGTTTCGGCAAATTGGAAAGAGTGTGTCACGGATTGTATGTATAATCCGGTTCCGCCGACGAGAAACGGCAGGTGACCGTTTTGATTGATCTGTGTGATCAGTCGCGTAGCCATCGATTGAAAAACGGCTACTGAGTACTCTTCATCCGGCTCGATAATATTAATCAAGTGGTGCGGCACGATCGCCAATTCTTCTTTTGTCGCCTTGGCCGTCCCAATATCCATTTTTCGATACACTTGCATGGAATCGCCCGAGATGATTTCACCGTTGAACCTCTTGGCCAAGCGCAGACTTAGCTCCGTTTTGCCCACTGCAGTTGGTCCGACGATGACCACGAGCTTTTCTTTTGCGAGCATGTCACTCCCCTCCATCCGTCTCTCTGTAGCTGTACACCGTCTGGTGCTCGCGCTTGCGGTAAGGCGTAAAGCCAAAGCGCTCGTACAGCTTGCCTGCCTTCCCCTCTTTCAGCACAACGCGCCGCCGTGCTACGCGCAGAGCTTCGTCTACCGCTTCCTGCGCAAGGGCGTCTGCATTGGCATAGTGGCGAATTCCTTGTAACCCCGTCGAGCTATTGACGGCCACTTCGAACATAGGATCAAAGTAGACGACGTCAAACGAACGATCCGGCTGAGTTCGCAGCACTTCGAGATGATGGCCGACCTTCACTTCAACCCGCTGCATGGCTTGTCGCAGCGAATCCGAAGCTTTCGCCCAGTGACGGAGTCCGTCTTCAACCAAACAGGCGATTACTGCCTCCGATTCGATCCCGACTACCCGTCCTGCCGGACCGACGGCATGGGCAAATACGATCGCATCTGCCCCCAGACCGAGGGTTGCGTCCAGAACCGCATCGCCTGGATGAATTTGGCAGACTGACAGCATAGTATCAGTATCGCCGCGCTCCAATCGCTTTATACGAAAGGCAGCGTTGTTCGGATGAAAAAAGAATGGAGGATTGCTTGTAGTTTCCATTCGCGCTCCTTTGGCAGAGACGACGAGGATTTGCTCTGTCTGGAACTTTTTGCGCAAAGCCGCAAGGGAGTCATCTCGTCTGTCCACAAGCCGCAAGCCAAAACGCTCCGCCAGCGCACAGGCGTGCTTCACTGTGTCCTGGCTTGGCTCCAGACCGGTTGTAATAATCACTGCTACATCACTCGCTTAAACATTTTTTCCAGATCATACGTTGTAAAGTGAATGATGATCGGCCTTCCGTGAGGACACGTAAACGGGCTTGTCGTCTCCCGCAATTGCGCCAACAGGGCCTCCATCTCCAATTGCGTCAAATAGCGGTTCGCTTTAATCGACGCCTTGCATGACATGAGGATTGCCGCCTTTTCGCGCATCCTGCGAATATCCGCCTGTTCCTGTTCACCTGCTTCCAGCACGAATTGAATCAATTCTTCGATCAAATCAGCCTCGCTGCCCTCAGGGAACCATTGCGGATGCGCCCGAACGATAAACGTGCGGTTGCCGAACCATTCAATATCCAAACCGAGCGACCTGAGCACATCCAGCTTCTTATGCAGTTTTTCACTTTCTGCCACCGTGCATTCAACGGTGTGCGGAAAGAGCATGAGCTGACTGGAAACGCTCTCCGACTCGAGCTTGCGCATGAAAAATTCGTAAAATATCCGTTCCTGGGCTGCATGCTGATCGATCAAATACATGCCTTGCTCATTCTGCGCCACAATATATGTACCGTGGACTTGCCCGACCGGCGCAAGCTCGGGCACAGCAGGTGAGACTTCAGGCGGTGGAGCTACGATGTCCTCGGAAGGCTTTATGTCCCTTTCCACTGTAGCTGTTTGCCCACTTGCGGAGACTTCAGCTTGTCGGACGTGGTGTACATTCTCCGGTACGGTTTCCTTTACCAGCCATTCCCGCAGCCGCGGACTGTCTGCCGAAGCAATCCGTTCCTCCGGCCGTATCGCTTGGCCGTCACTGAAGGAGCGGGAATGAACAGATGGTGCAGGAATAGCAACAGGGAGAGTGCTGCTCATCGACTGCATCGCATCTGCCGGTGGCAGATATGCAGCTTGTTGCTTGTTCATTGTGAGGTCAAACTGAGGTTGTGTTACTTGCGCAGTCTTCACTGTAGCCTTGTGCAATCGCTCCGCTTGCAGTGGTTGAACGATTTTCAATCCAGCACGCAAAGTCGACTGAACCGATTTCTCGAGAGCAGCCACCAGTTCATCTTCTTTGCTAAACCGCGCTTCCAGCTTTGCCGGATGTACGTTGACGTCTACCAAAATCGGATCCATTTCGATTTGAATGGCAGTTATTGGGTAGCGTCCGACGGGCAGCAGTGTATGGTAGCCTCTCAGAATTGCGTTGGCAAGAGAATAACTGCGAATGTAACGGCCGTTAACAAGAGTCGTGAGGTAAGAGCGGTTGGCGCGAGTCAGTTCTGTTTTGGAAAGAAAGCCTGACCAGCGAAAATCAAGCGTTTCACCGCTGATGGGCAGCAGCATCTTGGCAGCTTGTACACCGTAAATGGCTGCCATCACATGGAGCAGCTTGCCATCTCCGCTCGTCTGCAAGATGTTTTTCCCGTTGTGGGTAAGCGTAAAGGCGATGTCGGGATGTGTCAGTATCAGGCGATTGACAAAGTCGGATATATGACCAATTTCAGTAGCGATCGACTTCATGTATTTGAGCCGTGCAGGTGTATTGTAAAAGAGGTCGGCAACTGTAATCGTCGTTCCTTTTACTGTTGCCACATCTGCAATCTGCTGTATCTGGCCGCCTTCGATGAGGACGCGCGTGCCGACCTGACTGCTGCTTTCGCTGCTGACTAACTCGACACGCGAGACTGATGCAATACTGGCCAGCGCCTCACCGCGAAAGCCAAGGCTTTTTATTTGAAAGAGATCCCGCGATGTCCGGATCTTGCTCGTCGCATGCCGTTCAAAAGCAGCTGTACAGTCATCGCGATCCATACCGAGTCCGTTATCGACGATCCGGATCGTCTGCAGTCCGCCTTCCTCGACGTGAATCTCAATTTTCGTCGCTTGCGCATCAATTGCATTTTCAACTAATTCTTTCACGACTGAGGCTGGGCGTTCGACTACCTCTCCGGCAGCAATCATATTCGCCAATCGTTCGTCTAAAACCTTGATCCGCCCCATTTCTCCCCTCCTCTCATTGTGTCAGACGTGTTTTCCATTCGTAAAGTTGCAGCATCGCATCCATCGGCGTCATTCGATTGAGGTCAAGCTCCGACAGCTCCCGCTTCAACTCGCTGGCGAGCGGATCGAGTGGTTCCGGCATTATCGCCGGTTCCGGTTGTGCAGAAACCGCCCAGAGCTGATCGAGACTTAATTGCTCAATCGCTGCTCCGGCTTTTTTGTTCTCCAGGTCGTGTAGTATCTGACGGGCCCGTTCAATCACTTGCGCAGGCATCTCTGCCAGCTCGGCAACGTGAATGCCGTAACTCTTGTCAGCACGCCCGGGTTCAATTTTATGTAAAAACAACAGTTTTCCATCCCGCTCTTCGCAGCGGGCGTTCACATTGACAACGCGCGGCAGGATTTCTTCCAGATGCGTAAGCTCGTGATAATGCGTGGAAAACAGCGTTTTTGCACCGATTCGTTCGTGGATGTACTCAATGACTGACTGAGCCAATGCCATGCCATCGTACGTGGACGTACCACGACCGATTTCATCGAGCAGGATGAGGCTCTGTGCTGTTGCTTTTTGCAATGCATGTCTGGTTTCCAGCATTTCTACCATAAACGTACTGTGGCCGCCAACGAGATCATCGGCAGCGCCGATGCGTGTAAAGATCTGATCGACTAGCGATAGCCTCGCATACGCCGCCGGAACAAAGCAGCCGATCTGGGCAATCACGGAAATCAGCGCGATTTGCCGCATATATGTACTCTTACCGGCCATATTCGGTCCCGTGATGAGCAGAATCTGCCGCTTCTGCACATCTAACTCTACATCATTGGAGACGTATTTGTCATGAGCCAATACAGCTTCCACGACAGCGTGCCGGCCTTCGCGAATGATACATTCGCCCGTCGTCGTGATTTCCGGTCGAATAAAGCCCCGCTCATCACTGACGGTTGCGAACGACTGCAGCACATCAATGCCAGCGACGTGCTGGGCCAGCGCCTGCAAACGCGGGATGTAGGTGGCGACTTGATTGCGCAGCTCTGTAAACAGTTGATACTCCAGCTCAACCATTTTTTCTTCCGCTTCCAGAATGAGCGCTTCCTTTTCCTTGAGCTGTGGCGTGATAAACCGCTCGGCGTTGGCAAGCGTCTGCTTTCGTTCGTACCGGTCCGTAGGCACCGCGGCCAAATTGGCCCGGGACACCTCCAGATAGTAGCCAAAAACCTTGGTAAAGCCTACCTTCAACGAGCGAATCCCGGTCATTTCGCGCTCTGTCTGCTCCAGCTGGGCAATCCACTGTTTGCCTTCCCGACTGGCGCGATGCAGCTTGTCCAGGTACTCGTCATATCCGCTCAGGATCATTCCGCCTTCCCGCACGGATAGCGGCGGGTCGTCTACCAGCGCCTGTTCGAGAAGCGCCTTCACGTCCGTACATTCATCCATCTCACTGGCGATTTGAGCGAGCATGGCCGAACCACTCATCTGCAGCGCTTGTTTCAGCTCGGGAATGGCGGCAAGCGAGCTCCTGAGCTGGACCAAATCCCGCGCGTTGGCATTGCCGTATGCTATTCGACCAGCCAATCGCTCTAAATCATAGACGGAATCAAGGTGTCTGCGCAAGTCATCGCGCAAAAGAAAATCAGCCTTCAACTGCTCAACCACTGCCAACCGGTAGTCAATCTCCGGTTTATTGTAAAGCGGGCGCTCAATCCAGCGACGCAGCAGGCGGCCACCCATCGCTGTCTGCGTGCGGTCCAGCAGCCAGAGCAGTGAACCTTGCTTGGTTTTGTCGCGAATCGTCTCCGTCAGCTCCAGATTACGTCTGGAAAAGTGATCCATCTGCAAAAATTGCTTCGCTTCATAGCGCCTGAGCAACCTGAGGTGGGCAAGACTGCGCTTTTGTGTTGTACCTATGTAGAAAAGCAAGGAATTAATGGCAAGCTGCATCACCTCGTTCAACGACTCCGCTTCCGCGCCAAATTGACGATAAACGGCTTCCCCATCAATATCTGACGGAGCCAGAACAGTTTTGGGTGCAGTGATTGCGGGCAGATTCCCGAATTCACCACAGAGGACAATTTCTCGCGGACGGTATTGCAAGGCTTCTTCTACAACAGCCTCTCCGATACCGGAAAATGAGGTGACATACATTTCACCCGTGCTGAGGTCACAGGCCGCTACCGCACTACTGCGATTCTCTCCGACAATGGCGACGATATAGTTGTTTTCTTTATCCGTCAACCATTTGCTTTCCATCATCGTACCCGGAGTGATCACCTGTCTCACTTCGCGGCGAACGACCCCTTTTGCTTCCTTGGGATCTTCCACCTGCTCGCAAATCGCCACTTTGTAGCCTTTTTGCAGCAGCAAAGCGATGTAGGAGTCGACAGAGTGATGAGGGACCCCGCACATCGGGATCCGCTCGTCGCCCCCGCCATCCCGTCCGGTCAGCGTGATTTCCAATTCCCGGGAAGCTTTAATCGCATCCTCAAAAAACAGTTCGTAAAAATCGCCAAGCCGAAAAAATAAAAAAGCATCAGAATAATCCCGCTTTATCGTTAAATATTGTTGGATCATTGGCGTATATTGAGTCATACCCGTTCGCTCCTACCTTAACAAAAAAATCTCACTCTCCATTATAGCACATCTTCAAGGAATCAGAGAGTGTGGGCTAGCTGCAAGTAGTCAGGGGTCGTATTCATAGCGTCAATCAGTTTCCAGGTTAAGCGAATATCCGTATCTGCCGGCCACTGATTGCCATGCAAGCAGTCGTAAAAAAACGGATCCAGATAAAATCGGTATTGACGGTACATCGGCAATGCAGCCAACTCCTGGTACAGTCGATTGACGACGGGCTGCAAGCTCAGCTTATCCCCTTGGTAGTACGCCTTTTGTACGTCAACGGATATCAGCGGGTCTTGTGTAAATTGATGCTGGCAGGTCACAACCAGCTTCGCCAAAATAAGCACTGCTTTTGTGATTTGTGGCGTCACAAGCCAACTGGGCAGCGTCCGGTACTCAAAACCGCCGTGGTCTTTCTGGCGAAAATCGCCAAGGAACCCATAGCGCGGCCGTCTCTTTCGGCACCCTTCGTCTTCCAGCATGCATAGCGGCAAACAAAGGTACGCGTCCAGCTTGCGAATGAGCGAGAATGTCAACGGCACACCGCTGAAGTGAATATGCCCACCGATCGGGTAACCGGTAAATGGCATGCCCCCGGCGATCCATTGCAGATCGGTTGCAAAGATTTTCTCTGCGGCCCGCTTGAGTGTGCGGTACATGTCGGCATACACATCGATTGGCTCCACAGATGGTTTCGGGCGCAGCTCCACAAGCGGGTGCAGGACAGCAGTAAGATTTTCCCGCAATCTGGCCGTATCGTAGCCAATGACTCCGTTGCGCGTGACAAAGCGAGAAGCGATCTCCATCTTGCCCGCCTGATCGCGCAGGGCGAACTCGGGATCGGCTCCGATCAGCACTTCCTGTTGCTTGATACTCGCGACAATCTGATCCGCCTCATATGCTTGGTACGCTTGCTCAAATGCGGCCTGAAACGGCTGCATGGCCGATTCGCTGCCATCTACACCCACCGCTTTTACTCGAAACTCCGACATTGCCGCGACCACGACTACACCAAAGTCCAGCCCGAGGGCGTATACGCTGCGAATCGCGCAATCGTTGACTCGCTTTATTTCCGCTTCTTCCCGCAGATCCGTCACATCCACTGCGTCCACTGCATCATCAGTAGCGATCTGGCGATCAAGCCAGACGGTTTTTTCATCTGTTTTTAATACCCCGATTACAGATTGTTGAAACACGGCAACTCTGTATTTGCGCACGGGTCGCTCCGCGCTTTGCCTGCGCTCCACATAGACAGGTATGCCATGCAATCTCAAGACGGCATAGCACAGGTCACTATTTTCCGCTTGCTTGACTGCCTGGCGTCGATTCAGCCCGGTCATAACCGCTCCCTCCCCAACACTCCTCACTCGTTAGCCTATTCGGGTGCCCAGAGTTGGTGAACATTTTTGCGCCGAGCTAACCAAAAAAAGCGATGAAAAAAGGAAAAAGAGGAGATGCTCGCCTCCTCTTTAATCTAAATCGTCTAATTCGAAATCATCAAATTCGTCGCTGCTCTCTTCATAGTCACCGTGGATGCTGTAGTCTTTTTCATCGCAGCTCGAGCAAACGACGACGCATACTTTGGTTTCACCGATTATTTCAGCAGCAAACTCGCTCTCCACTTTAACCACTACAAGACCATCGCTCGTCAGCTCAGCTTTTACGCATTTTGGCTGCTCCACTGCACGTGCTACGATTTCCAGGTCTCCGCGGCAATTCCGGTCAAAGAAAGTAAGTGGAACAAGTACGGAGAACTTCACCGTTTCCTTATTGACTTCCGTTTGTGTGTTGTTCGCGAACGAGAACCACAAGTTGACATCAAACGTACCAGAGATTTCTACCGCTTCTCCGACTTTCTCAGCTTGGAAATTTGTGTTTATAATCCAGCACCCGAGGATCGTCGAAGGGGTGTGTGAAGGCATAAGCGTAAAAGTTGTGACGGAGTGTGTATGACCTTTGCCACATACGGCCTTAGCGATGAGTTCCCGGCATTGCAGATCTTTGTCTATACCCGACATTTTGTTACCTCCTCCATACAACGTTTCTGTACATTTGTATGCAGGTCATTCGTCTAGGGTGCAAGAACCCAGTCACGAGTTTTAAAAATGCGGGCAAAATCCGCTCAGGGCTCGAATCGATTAATGCGAGCAGCAGCCGTCGCCATGGGCTTTTTCCGGTCCGCCCCCCGTCTCACCAGTCAGCGGATTGCCTCCCGTGTCGAGGATGATCCGCTCCGAAACGGTATTGGTAATCACGTGCGTCACCATTTGCAGCAAATCGTTGACATCCGTTTGCGACTGCTTGAATTCGGCGACAATCGGAATGCTGT
>CAMIVR010000045.1 GCA_946402065.1 uncultured Brevibacillus sp. | reverse complement strand
ATGCGATTCTTCGTGCGCCGATCAGCGGTACGGTCATCAAGACGCTGGCAAAAACAGGCGAGGTGGTAACGGCTGGCCAACCAGTAGCGATGGTCGTCGACATGAACTCGCTGTATATTTCTGCCAATATTGAAGAGGGCGAGGTCGGTCGCCTGCATGTGGGTCAGGCGGTTGACTTTACGGTTGACGCGCTGAAAGGGCAAAAATTCACCGGGAAAGTAAGCGAGATCGGCAAAGCGACGAACTCGACCTTCTCCTTGCTGCCTGCAACGAATACGAGCGGCAACTTCACGAAGGTAACACAGCGGATCCCGATTAAAATCTCCATCGACAGCAATAACGGAGCGGATTTGGCACCAGGTATGAATACTGTGATCAAAATCCACGTGAAAGGAAAGTAAGGTGATACCATGAAGAAAAAACAAAAAATGCTGTCTGTACTTGCCCTCCTATCACTAACGTTGACTTTCGCTGGCTGTAGTACGGAAGAAGGCAAGGCCGGTCAAGAACAAGCGAACCCTACTGTAAAAGTCATTACCCTGGGCAGCACGCAAGCAAATGGCGCCATGGTGAGCGGGAAAGTTGCACCGAATCAGGAAGTTCAGGTTGTTTCCAAAATTTCCGGTCGTGTGGCCAGCGTCAACGTAGAAGAAGGCGCCGTTGTCAAACAAGGCGACGTGCTCGTTCAGCTGGAATCAGATGATTACGTTCAGCAAGTAAATCAGGCCAAGGCGGGGATTTCCGGCGCAAGCGCAAAACTGGCCGATACCAAAGCGGGAACCCGTGCGGAAGAGCTGCATCGCCTGAAAAGCAACATGGATCAGCAAAAATCGGCGCTCGATAACGCCCAGAAAAACTTTGATCGGATAAAAAATCTGTTCGATAGCGGGGCTGTTTCCCAAAACGACCTGGATAATGCACAGCTCAATCTCGACAGGGCGAAATCCACTTACGAGCAGGCGAAGGATCAGTACGAGCTGTCCCAGGCCGGGGCGACAGGCAACACGATTCAGGCGTTGCAGGCTGAAGTAGACCGCAGCCGTTCCGCATTGGAGCTGGCTCAGCTTAACCTGAGCAACACGACGATTAAATCGCCGATCAGCGGGATCGTGGCGAAGCGTTCCATCGATCCGGGAGAATTGGCACAGCCGGGTGCGCCGCTGATTACGGTAGTTGAAATGAATCCGGTGCAAGTGCAGCTCAGCGTCAATCAGGATCAAGTGAACCAGGTGAAACAAGGGTCAACGGTACAGATCAAAGGTTCAGCGCTTGGCGACAAGAGCTTCACAGGAACCGTGACATTTGTCAGCCCTGTCTCTGACGCTACGAGTGCAACGTTTCCGGTAAAAGTCAAAGTTGACAATCCGGATGGTCTCCTGCGGGCCGGGATGATCGTCGATGCGTCATTGGCGACAACCGGAGAGCCGCGTCTGGAGCTGCCGAAAGCCGCGCTCGTCAATAAAGACCAGAAAACCTATGTCTATCAGCTAACAGGTGATACCGTGCATTTGCTTGAAGTCTCTACGGAAGATAAAAACGGCGAATGGGTATATGTCAACAGCGGCTTGAAAGCCAATGACCAGGTCGTCATTAATCCGAGTGAACAGTTGACTGATGGTGGCAAGGTTTCTGTTAAGTAAGGAGGATAATTGAGTGGCAGGAGAAGATCGCTCGAAATGGTTGGCCTTGGTCGCAATTATTCTCGGAACGTTTGTCTCTGTCTTGAACAACAGTCTCATTAATATTGCGCTCCCTGACCTGGTCAACGTATTTGGTTCGGATACAGCGACCATCCAATGGGTGCTGACCGGATTCATGCTCGCCTCAGCGGTCGTGATCCCGCTGAGCGGCTATATGGGAGATAAGTTCGGTACGAAGAAGACGTATCTTGTATCCCTGATCATCTTCGTAGCCGCATCAACACTGTGCGGCCTCGCCTGGAGCGATACGAGTCTGATCATCTTTCGCATCATCCAGGGATTAGGTGGCGGCCTGATCATGCCGATCGGAATGGCGATCATTTACTCGATTATCCCACGTCACCAAATCGGTATGGCCCTGGGGTTGTGGGGCGTCGCCTCGATGTCGGCACCGGCGATCGGTCCGACGTTGAGCGGCTACCTGATCGAGTTTTTAAGCTGGCGCTGGCTGTTCTTCCTCAGCCTTCCCGTCGGGGCGTTTGCGATAATCATGGGGTTGTTCCTGCTGAAGGAAACGCCGAAAAAAGAAACGCTTACGTTCGACAAAGCAGGCGCGTTTTTCTCGATTCTCGCCTTCGGAACGCTGCTGTACGCCTTGAGTAAAGGGCAGTCGGAGGGCTGGACCTCGTTCTACATCGTCAGCCTGCTGTTCGTCGCGGTCTCTTCGCTCGTCTTGTTTGTATACGTACAGCTTACCAAAGAAGAGCCGCTGATTGATTTGCGCTTGCTGAAAAACTCGACGTTCTCCTTGAGCTTGTTAACCTCGGGGATGGTAACGATCGGGATGTACGGCGGGATATTCCTGACGCCGATCTTTTTGCAGAACATCCAGGGCATGACCGCCTTGGAATCCGGCCTGCTCCTGATGCCGCAGTCTGTGGCGATGGCGCTGATGATGCCGATCAGCGGTAAGCTGTTTGACAAATTCGGCGTCGTCCCGCTTGGCTTGATCGGTTTGTTGACCGTGGGCATCACCACCTACGATTTGCACCTGCTGTCGGCCGACACCTCGCACCAGTGGTTCGTGCTCACCATGACCATTCGCGGGATCGGGATCGGACTGTGTATGATGCCGTTGTCCACCGTCGGAACGAATAGTGTGCCAAGGCATTTGATCGGTCGGGCATCGTCGCTGTCCAATCTGATGCGGCAAGTGCTCGGATCGTTCGGGATCGCCCTCTTGACGACGATTATGACGACGAGACAAACCGCCCATGGCGCAATGATTACGGAATCAGTCGGTTACGATTCGATTCCGGCGAATTCTTTCATTCAAAGCATCACGGGGCTGTACGTGCAGTCTGGGGTGGATTTGGCTACCGCCAAAGCTGCCGGTACCTCGATGCTTGCCGGGCTTATTCAAAAGGAAGCAGCGGTCAGGGCAGTAGACGATACATTCTTGATCGCCTCCATACCGATCTTTTTGTCGCTGATCTGTGTGCTTTTCTTCATTAAAAAGAAAAAGCCGCAAGAAGCAGTTGAGCAGGGACCTACCAAATAGGTTCCTGTTCTTTGTTTTTTAAAGAAATTGCAATCTTTTAATAAATATCTGTCTCGCATTTCAATGGTATAATGATAGAATGAATCTAGTAATTGCTTTGCTTTAGGAGGTTTACACAGTGAAAAAAGAGTTCTACTCTGCGCAAACGTCTGAGACAACGCTTCCGCACTCTTTGCAAGAGCAGCAAAAGAGCAAGAGACGCGGCAACCGCAGCATGGCCAGAGGTCTTGCAAAGAGCTTGACTGCCAGCAATCCCCGCAACGCATGGACAGCAGTGATTTTCGTAGCCGTTTGGGCAGGTTTGCTGCTAGGTGGGTACTACCTTGCAAATACGTATATTCAGAAAAGTCACGCTTATATTGATGAGAAAATAAAGGAAGTCGAGCTGGCGAACAAACAGCAAATCGAACAGGTAGAAAACCAGATGCAAGGGGTAAAAAGCGGGTTGTCCGAAGTCCAGGAAGGTCTGGCGTCAATCCAGGAGGAGCTGCACCTGACAGGAGAAACACTCGGCGGGACGGATAAAACGAAGCAAGCGTTGAATACGCGGATCGACCAGCTGAACAAGCAGCTGAACGAGCTGAAAACTTCGCTGAAAAAGCTGGAGGATGCGGCCCGTGCTTGGTAAATGGCGGCTTTTGCTGATCTTTTTGTGCCCGCCAGTGATCGGCTTCTTTATCGCTTTCTTCCAGACGAATCCCGTACATAGCCTACAGCCGACACGGATGCAAATTCCGTTCGAAAATCTCATGGCACAGCTCACTGAAATCAAAGCCGAAGCGGAGTCAACAGACGGTGTGATTCAGGAAACGACGGAGACGGTGAAGCACATCAAGGAAGCCGCACAGAAAGAAAAACAAGACTACGAGCAGCAAAATCAACAAATCGACAAGTTGCTGACGAGCAGCCGTGATCACCTGAAACAGTCCGAGGACGTCTTGGATCAAGTGCTGTCCAATTTGCTCGGCAATCCCGTCGGCCAAACCTTTGGCAAAAACGCGACGATAAAAGTGTATTCGCTCGCGGAATCCGGCTACAGCGGATATATGGCGAAGGTGCGGCTGACCAATCCGAATGCGCTGAAAATGGTCCTGGCGAATGACCAGATCACGAGTGCAGGCGAGACGACCAGCCATGCGGCCAAACGGAAAAATGCCGTGCTGGCGATCAATGCCGGTGGGTTTACCTACAATAACAACGGCACGATTACGCCGCTTGGCATCACGGTCGTTGACGGCCAGGTCAAGACGTTTTCGACGAATACGAACTTGAGCTTCGTCGGCTTTAACGACAAGGGACGACTTGTCGGTGGAAAAATCAGCGCACAGGATCAAATCAAGGAAATGGGAATACTACAAGGAGCGAGCTTTCTGCCGACCTTGCTGAAAGACGGAAAAAAGCAGCCGATCCCGAAGGATTTTGCCAATTCCAGACAGCCGCGGACATTAATCGGTCACTTCACAAACGGCGATATTTTGATTATCGTCATCGACGGCCGGGGAAAAGCCGGAAGCAAAGGGGTCACGCTGGAAGAAGCGCAAAACAAGCTGCTCGAATTCCGGGTACGCGACGCCTACAATCTCGACGGTGGCGGATCAAGTGCCTTTTATTACAAAGGTAAGATTTTGAACCATCCGTCTGACGGAAAGGAACGGAAAGTCATCAGCAACATCGTCGTCATGCCGTAGCAAGGAAGATATTGCTTGTGTTTCGTTCGCAACGTGCTACAATAATGTGCAATCAGCGGAAAGCTGACGGCGGAACAGGGTGAGGGGGACCTTCACCCTTTTTTGGTCGATACGAATTTATAAAAATTCATATCGACAAAAGTGTAACTAAGGCTACGCCAAAAGGCTTGGCGCAGCGACGTTTTCTATTGCTAAAACGTGGGAGGACAGGGTATGAAGTACTCATTTGCAAAATCGATCGAACAACTGGAATCATCCGCTGTACGCGACATTCTCAAGCTGACGCAGGGCAGTGACGTCATTTCGTTTGCCGGCGGGCTTCCGGCGGAGGAATTTTTCCCGGTAGAAGCAGTGAAACAAGCGTATATCAAGCTACTGGACAGCGGAAAAAATGCGTTGCAGTACGGTTTGACAGACGGCTATTTGCCGCTGCGCGAACAGATTTGCCAGCGCTTGGCGAGTAAAAACATACACGTCGGTCCAGAGAACATGATTTTGACGACAGGCTCCCAACAGGCGCTCGATTTGCTCGGACGCGTCTACCTCGAACAAGGCGATGTCATTCTCGTGGAAAATCCGACCTACTTGGCCGCCCTGCAATCATTCCGCTCTTACGGCGTAAGAGTAGTCGCAGTGGAGAGCGACAACGACGGGATGAACCTGGAGGATTTGCAAGCGAAGATCAAAGCGCACCGGCCCAAACTGATCTATGTCGTCCCGACCTTCTCCAATCCGGCAGGCCGAGTGTGGAGCACGGAGCGGCGGTTGGGCCTGTTGAAAGCGTGCAAGATGAACGATATCCTGCTTTTGGAAGATGACCCTTACGGAGAGATCAAATTTGACGACCAGGCAGAATATCCGCCGATCATCTCCCTGGACGACCATCCGGCAGACTCCCCGGTCGTATACCTCAGCACGTTCTCCAAAACAGTCGCTCCTGCGATGCGCACTGGCTGGGCAGTCGCCGACAAGCGTGTTATTCAGGCGATAGGCAAGGCAAAGCAGGCTGCAGACTTGCATTCCAGTTCGATTGACCAGCAAGCGCTCTACTACTTGCTCGGCGATTTCAATTTGGACGAGCACATCGTGAAGATCCGGCACAACTACAAAGCGCGCATGCAGCTGATGAACGACCTGCTCGCCGAGAAAAACCTGCCTGAAGTGAAATGGACCAAGCCGGCAGGGGGCATGTTCTTTTGGGTCGAGGTTTCGCCGCAGGTACATACTGAGCAATTGCTCAAAATGGCGATAAAAGAAGGCGTCGCGTTCGTGCCGGGTACTCCGTTTTTTGCGGAGACGCCGCTTACCAATACGCTGCGGCTTAATTACACCCACACCGACGAGGAGACAATGAGGGAGGGAATGAATCGCTTTGCCAAAGCGATGAACCAGTATTTGACTGCACATGTGTAAAACGACAGCAGGAAGCCCCAAACAAAGGCTTCCTGCTTTTTACAGTTTGTTGATGCGCTCCCGCAATTCGGCTGGACTGATGTCTTCGAAAATCGTAAAGCCGAGCTTTTGCAGCGCGATCGTCTTGCCGTTTTGCAGAGGGTAGACGCCTTGCCAAACTCCAGTTAGCGAGTATAGGTCGGTTCCGTCTACATGCCGCAAAAAGGTCACGTACGTTCCTTCGGCCAGTGGCCCGGAATACACGGCATTCACCGGATCGGACGGTTCAGGCAGCGGTTTGACCCCCGCCGTCAGCAGTCGTATTTCGCCGGGCGCCAAGCCTTTGATGATTTGTTTTACCTGAAGCTTCTGCACGTAGTTGACGAGAACGGCCGAATTGACTGTTTGCTGTGTGGCATATGCGCGGTAGTTTTCGTCGGCGACGACGACTGCGATCACGTCGGAGCGAGTCGCCAGTTCCTTGGGGCTAGCGACTTTTTCAACATTCACATGCAGCTTGGCGATATCAGGCGTCTCGGCCAAAGCGGGACTGGTCATCCCGAGACTGAACAGAGCGGCAAGTACGTAGGTCATCAGGAGCTTCATCGGCTTTCCCCCAGTTGGCAACAAGTTGCATCCGGTTTATTTTGGCAAACCTCGCCCGATGATATGCGCCTTTTCCAGGATAAGGGTAAAAAAATTACGTATGCTTGAGCAGAACCGAGAGCGTAGGCAAATCGCAAGATACGCGTTCTTTCAATGCTTCCAAGGTTCGTTCAAAAAATGTATAGTCGTGCTCAAAGGTGCGTGAAAACGATTGCACCAGCTTGACGACCAGGTCGCCTGTCAATCCCCGGTGGAAGGAGGACAGGCCGATCAGGTGCATTTTCAGCAGGGCATAGTGCAGCAAAAAAATAATATATTCGTCAAAGATGCTGTGGGCAGGGGCTGTCCGGGCAAATGGAAACAGTCGCGAGATGACATAATTGACCAGGTAGTTTTCCAGTATGTACGGATGTGCCTGCATATATGGCCCGTACCACTCCGCGTACGCCTGTTCGTACGAGTCGATGGTCGGCAGCCCCTGGCAAACCTGATCGTAGCACTCCATATAGCGAGCGTTGCTGTTGTTGAGCTGGACATAGTCGTCAATGAGCGATCTCAGCACGAGCAGCTGTGCGTCACAGGCAACAGGCAGATCGGCGACTCGTGCGCGTAACGCTCCGCCTTCCATATCCGTCATATAGTTGTGAATGGTTGCGCCAATCTGCTCATACTGCTCGCGTTCTACGATTTGTTCCAGGTCCAGCAGAAACTGACCGACCATGAGGAGGCGCTCATCGATGCCAGCCGTTCGATTGCGCAGCAGTGTGCAGACGAAATCACGCACGGCGAAAAAGGTCGACCTGCTCATCAGGTCGTTGGCATAGTATTTGTCCAGGAGCGGATTGTTTCCGATTGATCCGTCAAACGATTCAATCGAAATGCCCTCCGGTTGCAGCAAGACGAGACGGGCCATTTCCGGACAGGAGAGCGCACCGGTCAGCTCATAGGTCGAATACAGTTGGGCATACTGGCGCGGGTAGCTGGCGCACGTGCCGGACAGATACGATTCGCCCAGCGCTAGCTGTATGCTGCAAAGCTTGTCTTTATTCAGCAGGGGACAAAATCCGGATGGAGTCAGACGGAATGTTGCATAATCGGAAAAGCTGGTCTTGAGCTTATTGCGCTTGATTACACTGTTCAGCTTTCGCTTCATTTTTTTATCTGAAATCTGCTTGTATTTGACAAACGTTTTTTTATCAATACTGACGTACCAACCGGAACAGCATGTATCGTCACACGTTGAACCCAGACATTGAAAGTCTTTCATGTAGCTCGCAGACAGGTGCAGCCTTTTTTTCATTCATGTTCTCCTTTTGTTTACACGTGAAGTCGGAAAAATCGTGTGCTTGTTTGATGCAGTTTCTCGCCAGAAGGGAATGCATCCGCATTCCTGCGCTGTACAGTGAGGAGCTCGTAAATAACAGGCACTCTCCGTATGATGAACCAGAAGGGGCAAAAATGCAAGAACTGTCTGATAGCTTACGAAATTTGGCAGTAGGAGGGATGGCGTGAAGCTGTCACAGATTCATCCGTTTTTTTATCATGCTCGCATCAAACAGAAACAAGTCGTGCGTCATCTGGCGGATTTTTTCTCCCGCAGGCGATTCGCCAAAACCTATTTCCGTGAGACGTACCCGTTTGTTTGCAAAAAACACCAATCCTTGCTGCGCCGCAAGCTCGGCTCATCCGATCCGCGTCTGCAAGAGAACAAGATCGTCAACCTCAGGCTGGCGCTAAAGCAGGTGGACGGCATCCTCGTACGTCCGGGGGAAACCTTTTCCTTTTGGCATCTGGTCGGCAAGACGACTGCAAAGAAAGGCTACATTGAAGGGCTGCTGCTGTCACAAGGGGAAGTGAAGACGGGTATCGGCGGCGGACTTTGCCAGATGGCCAATATGCTGTATTGGCTGGCTCTGCACACGCCGCTGCAGGTATGCGAGCGCCATCATCACCATTTTGACCCGTTTCCGGACGATCAGCGTGCACTGCCTTTCGGGAGCGGGGCGAGTGTGTTTTATAACTATGTCGACTTGCGGTTTTACAACCCGACGCAGCAAACGTTTCAAATTCGCCTGTGGATCACGGATAAGCACTTGCGCGGTGCCGTTTACTCGGATAAACCTTGGGGGTTTTCCTACCACGTAGAAGAACGGCAGCATTGTTTCAGCCGGGATCAGGAACGTGTTTACCGCGAGAATGAAATCTGGCGGCAGGTCATTGACAAATCGAACGGAAACAGGGTAAGCGAAGAACTGGTCATGCGCAATTTTTCCGAAGTCAAGTACGAGGTCGATGAACGGCTGATCAGTCATTCGTTCGATCGTTCGTGAATGGCAGCACATGGATGTTTTACTTGCGAGCGACTTCTTAGGTAGAATAGAAATTGGCAACAGATTAACGAAGGAGCGATGAGTGCATGAACGTGTACGATTTTTCCGCAAAAACGCTGCAAGGTGCAGACAAATCATTGGCTGACTACAAAGGAAACGTGCTGCTGATTGTCAATACGGCGAGCAAATGCGGCTTGACTCCGCAATACAAAGGACTGCAGGAACTATACGAAGCCTACCGCGAACAAGGACTGGAAATTCTCGGGTTTCCGTGCAATCAGTTCATGCAGCAAGAGCCGGGGACAAATGAAGAGATTGCCCAGTTCTGTGAAGGGAACTACGGAGTGAGCTTCCCGATGTTTGCCAAGATCGAAGTGAACGGACCGCACACCCATCCACTCTATCAATACTTGAAGGACCAAGCGCCCGAAGGCAACGGGGAAGAGATCGAATGGAACTTCGCCAAGTTTCTCGTGGACCGCGAAGGGAATGTCCGCAGCCGGTTTTCGCCGAGAACAGAGCCCGCTGATTTGAAAGCTGACATCGAGAGCTTGCTCGCTTAGGCAAGTTTATACGGGGATAAAAAAGGCAGGGAAACGCGTCCGTCATGATACGGTTCCCTGTCTTGTTTACCATGTGAAATGTTTGCTTGATATCAGCTGCTCTGTTTTTAGAACCCCACCTGCAACTGTACCCTCCACAAAATCTAGTTCCATACTGTAAATTCGCATGTAAATCCTGCTTAATAATGAAACCGTGTACATATTTTTATTCACAAACGGGCTTGTTTGATTTACAATGGTACTAATTTCAAGTAGCGCCATCAGGGCGATGGGCGATGAATGGTCTGTCTTATCAAAACTTCATAATGACATTCATAAGGTGCTGTTCGTTTCATTGCGAAACGGAAGCTTAAAAGGGAAGTTCGGTGAAAAGCCGACGCGGTCCCGCCACTGTAATAGGGAGCATGTGCACATGGGGCAACACCCACTGTTTTCCGCGTGAAAATGGGAAGGGCGTGTACATGCAATGACCTTGAGCCAGGAGACCTGCCTTATCGAATCTACATCAACAAACTCACGAGGATGAGGAGGTGTATCATGGCATGAATAGCCATCAAACCAGGCAAAGCTGGCGGCAAATCTGTCTATGAAGCATCTTCGGGAGCAATTCCTGGAGATGCTTTTTCGTTTGATTCGGGCATTTCTACCATTTTTGATAGGACGTGATGTTGTGGAAGGAAGATGGAATCGGTTTGGCTCCGTAGCAGCGATTGCCTTTTTACTTTACTTTTTGCTGAATGCTCCACAGGAAGCCCATGCCATGCACATTGCCGAAGGCTTCTTGCCGGTAGGCTGGGCGATTTTTTGGTGGGTGCTGTATCTGCCGTTTTTTATTCTCGGCTTGCTCCAGATCAAGCGGATTACCAAAGAGAAGCCTGAAGCGAAACTGCTCTTGGGACTGGTCGGCGCATTTGCCTTTGTCCTGTCCGCATTGAAAATCCCGTCTGTTACCGGCAGCAGCTCACACCCGACGGGAACCGGGCTGGGCTCGCTGTTATTCGGACCGCTGACGATGAGCGTCCTCGGGGGGCTTGTGCTGTTCTTCCAGGCGATCCTGCTCGCTCATGGCGGCCTGACGACACTCGGGGCCAATGGAATCTCCATGGCGGTAGCGGGTCCGTTCGTCGCCTACGGGGTATACCAGTTGATCATGCGCTCAGGCGGCAATCAAAAGGTGGCAATTTTCCTTGCCGCAGCACTGGCTGATTTGATGACGTATGTGGTTACGTCTCTGCAGCTTGCCCTGGCGTTTCCTGCTGCAAACGGAGGGATCTTTGCTGCCTTCGTCAAATTCGCCGGCATTTTCGCCTTGACACAGGTTCCGCTGGCGATCAGCGAGGGGCTGCTGACTGTTCTCGTGTGGAACTGGCTGCAGTCGTACAACCGCTCGGAGGTTGAACAGCTCATGCTGATGCGGAAGGGAGGGTACAGAACGAGATGAAAAAATCGAATCGATTGACGAACATCCTGCTGTTGATCGTAGTCGTCGTCCTTGCCGCAGCACCGCTGTTGATCGTGAAAAACTCTCAATTCGGCGGAGCAGACGATGCAGCAGAGGAAGCGATTGGCGAGCTGGCGCCAGATTATGAACCGTGGTTCCAGCCGTTGATGGAGCCGCCCGGAAGCGAGACGGAGAGCCTCCTGTTTGCCTTGCAAGCGGCGATCGGGGCAGGCATTGTCGGATATGCGATCGGCGTTTACAAAGGCCGGCGAACTGCCAAGGATTTGAAAAATGAACATTCTGTTTGATTCCTTCGTCTACACAAACCGGTTGAGGCAAGTGCGAGCAGATGGGAAGGTGCTGTTTTCACTGGCAGCCCTCTGTCTTGCGCTTGTCTCCCATACGGCTGTTCATTTGTTGCTCCTGCTCTGGATGAGCATCTGGATCACCGTGTACGCCCGCATACCATTGGCCGCATACCTGCGGCTTTTGGTTTTGCCTGCCGCTTTTTTACTGATGAGCATGCCTGCCTTGTGCATCGAATTTGTCGGCAGCAGCCAGCAGCTAGCGATACAACCCGATGTGCTCGTCGGCCATTCGCTGTTCGACTGGTACGTATATCTCAGTCAAGCGGGTCTTCACCGGGTGTTTGAAATTTTTTTTCGTTCCTTAGCTGCTGTGGCCTGTGTCTACTTTTTGCTGCTGACCGTGCCGTTCACGGAAGTGCTGCACGTCATGAGAAAAAGCAAATGTCCCACAGTTCTGGTTGAACTCCTGCTGGTTATGTATCGCTTTGTCTTCGTGCTCCTGGCGACTGCCGAACAGCTCTGGACAGCCCAGCAATCCCGGGGAGGACATGCTGGCTTCCGGCAGACATTGCACGACGTCGGGCGGCTGGTGGTCCAGTTGTTTACGCGGACGTGGCTTCGCTACACACAGCTGTCGGTTGGCTTGTTGTCACGTGGTTTTACAGGTGATTTGCGGGTGATTTCCTTCAGCAAACAGGTGAAGTCACCCAGGTACACTGTCGAGGCGATAACGGGCTGCTTGCTGCTGGCAACAGTGGAAACGTGGATGAGGAGTTGACGGGATGACAGATCTACTCGAGTTTGACAATGTTCAATTCAGCTATCCTGGAGCGAACCATCCGGCTTTGCAGGGCATATCGCTTTGCATACCGGAAGGTCAGCGCATCGCCCTGCTGGGGCATAACGGCTGCGGGAAATCGACATTGTTTTTGCATGCAAACGGGATATATCGCCCAGACAGCGGCCGGATCAAATGGAAGGGGACAGAAATTCGCTACGACAGACGCTCGTTGGCCGCTCTGCGACAGTCAGTGGGACTCGTTTTTCAGGATCCCGAGCAGCAGTTGGTTGCCAGCACGGTAGGGGAAGATATTTCGTACGGACTGTGCAATGCCAAGCTGGCGGAAGATGAGATCAGGAGGCGCGTAGAGGATGTGGCTGTCCGATTCTCCTTGGACAAAATGCTCGATCGACCGGTACACCAGCTGAGTATCGGTCAGAAAAAACGCGTCTCGCTGGCCGGAGTGATGGCTCTGCAGCCGGAACTGCTGCTGCTCGATGAACCGACAGCCAGTCTTGACCGGCTGCACGCCCGTGAATTGCTCAGGGAGCTTGAAGCCATTCACAGCATGGGAACAACGATTCTGATGTCGACACACGATGTCGAACTCGTCTATGAATGGGCGGATTGGGTGCTCGTCCTGCATCAAGGCACACTTGCCATGGAAGGGACGCCTGACGAGGTGTTTGCGCAGCGAGAGCGCCTGGATGAGCTGCATCTGGAAGTCCCGCTGCTGCTCGAGATGTGGGACGCATTGCCGGAAACGATCCGTTCTCCCTTTGGCGGACAGCCGCGTCCGCGGACGATAGCAGAGCTGCGCAACCGGTTGGCACGCGTTCAACTGCAGCTCGTTTAGGCAACGAACTTGAGGAAGAAAGGCTGGTGCTCACTTACATGAAAGGGAAATTGCTCATTATCGGCTTTGGCCCAGGCAGCTTTGACCATATTACCAAGCGGGCGAGGGAAGCAATTGAAGAGAGTGACGTCATCATTGGCTACAACACATACGTAGACCTGATTAGCGGACTTTTAACCAATCAGCACATTGTCCGCACGGGCATGACCGAAGAAGTAAGTCGGGCTCAAGAAGCGGTAAGACAAGCGGAAGCAGGCAAAAAAGTCGCGGTCATTTCCAGTGGTGATGCAGGCGTATACGGAATGGCTGGCCTCGTCTACGAAGTATTGATCGAGAAAGGCTGGACGGAAGCGACTGGCGTCGAAATCGAAGTCATTCCCGGAATTTCTGCGATCAATTCATGCGCTTCCCTGCTAGGGGCGCCGGTCATGCACGACGCCTGTACGATCAGCCTCAGCGATCACTTGACGCCGTGGGAACTGATCGCCAAACGCATCGACGCAGCCGGACAGGCTGATTTTATCATCGCCCTGTACAATCCGCGCAGCGGACGGAGGACCCGGCAGATCGTTGAAGCGCAGCGCATCCTGCTGCAGTATCGCTCTCCCGATACGCCAGTCGGCATCGTCAAGAGCGCGTACCGCGATCGGGAGCATATCGTCATCTCGACGCTCGCCAACATGCTCGATCACGATATAGGCATGCTCACAACCGTCATTATCGGCAACTCGACGACGTTCTTGTACGACGGAAAAATGATTACGCCACGCGGTTATCAACGCAAATACACGCTCGATACGGCTGTACAGCGATTGAAGCCGCACCAGCGCTTGAAGCCAGAAGCGGAGCCGTGGGCACTGGAACAGTGGGAGGATGATGTTGAGGCAGAAGCCCAGCAGTCCGACGGTGCAGCTCAAAGGACCGAAGACGAGCGGCAAAAGGGAGCGAAGACCGTGACTGCCAAGCAGCCGGCCATGCAATCTGCGCCGCAGCCGCAAACATCGGGGGGCACACAGCCGCAGCAGCGAACGCTCGGTACGCGGGAAAGCGCGCTGCAGGCACGAAGCAACAGCACAGTCTTCGCAGTGGGAAACCAGAGCAGCGCGTATGATTTGGCGATGGAAGCGCTCGAGCTGGTAAGTGGCGTCGCCATGAGCAACCCAGAAGCCGAGCGTTCGCCGGGTACAGCGTTGTCTCCGGTTTTTCAACAGGAGTCCATTTTTGAATTCGCGGTCAGTCCGGGCGTCGCCAACAAGAAATTTACAGCCCGGCAGATGGTGCTGCTCGCGGAAGCAGCGGGAGAAAAAGGCGAGATTGAATACACGCCGCACCACAGTATCATCATGCGGGTACCGACGGCGAATCCCGATGAGCTGACAGAGAAGCTGCAGGAAGCCGGTCTGCTGCTCTCGCCGATCGGCGATGTGGTGCAGTTCAAGGCATGTGATTTCTGCTACGGGGAAAAAGACGAATCCATCCCGTATGCCGAAGACATTTACAATCGTTTGAATGGTCTTGCGGTTCCCAAGGAACTGAAAATCGGCTTTAACGGTTGCGGAATGACGTGCTACGGCGCGGTTAAAGAGGACATCGGCATCGTCTATCGGCGAGGGAAGTTCGACTTGTTTCTGGGGGCGAAAACGGTGGGGCGGAACGCCCATGCCGGTCAGCCGGTGGCAGAAGGCATTGAGCCGGATCAGATTGTGGAAACTGTCGAGCGGATCGTTCAGCGGTATATCGCCAAAGGCTATCCAAACGAGCGATTCCACAAGTTTTTTAAACGCGTGAAAGAAATCGAAGGTTACGCCCATCGCGATGTGCCCGTACTCGTCATTGAAAATGCGGTCTGCGGCGACTAAGGCATCGCGATGAATTAACTTCCGCTAATTTGCTGACAAAAATCAAAAAAACGCTGATATTTTGCCAGCAAAAGCGGGAACTAATTTCATCGCGAGCCCTAAGCGAGAGGAAAATAACAGGAGGGATGTACAATGGACGCAGTACTTTTTGTCGGGCATGGCAGCAAGGATCCGGAGGGAAATCAGGAGGTGCGGCAGTTTATCGAGGGAATCGCACCGGAGCTGGATGTGCCGATCGTAGAGACATGCTTTTTGGAGTTTGAACGGCCGGGGATGATGCAAGGCATGGAAGCATGTATCAAGCGCGGCGCTACACGCATCGCGATCATCCCGATGATGCTGTTCTCGGCGGGACATGCGAAAATCCACATCCCGGCGGCAATTGATGAGATGAAAGCGAAGTATCCGCAAGTCGCGTTCATTTACGGACGGCCGATCGGCATTCACGATCAGGTGCTGCATATCCTCCGTTCGCGCCTGGACGAAATCGGTGTGAACACGTCTGAACAGCATCGCGATACGGCGCTGTTGATCGTCGGTCGCGGCAGCAGCGATCCGGACGCCAACAGCGATCTGTTCAAAATGGCCCGCTTGCTGTGGGAGCGGCTGCAGGTGAAATGGGTCGAAACGTCGTTTATCGGCGTGACAGCGCCGCTGGTCGAGGAAGGGGTCGACCGCTGTCTGCGGCTGGGAGCGCGACAAGTCGTGATCCTGCCGTATTTTCTCTTTACAGGTGTACTGATCAAGCGGATGGAGCGGATGCTCGAAGACCTGCGCGGCCAACACCCGGACGTGACCTTTGCCATGACGGAGTACTTCGGATTCCACCCGTTCTTGCGCCATGTATTTGCCGATCGGGTCAAAGAGGCGTTGGCGGACGAGGTGAAAATGAATTGCGATACGTGCCAGTATCGTCTGGATGCAATGGAGCACATCGATCACCATCACCACCACGATCATGATCACGGGCATCACCACCATCATCACGATCACGGATATGATCACCACCACCATCATCATGATCACGGACATGATCACCATCACCACCATCACCATGATCACAGCCACGGAGAGCACGATCACACGCATGACGAGCATGATCACAGCCACGGGGGACCACGATCACGGGCACGATCATCAATCGGCGAATCTGGCAAAGCAAAAGTAGGAGGTGATCCCGAATGATTCTCGTCTTAGCCGGAACGAGCGACGCCAGAGAACTGGCATTGCAAATCAAGCTTGCAGGCTACGAATTGCTGACCACTGTCGTAACCGAGAGTGCAGCGAAAAGCATGACGGAAGCCGGCTTGCCCGTCCAGGTCGGCAGACTGACAGCGGAAGACTTTGGCGAACTGGTCAGAAGCAAACACGTCAAGGCGATCGTCGATGCCAGCCATCCGTATGCCGAGGAAGCATCGAAAAACGCAATGGCTGGCGCGAAGCAAGCCGAGGTGCCGTACATTCGCTACGAGCGGGAAAGCCAGTCGTACCATAATCACCCGAAAGTCACGATCGTAGCCGATTACGCCCAGGCGGCAGAGCTGGCAGCGGAAAAGCGCGGCGTGATCATGCTCACGACTGGCAGCAAGACGCTGCAAGTGTTTGCCAAACGATTGCTTGGTATGCCAGATGTGCAGCTGGTGGCACGCATGCTGCCGCGTACCGACAACATGCAAAAATGCGAAGAGCTCGGATTGGAGCAGAAAAACATCGTCGCGATGCAGGGACCTTTTTCCAAGGAGTTGAATCGGGCGCTGTACGACCACTACAAGGTTACGCTGATGATTACCAAAGAGAGCGGCAAAGTAGGCGCAGTCGACGAAAAGCTGGAAGCAGCGCTTGAGATGGGCATCGAAACGATTGTCATCGCCCGGCCGGCAATCGCTTACGGGGTGCAGTTTTCCGAATTTGCTGATGTAATCGAAGAACTAAACAGATGCTTACAGGAGGTATGATGGATGGATTTTCATACAGAGTTTAAACCGTTGACAATACAGCCGCAGGAGATCGAAGAGAAGAGCTTTGAGATCATTACCGAGGAGCTTGGCGCCCATCCGTTTACTGCCGAGCAGTACCCGGTCGTTCAGCGCGTCATACACGCTTCGGCGGATTTTGATCTGGGTCGCAGCCTCGTCTTTCACCCGGATGCGATTACTGCCGGAATCAAGGCGATTCGCTCCGGCAAGCTGGTCGTAGCCGACGTGCAGATGGTACAAGTGGGGATCAGCAAGGCCCGGATCGAAAAATTCGGCGGCGAAGTGAAGGTGTACATATCTGACCGCGATGTCATGGAAGAAGCGAAGCGGCTCAATACGACGCGGGCGATCGTCTCGATTCGCAAGGCGGTCAAGGAGGCGGAAGGCGGCATTTTTGCCATCGGCAACGCTCCGACGGCACTGCTGGAGTTAATCCGCCTGGTGAAAGAAGGCGAAGCCAAGCCAGGCTTGGTTATCGGCATGCCGGTAGGCTTTGTCTCGGCTGCCGAGTCCAAAGAAGAACTGGCAAAGCTGGACATCCCGTTTATTACAAACCGCGGCCGTAAAGGCGGAAGCCCGGTTACAGTCGCAGCGCTAAACGCTCTTTCGCTGATGGCGGAACGGCAGGAGTAAGACATGAAGGAAGCAGAGACAAAACCGATGCGTCACGGCTACACGACCGGTGCTTGTGCCACCGCGACTGCCAAAGCCGCACTGACGGCATTGATCCTTCAAGAGAAGCAGACAGAAGCGACGATTATGCTGCCGATCGGCCAGGCGGTTACCTTTCAGATGGAAGACTGCACCTATACATCCGAGCAAGGTACGGCCAGTACGATCAAGGATGGCGGAGATGACCCCGATGCGACGCACGGGGCCTTAATCATCTCTACGGTGACCTGGCATGACAAGCCGGGAATTGAATTGGACGGTGGCATCGGGGTTGGCAGGGCGACAAAACCAGGGCTGCCAATCGCCGTAGGAGAGGCAGCGATTAATCCGGTGCCGCGCAAGATGATTCGCGAGACGGTCCAGTCCGTGCTTGACGAATACGGGATAAACCGCGGCGTACGCATCGTTGTCTCTGTGCCGGATGGCGAAGAAATCGCCAAGAAAACGTTGAACGGCAGGCTTGGCATCGTCGGTGGCATCTCGATTCTGGGAACGCGTGGCATCGTTGTTCCCTTTTCCACATCTGCCTACAAGGCGAGCATTGTTCAGGCGATTAACGTCGCTGTGGCCAACGGCTGTGAGCACTTTGTCCTGTCTACGGGCGGGCGCAGTGAAAAAGTCGGGATCGAGCTGTACCCGGATTTGCCGGAGGAAGCGTTTATCGAGATGGGGGATTTTATCGGTTTTTCCCTGCTCGTCTGCAAAAAGCACCCGCAAGTCAAGAAGGTGTCACTGGTTGGCATGATGGGTAAATTTTCCAAATTGGCTCAGGGCGTGACGATGGTCCACTCCAAAAGCGCTCCGATCGATTTCAATTTTCTCGCCGGTGTGGCGGCAGAGGCCGGCGTGCCGGAAGCGCTGCAGGAGGAGATTCGCACGGCCAATACGGCAGCGTTTGTCGGCGACTTGATGGTCGAGCACGGCTATCGCACGTTTTTTGCTATCCTTTGCCAATATTGTTCCGAAGTTGGCCTGCAAACCGTGAAAGGCGGTTTGGCGATCGAAACGGTCATCTCGACGATGAAGGGCGAAGTGTTAGGAAGGGAGACACGACATGGGTAACGGCACAGGTAGCGACGAAAAAAAACGGTTGAAGGTGATCGGGATCGGCGACGACGGACAGGCGGGATTGCTGCCGCTGTACCGTGAGTGGATCAATCAGTGTGAGCTGCTGGTAGGTGGCGAGCGCCATCTCGGCTTTTTTCCCGAGTTCGAAGGGGAGCGGCTCGTCTATCAGGGGGGACTGGCTGCGGTTGTCGATCGGCTGAAGGCAGAGACGAGAGACACGGTGCTGCTGGCATCAGGAGACCCGCTGTTTTACGGCATCGGCGGATACCTGGCAAACAAGCTGCCGGTCGAGATCTATCCGAACCTCAGCTCCCTGCAACTCGCCTTTGCCCGCATGGGAGAGAGCTGGCAGGATGCCATGGTGACGAGTGTTCACGGGCGCAGCATGAAAGGGCTGGCACAGCGTATCGACGGACGTGCCAAGGTAGCCCTGCTGACTGACGAGGAAAACAGCCCGTCGGCGATCGCCAGGTACTTGCTGAGCTTCGGGATGGACGAGTACGAAGCGTTTGTCGCGGAGAATTTGGCCGGAGCGGACGAGCGGACAGGCTGGTACACACTGGCCGATATGGCTGAACAGGTGTTCTCTCCGCTCAATGTGGTGATTCTGCGCAAGCGTGCGGATGGCCCGCAGTGGGCACTGGGCATTGCCGATGACGAATTTATTCAGCGCAAGCCTGACAAGGGCTTGATTACGAAGCGGGAAATTCGCGTGCTGAGCATCGCCAATCTGCAGCTGCGCGACGACAGTACGGTCTGGGATATCGGCACCTGCACCGGGTCCGTCGCGATTGAAGCGGCACGGATTGCCCGCAACGGTCAGGTATTCGCCGTGGAAAAGAATGCCGACGATTTGGAAAACTGCCGGCAAAACATGCACAAATTCCGCACCGACCTGACGCTGTTGCACAGCAAGGCACCGGCTGGCTTGGAGCAGTTTCCCGATCCGGATGCTGTGTTTATCGGCGGCAGCGGCGGGGAGATCAGGGAACTGCTGCACATCATCTGTACACGTCTGAAACCAAACGGACGCATCGTCCTCAACGCCGCAACCATCGAAAATCTCTATGAAGCGACGCAGGCGTTTCAGGAGGAAGGGTTTGATTTTCAGGTAACACTGGCGCAAATCGCCCGCAGCAAACCGATCCTGAATTTGACCCGGTTTGAAGGGTTGAATCCGATATATCTCATAACTGCCAACAGAAAGGTGTAGAGCGCACGATGAGTAGAGTAGGTACCTTGTACGGACTGGGTGTAGGCCCTGGTGACCCGGAGCTGATTACGGTGAAAGCATTTCGGGTGTTGAAGGAATCCCCTGTCATCGCCTATCCGAAAAAACGCTCTGGCAGCAAGAGCTATGCGCTGCAAATTACGGAAGCGTACGTAAACACGCAGGAAAAGGAAATGCTTGGACTGGTATTTCCGATGACTAAAGATAAAGTGACACTGGAGCGGCAGTGGGCGAAGACAGTCGAAACAGTCTGGGAGCAGTTGAGCCAGGGCAGGGACGTCGCCTTTGTCACCGAAGGCGATCCGATGCTGTACAGCACGTTTATCCACATGATGCGTCTGATGAAGGAGCTGCATCCAGAAGTCACGGTCAAGTCAGTGCCAGGCATTTCGTCGGTCACCGCCGTTGCCTCTCAGCTCGGGCTGCCGCTCGCGGACGGTGATGAGCAGACCGCGATCATCCCGGCGACTGAAGATTACGAGGCGATGCGCAAGGCGATTGAAGAGCATGATTGCGTGATTTTTATCAAAGTAGCGAAAGTGCTCGACATGATGCTGATGATTTTGCGTGACTTGCAGCTGCTGGACAACGCGGCGGTTGTGACGAAAGCGACGTCCAGTGAAGAGATGATCTGGCGCGATGTGACCGAGCTGGAAGGAGCGGAGCTGGAATACCTTACACTGATGGTGGTGAGAAAATAATGAAAATGTACATAGTCGGTGCCGGACCGGGCGATCCCGATCTGATTACGGTAAAAGGACTGAAATTGCTGCAGGAGGCAGATGTCGTCTTCTACACGGACTCACTCGTGAGCGAAGCACTCGTAGCGAAAGCCAACCCGGAGGCGGAAGTGATCAAGAGCTCCGGCATGGCCCTGGAAGAGATGATTGAGGTGATCGCCAGCCGCATTAAAGCGGGAAAAAAACTGGTTCGGCTGCATACGGGCGATCCTGCCATGTACGGGGCGACGATGGAGCAAATCGCCCTGCTCAAGCGCGAGGGCATCAGCTGTGAAATCATCCCTGGCGTCAGCTCTGTCTTTGCTGCTGCGGCTGCGGTCGGCGCTGAGCTGACCATCCCTGATTTGACCCAGACGCTGATCCTGACCCGGGCTGAAGGCAGAACGCCGGTGCCAGAGCGGGAACGATTGTCGGAGCTGGCCAAGCATCACTGCACCATCGCGCTGTTCCTCAGTGCGACCCTGACGAAAAAAGTAGCCAAGGAGCTGCTCGCCGCAGGCTGGAGCGAAGATACGCCGGTTGCCGTCGTCCAGCGCGCAAGCTGGCCTGACGAACTGATCGTGCGGACGACGATTGCCAACATGGACAGCGACATGCAGAAGAACGGGATCCGCTCACATGCGATGATCTTAGCGGGGTGGGCGCTTTCTCCCGATATTCACGAAAAAGACGAGTACCGCTCCAAGCTGTACGACAAGACGTTTACACATGGCTTTCGCAAAGGGGTACAGGCATGAAGATTGAGCTGAGAGAAGACGAGATTCCGACGATTGATCAGCGTGGCGATTACGCGATCGTGGCTATCACGAAGCACGGCGTGGAGCTGGCCCGGCGCCTGCACGAGAAATTTTCCCATGCCGATCTGTACTACATGGGCAAGTTTGCCCGCGGGGACGAGGCTGACAAGCACATCCAGCTGTTCGACGGCTCCGTCCGTTTGCTCTTTCCGGCGCTTTTTCCTGCCTACAAGGGATTGATCATCATTATTTCGCTCGGTGCTGTCGTCAGGATGATCGCTCCGCTGTTGCGCGACAAAAAGACCGATCCGGGCATCGTTGTCATCGACGACAAAGGCGAAAACGTGATCAGCGTCCTCTCCGGACATCTCGGCGGAGCGAACGAGCTGACCCTGGAGGTCGCGGCGGCGATTGATGCCAGACCAATCGTCACGACTGCGTCTGATGTGCAGAAGACGATTCCCGTCGATCTGTTTGGCCGCCGGTTCGGCTGGGTTTGGGATTCCGCCGAAAAGCTGACGCCGGTCAGTGCTTCGGTGGTGAACGAGGAACACATCGCGATTGTTCAGGAGTCGGGCGAGACGAACTGGTGGATGCACGATACGCCGATTCCCGCCAACATCAAAAGCTATCCGGATATACCCTCGGCTTTGGCGGTTCGTCCGGATGCGGCATTGGTCGTTACGCATCGGCTGCTGGCCGAATCAGAACAGGCGATTTTGCGCAACGGCGTCGTTTACCGGCCAAAAGTGATTGTGCTGGGAGTCGGCTGCAATCGCGGCACATCAGCGGAAGAGATCGAGGGAGTCATCAACGAAACGCTTGCCGAACTGCAATTTTCCATCAAAAGTGTCAAAGCGCTGTGCACGATTGAGCTGAAAAAAGATGAGGCGGGCCTGCTTGCTCTAATCGCCAAATACGGCTGGGAGTTCATTTGCTATTCGCCTGAGCAGCTGAACAGCGTGCCGATCGAAGAACCGTCGGAAACGGTCCACCGCTTTACCGGGGCGTATGGTGTCAGTGAACCCGCGGCAAAGCTGTACAGCCAGGCGGACAAGCTCGTCGTCACCAAGAAAAAGTCAGGCAACGTGACCATTTCGGTCGGTCTCATATGCTTCACCTAGGGAAGGAGGAAGAAATATGACACAGCGTCGGATTGTCATTGCCGGTACCGGCAGTGGTGCAGGAAAGACGACGATGACGATCGGGATCATGGCTGCCCTGCAAAAGCGCGGCCTGACCGTCCAGGGCTTCAAATGCGGACCTGACTACATCGATCCGAGCTATCACACGGCTGTGACCGGACGGCAGTCGCGGAATCTGGATAGCTGGATGCTGTCCGAGAATACCGTAAAGGAAATTTTTCTGCGCGGCAGCGAGGGTGCCGATATTTCCATCATCGAAGGCGTGATGGGCTTTTATGACGGGAAAAATCCGCAGAACAACGACGGCAGTACGTATCACATCAGCCAGTTGACCGAGAGCCCGGTGATTCTCGTCGTCGATTGCCAGAGCATGGCGCGCAGCGTAGCGGCGATCGTCAAAGGATTCCAAAGCTTCGCAGACGACGCTCGAATCGTCGGTGTCATCGCCAACAAGCTGGGCAGCGAAGGGCACTTTAAAATCGTCAAGACCGCGATTGAGCAGGAATGCGGTATTCCCGTCATCGGTTACTTGACCCGGGCTGACCAAATTTCCGTACCGGAGCGCCATCTCGGACTGATTCCCAGTCTGGAGCGCGGTGAGCTGCGGCCGTTCTTCGATGCACTTGCCGAACGAGTGGGTGAGAGTGTAGACTTAGACCGACTGCTCTCCTTGTCCGGCGCTCCGCCATTGACAGCGAAAAGCGAAATGTTTGCGTCGCGGCAGCGTAGCGGACGAGGACACGCTCGAATCAAAATCGCTGTAGCCAAAGACGCAGCGTTTCACTTTTACTATCCGGAAAATTTGGAATTGCTCGCTCTTCACGGTGCAGAGTGCTGTTACTTTTCGCCGCTTGCCGGAGAATCCGTACCTGAAGGCGTTCACGGCCTGTACATCGGCGGAGGCTTTCCGGAAGAGTTCGCCCGAGAGCTGTCCGCCAATGAAGCGGTGAAAGCATCGTTTCGCAATGCAATTCAAAAAGGTTTGCCCACGCTTGCCGAGTGCGGCGGCTTCATGTATCTTACCGATGAAATCCGCACGACGGACAATCAGGCGTATCCGATGGTCGGGCTCATACCAGGCAGCGTGACCATGCAGCCGAAGCTGGCTGCACTCGGGTACCGCGAGATAACCGGCAACCCGGCCAACTTTTTGCTGCCCGGGGACGATCAGGCTCGCGGCCATGAATTCCATTATTCGACATTTGCGACGACGGCGACGGTTACACCTGCTTACCAGACAAAAGGGATGCGCGGTGTAAAAGCAGAAGGATACATCCAAGGCAATTTGATCGCCGGGTATACCCACCTGCACTTCGCTTCCAATCCGGCCATGGTGGAGCGCTGGCTGGACAAGTGCAGGGAGGTAGCTGCCCATGGCTAAAGCGGTCCCGCTCATGGTCCAGGGCACCAGCTCCGACGCCGGAAAAAGCATTCTCGTCACTGCCCTGTGCCGGATTTTTGCCCAGGACGGCTATGCGACTGCGCCGTTTAAGTCACAAAACATGGCCTTGAACTCATATGTCACGGTTGACGGCAAAGAGATCGGCCGGGCACAGGGGGTACAGGCGGAAGCGGCCGGTATCGTGGCGACGACATTGATGAATCCGATATTGATCAAGCCGACACGGCACAATACGTCCCAGATCGTCGTCCACGGCGTTCCGTATCGCAACATGCAAGCGACAGCCTACCGCTCGGAGTTTTTTCCGACAGGCGTCGAAGTGATCCGCTCCGCTTATGAAGAGCTTGCTTCGCAGTACGAGCGCATCGTCATCGAAGGTGCAGGTAGTCCGGCGGAGATCAATCTGAACGACCGCGAGCTGGTCAACATGCGCGTCGCCCGGATCGCCAATGCCCCGGTCATCCTGGTCGCCGACATTGACCGCGGCGGTGTGTTCGCGAGTCTGGTCGGGACGCTGCAATTGCTCGAACCGGAGGACCGCGATCGCGTCATCGGCGTGGTGATCAACAAGTTCCGCGGCGATCTGTCGCTGCTGCAGTCCGGTCTCGACTGGTTTGAGCGCTATACGGGCAAGCCGGTGTTGGGTGTCGTCCCGTACATACCGAATCTGAATATCGAGGCAGAGGACTCGCTCGTACTGGATTTGCTCCCTTCAGGCGCCGATGCGGCCAAAGAAATAGACATTGCCGTCATCCGCTACCCGCGGATCGCCAATTTTACCGACCTCGATCCGCTTGCCGTCGAAGCAGACTGCCACGTTCGCTACGTCACGCGCTCTTCCGAGCTTGGCGAGCCTGACCTGATTATTTTGCCAGGCAGCAAAAACACTCTCGAAGATCTGCAGCATCTGCGGGAAATCGGCCTGGAAGCGCAAATCATTGCTAGCGTGCAGCAAAAAAAAGCGCGGCTGTTCGGACTGTGCGGCGGCTATCAGATGCTCGGGGAAGCGCTGCACGATCCGGGTGGGGTCGAGTCTCCCCTGCAAGAAATTGCCGGGATGGGGCTGATTCCCATGCGGACGACGATGGCCGGCACGAAAATCACCAAGCTTTCCTCCGGCACCATCGCCTATGGCGACAAGCAGCTTGAAGTACACGGCTACGAAATTCACATGGGCCGCTCCGAGTATCTCGGGCACATCAATCCGCTGATTCAACTGGGTGATCGGGCCGAGGGTGTGTGGGATCGTTCGAATGGAATCATAGGGACGTATTTTCACGATATTTTTCACAACGATGCCTTCCGCAAGGCGCTGCTCAACGATATCCGCCAAAGCAAAGGGCTCGCGCCGATCGAGGACCGCGCTTCTTTTGCCCGATTGCGCGAGCGGGGCTTTGATACGCTCGCGGAGAATGTCAGACAGCACGTAAATATGACGTATATCCACGAGCAAATGATGGCCTTTCAGAACAAGTAACTGCGAGCATTGGGAACATGTTTCGGGCAAAGGAGGAATGACGATGGGCAGAAGCAGAGAGAACCAGCAAGGACTGACACTCGTCTATACGGGCGACGGCAAGGGCAAGACGACTTCGGCGCTCGGTCTCGCCGTACGTGGCGTCGGGCGCGGCTTCAAGGTAAAAATCTTTCAATTCATCAAATCGCCGCAGCGCTCCTACGGCGAGCAGATCGCGCTCGGCAAGCTCGGCGTGGAGATAGTTCAGCTCGGTGTGGGCTTTACCTGGACGAAGACGCCGGAAGAACATCGCGAGGCGCTGCGCGTCGGCTGGCCGCAGGCGAAAGAGGCCGTGATGAGCGGCGAATTCGATCTCGTGATTCTGGATGAGTTGAACAACGCGCTGGCAATCGAGAAGTTCCCGATCGACGACGTGCTGCCGTTGCAGGAAGTGCTCGACATGATCAAGCAGAAGCCGAAACACGTTCACCTCGTCATTACGGGCCGAAGCGCGAAAGCGGAAGTGAAGGATGCTAGTGATCTCGTCTCCGTCATCGATGCGGAGAAGCACTATTACAATGAAGGCGTACCGGCCGTGTACGGGATTGAGTTTTAAGCGAATGGTGTGCAAAGCGGCCAGCTAAACGCCACATCCTGTGGCATCGCCGACACTCGCACATCCTATGCTTCGCAACTAAGGCTACGCCAAAGGCTTGGCGTAGCCAAGTTTTCGAATAATGAGAGCGAATGAGGAGAGGACGAGTCTTGGGAGTATTTGAGGTGTATGGACATGGCGGCGACTTGCGTACAGCAGCGGAGCGATTTGGCGTTGAACGGAAACAATGGCTCGATTTCAGTGCCAATATCAATCCGCTCGGACCACCGGCTAAGCTGCTGAGTCGCTTGCAAAACGAACTGACCCAGATTATCCACTACCCTGACCCGGGCCAGCGAGACTTGCGGCAGGCATTGGCAATCAAGCTGGGAATCGACCCTGAGTGGCTGCTCATCGGCAACGGCGCCGCTGAATGCATGGCATTGGCGGTTCAGGCGATTGCCCCGAAAACAGTAGGGGTCTTCTACCCGTGCTTTTCGGAGTACGTCACATTGGCCGAGCAATTCGGCGCTCGCGTCACAGGCTGCTGCGGGAGCGAACCTGAGTATAAGCCGGGGCCAGACGAGCGCAATGCGCTGATCGCAAATGTCGACCTGCTGTTCATCGGACACCCGAACAATCCGACCGGACTTATCTATTCGGAGCATGAGTTGATCGAAATGGCCGAGCGTACCGAGCAGTGCGGGACGTACCTGGCAGTTGACGAGGCGTTCCTCGACTTCGTCGCACCAGAGAAGATGACCACGCTCTTGCCGCGCTTAAATCGATATCCCCACGTCATCATCCTCCGTTCGCTGACGAAAATGTTCGCCATTCCCGGCTTGCGGCTCGGCTACGCGATCGCCCAACCGGACGTGATTGAGCGAATGAAGCAAAAGCAAGTGACATGGAGTGTCAATCAGCTCGCTTTGGCGGCAGGGGAAGAATGTCTGTCCCAAGACGATTACGTTGAGAAAACGCGCGAATTGATCGACAGGGAACGGGCATTCCTGCGCGACTGCATCGAACAGCGTTTGGGCTGGCAGGTTTGTCCAGGAGAGGCGAATTTCTTGCTGGTCCGTCTGCCCGATACCCATACGGCTGCTGAACTGCAGCAATCGCTGGGAAAAAAAGGAATCCTGATCCGCAGCTGTGCGATGTACCCTGGACTTACCGAGCAGCATTTCCGCATTGCTGTGCGGGCGCGCGAAGAAAACGAACGATTGCTGCAGGCTTTGGAGCAGGAGCAGGCAAAAGGGGGACGAGCGACATGAGTTTGACGTTGATCACAGGCGGCGTGCGATCGGGAAAGAGCCAATTCGGCGAGGATCTGGCCTCTGCCGGCAAAAGCGTTCTCTACATCGCGACAGGTGTCCGTACGGATGAGGAGATGAAGACGCGAATCGAGCTGCACCAAAAGCGCCGTCCCGTCAACTGGACCACATTGGAGGAACCCGCGTCTCTGCTGGCGACGCTGCCATATTATGCTGCCTGCGATACGGTGCTCATCGATTGTCTCTCGACGTGGATAAGCAACCGGATGATCCAGGTAGCGGAAGAGCAGTGGCGAGATCCGCTTCTTACGCAGGCGATGAAAGCGGAGCTGGCCGAGTGGCTGAATGCCGCGTCGACGCTGCAAGCGAATATCATCGTCATCTCGACGGAAGCCGGGCTGGGCGGGGTGGCCATGTCCAGACTGGGGCGCTGGTTTCAGGACGTGCTGGGCGAGGCGAATCAGATGGTGGCACAGGCGGCGAATGAAGTATACGCAGTCTTGTCCGGGATTCCGTTGAGGCTGAAAGGATGAACGCACTGTTCCACGCCATCGCCTTTTTAACCCGCTTACCTGTGCCGCGCCTTAGCAACAGCAGCCGCGACTGGCAAAACAGCGTCGCATTCTACCCCCTAGTCGGCGGATTGCTCGGGATGTTGTTGTGGCTGGCTGCCCTCCTCGCGGGCAAGCTGCTTCCTCCCTTGCTTACGGCTGTGCTGACCCTCGTCTTCTGGGTTTACTTAACCGGCGGGCTGCATCTTGACGGCTGGATGGACGTGGCCGACGGGCTGGGCAGCAATCGCTCGCGGGAGCGAATGCTGGAAATCATGAAAGACAGCCGGGTGGGAGCGATGGGAGTCATTGCCGCGATCCTGCTGGTGATGATCAAAGTGGCAGCTATTTATGAGCTTGTCGCGACGCCGCTCTGGCTCATCGTTCCACCGTTGGTTGCAAGGCTGCTGCTGCCTTGGGTCATCTGGCAGTTTCCGTATTTGTCCGCTAACGGTCTGGGAAATGGTTTACGAACTGGCTTAAACTATGCCAAACTAGTAAGTGGGCTTCTTTTAGGATTACTCGTACTGTTCCTGCTGTTCCACATTGCCGGAATTGTTGCAGCATTGGCGGCAGGCGTTATCGCTTGGCTGTACGCCAGGCATCTGATCAAGCAATTGGGCGGCCTGAACGGCGACTGTTACGGAGCGATTGTCGAGCTTACCGAGGCTGTCGCCTTGCTTTTGATTTTGTTTGCAGGGAGAATCGGACTATGAAATGGATCTGGGTGCGGCACGGGCAGACAGCCGCCAATCAGGCAGGGCGTTATCTCGGACATGCCGACGCCGCTTTGGACGATACGGGGATCATCCAGGCGAAGCGACTGAGCCAACAGCTTGTTCATGAGCCGATTACACACATCTACGCCAGTGATTTGCAAAGAACGATGGAGACAGCCAGGATGATCGGCGCAGCGCATCGACTCCAGCCGGAAGCGGTCGTAGATCTGCGCGAATTGCATTTTGGCGAGTGGGATGGCAAGACCTACGGCGAATTGATGGCGAGCGAGCCGACGAAAGTGCAACGCTGGTACGACGATCCGTTTGCGCTATCGCCCCCTGGGGGAGAGACGTTGAGCCAACTGGGCGAACGCGTCGACCGCTGGCTGAAACAGGTGCTGGCTTCGTTAGAACCTGCCGGATCGGTTGTCGTCGTCACACACGGCGGCGTGCTTCGCTGGTTTCAGAGCAAGTGGCTCACGGGCGACCCCGGCAAGTTTTGGACAGTTGAAACCATCGCCTGCGGGGAAAGTCTTGCCGTGATTTGGGATGGACACACATGGAGGCCGGAATGAGTCAACCGTTTGCTGCACAGTCGCTCTACCAGTCGCACGTGTGGCCGCAGGTGACGATAGCATATGAGCCGGATCATCTGCTCATCCGCACGCCCTCGGTCCTCTCCACAGTAAGCAGCGCCTTGTGGGGCGGAGGCTTTCACCAGGCTGACCACTTCGTCAACTGGAAGGTGCCGCTCACCTATCGTGCACAGGATCCGATGGAAATGACCCGCGACCAGATCGTCGCGTGGGGATATCCGCAAGCGACGACGATCGGCTTGCAGACCGCAGCCAAGCTGACCCATGCCGCGATTGCCGAAGAGGCGGGTGATGCCTTTCGCATCATCTGCTGTACGACCGCCGGTACGGGCAATGCCGCCCGGGCAGGCAGAGTAAGCAGGACGTATTCCGCGTATCAGTGCTGTACGATTAATACATTTGTGCTGATTGACGGGTGCATGCTGCCCGCCGCGATGGTGAATGCGCTCTTGACCGCGACCGAAGCGAAAGCTGCTGCCCTGCAGGACGAGCACTTGCTTACCCGGGACGGGCATCTGGCGACAGGGACGTCGAGCGATTCTGCCGTCATCGCCGTCAGCCAGACGGGCTTTCCCGAGGTGCACGCCTTTGCCGGCACAGCGACGACGATCGGGGATGCGGTAGCCAGACTCGTCTACGCAACCGTGCGGGAGGCGGTCAGCACGCAACAGCTGACGATCGAAGAAATTGCCCGGCAATATGACCGGTGAATAAAAGCAGTTGGTCAATACAAGGAGGTAGCAATGGGAGCAGCGATCATCATCACATGTGCCTATGTGCTGGATCGGCTCATCGGCGACCCGCGCTGGATCCCTCATCCGGTCGTGCTGATCGGCAAAGGGATCAGCCGGTTGGAAAAGCTGTTGCGCAAGTGGGGCAAGCGTCCACAGCAACTGAAATGGCTTGGCATATTGTTTCCGCTGCTATTCGTCGGCGGTTCTTATTTGCTCGTCTGGCTGCTGCTGAAAGTCCTGGCACTCATTCATCCGTCGCTCGCATGGGCGGCAGAGGTATGGCTGATTGCGACGTCGATTGCCACCAAAGGGCTGGCCGAAGCAGGGATGGACATTTACCGTCACTTGCGCGCTGGCCGTCTCGACGATGCCCGCTTCGCGTTGTCGATGGTCGTCGGCAGGGATACGGAGCAGCTTGACGAACCGGAGATTGTCCGCGGAGCTGTGGAGACAGTGTCCGAAAATATCGTCGATGCGATCCTCTCGCCGCTTTTTTTTGCCGCGATTGGCGGTGCTCCACTGGCAATGGCCTACCGGGCAGCCAACACACTCGATTCGATGGTCGGTTACAAAAACGAAAAATACAGGCAGCTTGGCTGGGCATCTGCCCGCTTTGACGATCTGGCGAATTACATCCCGGCCCGCCTGTGTGCGCTCTTTCTTGTCATCGCCAGCTGGCTGTGCGGCTTGAATGGGCGAAAAGCCTGGCACATCATGCAGCGCGATGCCAGGCTGCATCCAAGTCCGAACAGCGGCTTTGCTGAAGCGGGAGTGGCCGGGGCAATCGGTGTACAGCTAGGCGGCCTTAACTACTACCAAGGGATTGCCTCAGACCGGGCGCGAATGGGCGATCCGACCAGACCGCTTCAGGCCGACGACATTGTGCAGACGGTCAAGCTGATGAATGTCGTGTCGCTGTTGTTTCTGGCTGCCTGTAGCGGTGCTTTGCTGCTGATCCATTTGTAATCTTGCCAATGCGGACTGTTTTTCAACGAATCATTGTCAATGAAGGTTCGTATGTGGTACGATGCACGTGGAAAGATAAAACGGACACTTCAGGAGGTGGGGTAAAATGATGAGACAATATCGTGTGATTTGTCATGTCCTTAACCCGCATACTGAAATGATCCGCTGGATGGAAGCCGCAATACGCACGTAGGGCGTTCTTTTCCATAAACGAAACGACCACGGATCGAGCACATCCGTGGTTTTATATGGAAAGCCACGGAAGCTTGTCCGTGGTTTTTTGCGTTTTAAGCGCTGCTTGCATCGGTTGCCCGACGAATAGTAATGGTCGGTCTTGGCAGCTATCTTGACAAAAAAATACGTTGTCAGGAGATGATTGGATGATTGATGGTTTGCACGTATCCTATGGGCTTTCAAGTGAAGATTATCAACGGATTGTTGCCCTCGCAGATGTATGTAGACAATATGACGGGATCGATCTGAGTGTTCCGCTTAACCTGCCGATGCTGCAAAATCGGCCGGATACAGAAGGCAATGACCTCATGTATATGGTGGAAGCCGGGAAGCTCGTCGGGTATCTCGGCTTGTACAAGATGGGGACGAGGAACGAGCTCGAGCTAACAGGGATGGTTCATTCAGACTTTCGGCGGCAAGGAATTTTCCGTAAATTGCTTGCCCGTGCGAAAGCGTTGGGCGACGAACGAGGGATTGGGCGGATGCTGTTGATTGCCGACCAAGGGTCGTCTGTGGCGGGCATGAGCGCTGTGGCGCTAGGCGCAGTGTACCAGTTTTCCGAATATCGGATGTATTATCAAGCATCTTCTTCTGCAAAGAAACCTACGCCGGTCAATCCGCACGTAACGATTGAGAAAGCGGAGGAAGCGGATCTGCCTGCACTCGTAGCGATTGCCATCGCCTGCTTTGAGCAAAGCGAAGCGAACATACGCCCATTGCTTGAGCGCAACCTTGCCAGTGAACAGCATGACTTGTACGTCATTCGCTATGAAAGCTCTACAGTAGGGACGGTGACAGTCGGATTTGACGAAGGGGAAGCGTTCATCATTTCGTTTTGTGTTTCGCCTGAATATCAGGGGAAAGGTATCGGCAGACACGTGCTCCGCTCCATAGTGGCAATGTTAGCAGACAGAAACATCCCGATCTGTCTCGATGTCGACGTGCAAAACCGCCAGGCACTTGGCCTGTACGAATCGTGCGGGTTTTCCATCGCGAGCGGGTACGATTACTACCTCGTAACGAGCTGACCGGTTTTGGTGCGATGACTGCACCTCGTATCAATTGACGGCTTTTGCCTAGAAACGGTTTTACTTCTGCACGTGAAAATCCTACCATCATTCTATCCCGATTTCTCCTGACATACGATAACGGTAGGATGACGGATGCTTCTGAGAAGCTGCGAGGGAGGAGAAGTGATGGGTTACTACGTTACTGTAGAGGAAGATGTCAATCTGTTTGTCGAGGACGTGGGACCGAAAGACGGCAAACCCATCTTGTTTATCCATGGATGGCCAGTCAACCACAGGATGTTTGAATACCAGCTCGATTTTTTGCCGCGGATGGGATTTCGCTGCTATGCCGTTGATTTGCGCGGCTACGGCAAGTCAGACAGGCCGTGGGAAGGCTACGGATACAATCGGATGGCTGATGATATCCGGGCCGTCATCGAGACGCTTGATCTGGAATATTTCACGCTTGCCGGATTTTCCATGGGGGGTGCGATCAGCATTCGTTACATGTCCAGGTATTCTGGCGACAGGGTAGCGAGGCTTGCGCTCTTTGGAGCTGCAGCACCGAGGTTTTCCCGTCAGCCTGACTTTCCCCATGGAATGCCGGTCGAGGACATCAATAAATTAATCGAGCAGACGTATCAAGACCGGCCCCAGATGGTAAGTTCATTTGGCGGCATCTTTTTCGCCCGGTACGTCACTCCCAGCTTTCAAAACTGGTTTCACGGCCTCGGACTGGAAGCGGCTGGACATGCGACCGCCCTGGGACTGATTGCCTTGCGCGATGAGGATTTGCGCGAAGATTTGGCCAAAATCGACGTCCCGACAGTAATCATGCACGGGATGCAGGATAAGGTGTGCCCGTTTTCCCTTGCCGAATTGATGCACGCAGGGATCAAAGGATCAGAGCTGATACCGTTTCGATACAGCGGACATGGGCTGTTTTATTGTGAGCAGGATAAATTTCTGAAGGAACTGGTCCGGTTTATTCGGCAATAGCATCATGTGAGCGAGCAGCGAAAAGCATGAGTGCTCCTCGGCCAAGGTAGAGAGATTACCGGTTTGGCATGGGCGGCGCTCATGCTTTTTATGTTGCCCATCGGTTCCCAACGAATCTCCGCAGAAATCGAGAAACGACGTCTGGAATCACGCGGACGCCATGTCCTCGTCCTTCTGATGCTGCGCTCTGTGATTCTATGAAACGTTCAAAGTACGGTGTTGATCGCCGTTTGCTTTTTTAGTAGATGACCGTAAATGTGAGGCGCTTCCTTCCACGCAGCGATTGATGCCCGGAATTTTCGCCACTTTTCTACAAAACGCAATCGCGGCAGCAGCGCATATTCTCACGTCATTGTTTTATGTAAATTGTTTACAAAAAGAACACTTGAAAAAAATGTAAAAAATCGATATGATTGGTCTTGTGTCAAAAATTGTAAAACTCTCTTCATAGCAATTCGTTTTGGTTGTGGCTTCTTCATGGCTTTTGTGTTGCAAATCCTCTCTACATTCTGAAAGAAAGGAGCGGCGCCCAGATGATGTCGAACGACGTCCGATTTATGCGCGCTACAGGAGCGAAGACCCGTAAAATCGAGACCAGTCAAGTCACCTTGCCCAAAGGCGGGGGAGCCATGCAAGGCATCGATGAAAAGTGTCAAGCCAACGCCTTTACCGGGACGTTCACGTTATCCATCCCGATTCACACAACAGCCAGTCGCGATTTCTCTCCCCAACTGAGTATCGACTACAGCTCAGGAGGAGGAAATGGCATCTTTGGACTTGGTTTTGCCCTCTCTATCCCTTCGATTACACGCAAGACGTCAAAAGGACTACCGCAGTACAATGCGACTGATACGTTCCTGCTCGCCGGCGAAGAAGATTTGGTTCCGATAGCCGACAACGGGAAGAGGACCGCGAACGTCGGAAACCGTACATACACCGTGATGGCCTATCGCCCCAGGATTGAGCAGTCATATGCACGGATCGAGCGGTGGATTGAGCAGCCGTCAGGCGAGGAGCATTGGCGGGTGGTGCACGGGGACCAGACGACAAGTCTATACGGGAAGACGGCAAAGGCGAGAATTGCCGATCCCAAGAACCCTGCGCGGATATTTCAATGGTTGCTGGAGGAGTCATTTGACACGAAAGGCAATCATATGGCATACACGTATGAGGCGGAAGCGGGCAATCCCAAACCGTCCTCTCTGAGTGAGCAAAACCGCGATCAGACCACGAACAAATACATCCAGCACATATACTACGGCAATGCGCAGCCTTTTTACGAGAATCAATTCAGTGAGATTACCTACCATTTTGAGCTGGTTTTCGACTACGGTCAGTACGATCCGGCTCCTAGCAATCCATCTCCTTACACTCCGCTTCCCGCAATTCCGACAGATGCTTACCGGAAGGATTCCTTTTCTGCCTATCAGGCAGGGTTCGAAATTCGGACGCATCGCCTCTGTCGCAGCATCTTGCTGTTTCACCGTTTTGCGGAACTGGGCAAAGAACCCGCCCTCGTTCACGCCTATCGCTTTCACTATGAAGAAACCCCGGTCGTCACTTGTCTGACAGCAGTAGAATCGGTTGGCTATCGTTATGAGAATGGCAGCTGCCAGACAAAGCGACTGCCTCCACTCCAATTCGGCTATACAGCGTTCCAACCCGGACCGCATCCGTTTGAACAGCTGCTGGCCTGGGACTGTGCCGCACTGCCCAGCTTGGGTAACGATACCGTCGGGCAATTTATTGACCTGTACGGAGAAGGTGTTCCCGGCATTCTGGTTCAGGACAGCGTCTCGACATTTTACCTTGAAGCCATGCTGAGTGAGGAAGCTGGGAACAATCCGGAAAAAGCAGCTGCGAACTATGCGAAACCGCAGGAGCTGCCCGCATTTCCGCTGGTGCACCAACTGCCTGAAGGTCAGCAGCGGCTCATGGACGTCTCCGGCAACGGTCATCTGTCGCTAGTGATCGGCACATCGCAAAGCAGCGGCTACTTTGAGCTTGACGCAGATCGGACGTGGCATCCCTACCAGCCGTTTTCCGCGTTTACCAACGACGCTTACAATGCAGACCACTACCTCGTGGATGTAACGGGGAACGGTTTGGCTGATTTGCTGCGGATTGAGACGGATCGCATACTCTACTATCCGAGCAAGGGCAAGGCAGGCTACGGCTCGCCTGTCAGCTGCCCACGGACAAACGAAGTGCCACTGCCGCGAAAGGGTACAGAGGATGAGGTACTGCGATTTGCCGATGTGTTCGGCACCGGGATGCAGCATCTCGTACGCATTACAAACGGCCGAGTGGAATGCTGGCCCCATCTCGGGTACGGCCAGTTCGGCAAGCCGGTTTTACTGGAGAACCCTCCCGCATTCGGCAATGATTTTGATGCTTCGCGACTCTTTCTGGCAGATTTGGACGGCAGCGGCACGATGGATCTCATCTATGCTTACCCTGAGAGAATCGAGATTTTTTTCAATCAGAGCGGGAATTCTTTTAGCGCCCCCCTGACCGTCACGCTGCCTAGCAAATGGGACCGTATCAATCAAATAGAGTTTCTCGATGTGTACGGAACGGGGACAACATGTCTTGTATACAGCGAGGAACATCAGCAGCCGCGTCACTGGTGCTACGATTTCAGCCAGCGGACAAAGCCCTATTTGCTGTGCAAACTCGCCAATAACTTCGGTGCGGAAACGGTGGTTACATACTGTTCTTCAACCAAATTTTACCTGCAGGACAAAAACGAGGGGAATCCGTGGATGACCAAGCTGCCGTTTCCAGTACAAGTGGTAGAGAGCGTCGAACATCTCGATGCGATATCACAGACGAGATTGGTCAGCAGTTACCGCTATCGCCATGGCTACTATGATCGGATCGAGCGCGAGTTTCGCGGCTTCGGTCTGGTCGAGCAGCTAGACGCAGAAACACTAGAAGCAGCAAGGGCGGGTGGAGCGGATACATCTACCCACGTACCGCCCGTACTGACCAAAACATGGTATCACACGGGAGCCTGGATGGAGGCTGGACCGCTCTCCCATCAGTACAGGCACGAATACTATCAAGGGGACGCAGAAGCCTATCAGCTGCCCGACAGTCTGTTTGATTGGCAGGGATACCAGCAGTCAAATCAAGACGCTGCAGCACATGCGGATATCTGGAGAGAAACATACCGGGCGCTCAAAGGACTGGTCCTGCGCAAAGAAGTCTTTTCCCCGACGGCCCCGGTGTCTTCAGCGAGGCAAGATCAGTCCGCTCCTTATTCCGTCAGCGAGGCGAACTATTTGATCAGGCTGCTCCAACCTGCCGGGAAGACCGGGTATGGAGTCTACGACGTCCAGCCCCAAGAGAAACTAGACTATCAATACGAACGGAATCCGCAAGACCCGCGCGTTACGCACACCTTTGTCCTGGAGTATGATGCATACGGGAATGTGCTTAAATCCTGCACGGTGATGTACGGCCGACGTCCCGGTGGCGATACGCTGCCTGAGCAGCAAACGGTCGAAGCAATCTATGAAACCGCCCGGGTGCTCAATCAAGCAGACGAGAATACGTACCTGATCGGCGTTCCTGTCGAAAGCATGGCATTTGAAATCAAAACCCTCACACTTGCTAAAGAGCAAACCTGCTTTTCTTTCGCTGACATAAGCCAGGCGCTGTCAGCTGTTACAGACAATGCTGACACGCCACTGCTGAGCTGGGAGCGATTCTACTACTGGAATCCCGAGCAGCAAGCGCCGTATCCGCTAGGGGAAGTGTCGGCGCAAAACCTTCTCTGCCGG
>CAMIVR010000044.1 GCA_946402065.1 uncultured Brevibacillus sp. | reverse complement strand
TCGGAGCCCTTTTCACGTTTTCAAAGAGTCGTACTTTCGAAATTCAGGTTTAATTATATTAAAAAATGCCTCTCCTCCACAGTAATGGTAAAGTATATCTTGTTCTTTATTACTCATAGAATAATTAACTCCTCTAAATCTAATGTTTTTATTATTCTTCTTGTGGCATCTCCTAATAACGTCTTACTTACAAATTTCGAAACAGTCCACATCCGTAAGTCTTTTCGAATCCATACGCACTATAATTATACCATACAATTGGAAAACAATGTCGTTTTGGGTTGCACAACCCCCTCTAAAGCCTACCTCTAGAGGGTTAAGCATATCTCAACAGCATATCTCTACAGCATCTTCCTCCATCACTCCTACAGATGGTTACACCCTTCTTGCCACCAATTTTTCGCCGTTACTTATGATAAGGCTCCCCCCGCCCAATCCGAAACGCCCGATACACCTGCTCCACCAATATCAACCGCATCAACTGATGAGGAAACGTCATCTTCGAGAAGCTAAGCAATACATCCGCCCGCTCCAACACATCCCCCGACAACCCCAGCGACCCGCCAATCACAAAAGCCACCTGGCTCCTCCCATAAGTCGCCAACCGATCCAGCTCAGCCGACAGCTTCTCCGACGACCACATCTGCCCATCGATCGCCAGCGCAATCACATACTGATCCTGCTTGATCTGCGCAAGGATCCGCTCCCCCTCCTTGCGCTTCACCAGCTCCATCTCCGTAGCACTCAGCTCTTCCGGAGCCTTCTCATCGCTCACCTCAACGAACTGCAGCTTGCAGTAAGCCTTCAACCGCTTGCTGAATTCCTCGATCCCGTCCTTCAAATGCTTCTCCTTCAGCTTCCCCACCGCAACAATCGTGATCTGCACAGCCCTAACTTCCCTTCACTTTCAATAACACGACGACTCCCGCTGCCCCGCACTTCTTGCAGCTCGCAGGCACTCCCGGCTCGTCCACATCGCTGCGCTTGTACGTATACGGTGCGACTTCGTATTGATCGACATACTCATCGAGAATCTGATCAAAATGCTCCATGCAGCTCACCTGGACCGGAAAGTCCCCAAGAATCTCCACTGCACTCCCCTGTATCTGAACCGTCTTGCTGTTGCTTTCCGCTTGTCCGTCTTTCATCGCTCTGCGCTCCTTTTCGTTCCTTTATCTCTTACCCATTCTACCCAATCTGCCTGCAAAAAAGAAAGAGGTGCCGCTTCGCACCTCTTCCTTCCTTTTACCTTATTTCAGTTCTATGCCCTAATTCCGCTGCTGCTGTTGCGCCAGCGTCACTTTCACGGTTTTCTTGAATCCGTCACGATAGAAGGTGACGTCAACCGTTTCGCCGGCTTTCTTGTTCAGCGTCAGGTATTTGCGCAGCTGGGCACCGTTCTCGATCGTTTGGTTATCCAGCTTGGTGATTACGTCGTACTGCTTTAAGCCAGCCTTTGCTGCAGGCGAGAACTCTTGCACATCCATAACCACGACACCGGCTTTGACTTCATCCGGCAGATGCAGTGTTTCCGTCCAGTGGTAGCGCGGCACGTTCGTCAAATCACGCGGCGTCACACCGATATACGGGCGTTTCAGACTACCGTCTTGCATCAGTTGCGTCGTGATCTTTTTCACGTCGTTGATCGGAATCGCGAAGCCCAAGCCTTCGACACCCTCCTGAGAAATCTTCAACGTGTTGATCCCGATTACCTGTCCGTAAATATTCACCAGCGCCCCACCGCTGTTACCAGGGTTGATGGCCGCGTCTGTTTGCAATACATCCAGCTCCCAGTCAGGTTGGCCGTCGCCGTCGAGGTCGACTGGCATGGAGCGGTCAAGCGAGCTGACGATCCCTTGCGTCACGGTGCGGGAGAATTTCAGACCCAGCGGATTCCCGATAGCGATCGCCGGTTCGCCTACTTTCAGCGTCGAAGAATCGCCCAATTCGGCGACAGTCGTCACCTTCGACCCGTCGATTTCCAGCACGGCCAGGTCGGAGTATGGATCGCTGCCGAGCAGCTTGGCTTCTACTTTATCGCCGCTTGGCAGGTAGACTTCCAGCTTCTGCGCTCCGGAGACGACGTGGTTGTTGGTGATGATATGGGCTTTTCCATTTTTCTTTTCGAAAATGACCCCGGAACCTTCACCGCTTTCCACTTGTCCGGTTTGCTGTGTCCACATATTCGTTACTTTTTGAATGTTGATAACGCCGACGACTGCATTTTCTACTTTTTCAACAGCTTTCACTGTACCTGTATCGACACTGACTGAGATCGGTTGCGCGATCACATTGGAAGTCGTGCTGCTGTCGCCCATCGCCTGGGCCACTGAGCTTGGCTCAATCGCCGAAAGATAACCGGATTTTGAGATGGCCGGGAGCATCAGCAGCACTACCATCCCCCCGATGATTGCAGAAGTCAATGAAGTGACGACAAGCTTGCCAAATCCCGCTTCCTTGCGCCGCTGCTTTCGTTCCGTCTCATACATATCGTCATAGTAACCCATGCTTACTCTCTCCTTCCTCTTACCTAGCTTTACAGCTTTAACGACCACTTATACTGCTTTTCACACTTTTAGTATACGAATTGTTTTCGGTAAAGTGGCGTGAGAATTATGGAAAGGTTGTGGAATGACTAGGTATTCGCCCGCATATATTTTCGTTATACGGACAAGCTATGAAGTAACCCATCGTACGAAAGGATGATTGTCATGGATGTAAATGTAAACGTCATCGCCAAATTGGCCGATTTGGAAGAGGTCGACTACCAGAACATGATCGTCTTGCATGCGTTGATCGACCTGCTGATCCGCAAAGGCTTGCTGACACAGGATGAGCTGCTGGCCGAAGCCCGCAAGCTGGACAGCCGGCTCAACCATCAAGTGACCGGCCTCAATCCGCTCGCTTCCGCCGCGACTACAACTCCTCCAGTTTCGTAGGGCGGTGGGGGTATGTATCGCGCAGGTGCACGTCATTGCCCACCTTGAGCCCTTTTTCTTCAAGAATGTTTTTGACAGTCAACCGGGCCAGCTCCATCATGTTGTTCTCCTTGCTCAGGTGGGCGAGAAAGACCCGCTCGGCCTGTCCCATTAGCAGCTCGCTCAACGCCTCTCCCGCCGTCTCATTGGAAAGATGGCCGACATCGCTGAGTATCCGCCGCTTGATGCTCCACGGATAGCTGGACATCCGCAGCATCTCGACATCGTGGTTGGACTCGAAAACATAAGCGTCAGCGCCACGGATCGTCTCCATGATCCGGCTGCTTACATAGCCCAGGTCGGTAGCGACACTGAGCTTCTTGTTGCCGTGATAGAAGCAGAAGCCCATCGGCTCTACCGCATCGTGAGAAATGCCGAATGACTCCACGCCCAGATCCTCGAACTCTTTCTTCTCGCCAATCTCAAACTGGTGGCGCTGGCTTTCCGCGATCGTTCCGATCTGCCCGTCCAACTCTCCCCATGTCTTCTCGTTGGCGTAGATGGGAATTTTGTAGCGCCGGGCCATGACCCCGATCCCTTTGATATGGTCCACGTGTTCATGCGTCACGAGAATCGCCTTTAGTTCCGACGGATCGACCCCGATTTCCTGCAGGGACGCTTCCGCCTGCTTCCCGGTAATCCCCACATCGATCAGGAGAGATGTCCGCTCTGTAGCTACGTATATGGCATTCCCGGTACTTCCGCTTGCCAGCACGCTAAACTTCAACCTGAATCCCTTCTTCCTCTGTGCTCCTCATTGCTTTGCCGCGTTCTTATCTGTTGACGGCCGCTCGATCGCGCCGGTCAGTCCATTGATATAGTGCGTTTTTCCATCGTGGATGAACCGCCAGACGGGGGCCAGCACCTGGATCTCCGCATCATAATAATACCCGTAATAGCCGAGCGACGCACTCTCAATTTTTTCACCCGGTTTAATAATTTCATTTTCGACTAAAGACCGCAGCGCCGTGTACGCGGAAATGACCTGCCTGCCTGAGCCTTGATTGCGAATGTGCAAGTACGTTTGCCGATACTTCTTCACGGTATTGTTCTCCAAAAACAGCTCCAGTGGCGCCACGAACAGAGGATATTTGCCGTGCATCTGCCAATACGTCAGCTTGTCCTTGGTCGAAAGGTACGCATCGGAGTGGTAGTTGTCGGCATTCATCACCCTCTCGCCCAGCTCGCGCAGCACATCGTCGAGGTTCTTGATGTCGTGAATCGGGACGGGCTGCTGAAAGACCGAGGAAATCGCCGTCTTCTCCAGCGTGATGCGCTGACCCGGCATCGGCTGGTTGAACAGTCCCGCAAAGCCCAGGTATTCTACGTTCAAATACTTCATTTCCGGTGTCTCCTGCGGGATTTCCGTCAGCAGTGTGATGTTTTGCTGCTTGAGGTACAAGTCCAGATCCCACGATTCGCTCTTTTGCCCATCAGTGTTCATCCACTGCTGACTGCGGGTCGTGTATACCTGAAAGCCCAAAAAAAGGTCAAGTAACAGGAACGCCCAGATGAGGATCGTCTTTGCCTTACTCCAATCCATTTGCTTTTCCTCCTGTTGTCAGTGATCTGGCGTTCACGATCCACTGTGTGCCGTCGATCAGGTCAACCACCCAGACAGGCGTCAGCTCGCTATATCCTTGATACAGCTTGGTTTGATAGGCAAGGTAGGCGTTTTTCACCCGGTTCGTGTCGATGTTGTTCGCCCGCAGGTGTTTAAACAGCTCGCTACCCGACATGACCTTCCAATCGCGGTAATCGATAAATTTGTCGAGGGAAATCAGCGATCGGTTCATCGTCACGATCTGCCCTTCTTCCATCGTCACCGAGATCGCATCGATCTGCTCGCCGTCGCGATTGATCAGCGGGTAGGCGCCGACATAATGGCGGAACCTGACTTCCTCTCCCTGGCTGTCGCCCGCTTCGATTTTTTCAAACCGGTAGTCGTCTGTCCAGCCGAGATGTTTATTAATGAAAGAAATCGCTCCTCTGACCTTCTCTTCCTCCGACAAATCCGATCTGCCCTGCTGAAACGCGGGATCGGTAAACGTGATCGTTTGCAGGTCCCGACGCATCTGCACGGAACGGCTGCCGTCGGTAAAAATGATCGTGCCGTCCCGCTCCATAATCTGTCGGACCAATGTGCGGTCGAGGAAAAACGCTTCGATCAATTCTTCTGTCGTGATCGGCAGATAGTTGTAGAGATACTGGCGCATCGTCGCTTCTTCTTTGGGCAAATAGTAAATCTCCCAGAAGTTTTTCAGGCGATCCTGCGGGGGGATTTCCTTTTCCCGGTCCTCGACGGCGACGACCTTGAGGTATTGCTCGGGAAGCGTTCTGCCCAGCGGCAGATAGGAATTCTGCAAATCCTTGGCGCTGACTACCGTTCGTGCGCGAATGACCTGCTTGTCCTTTTGCGACATAAACAGCGCGTAGACGACGTCATCCTCTTTGTCGTAATAAATCCAGAGGCGGTCGATATTCTTCAGCTGTTCGCTCATTTCTCCGCGAAACGTAAACAACTGGTTCATCAGCGACACCGGCACAGCGTCGCGATATTGAATTTCCAGGCCAATATTGGTCTGCGTCAGCTCTTCCCACTTGATTCGCGGCAGCGGATAGTAGGAGAAGTCATAGAAATACCACTTGGCCATCTCTGTCGTAATGATCCGGTAGCCGCCGTCCGTGGAAAAAGCGCGCGTGTGCCGCCCTTCGCCAAAGTGGAATATGATCGACTCCGGCATCACCAGCTCCTCCAGCTGTTTCGTATGGACAGGCTTCGTCTTCGTATAGGTAGCCGGTTCGATCAACTGAAACTCGGGCGTATTGCCCCACAGGATACTGGTCAAAACAAAGCTGGCGATTATGAGCAGGCACAGCAGGATGGTTTTCGCTGCTTCCATCGACTGTCTCATCCCGTCCCTCCTTCGGCCATCGGTATCCAGAACGTTACCGTCGTCCCCTCGTTCCACTCACTGGTGATCTCGATGTCTGTGCCATGCGCCCGGACCAGCTCGCGGGCAATCGCCAAGCCAAGCCCCGTACCGCCCTGGCTCCGTGAGCGGGCTTTGTCGACCCGGTAGAACCGTTCGAAAATCCGCTTCAAATCGCGGCTGGGAATCCCGATTCCGGTATCGCTGACGGTGATCTTCACTCTGTTGGCCTTCGTCTCTGCCTTCGCCCGCAAGTGGATCGAACCGCCCTCAGGCGTGTATTTGACCGCATTGGACAGCAGATTGTCCAGCACCTGATTGATCGCGTCCGGGTCAGCAGATACGATCGGCAGTTTTTTCGGAATATCCAGTGTGACGGTGACGCCCTGCTGCTCGCTCTGCATGGAAAAGCGGTCAGCCGCATAGCGCAGCAGTTGCGCGATATCGACATGGCGCACATTCAGCTTCAGCCCTTGGGAATCGAAGCGCGACAGCTGCAGCAAGTCGTTGACCAGCCGGATCATTCGCTCCGTCTCGGCCATCGTCACCCGTAAAAACTGATTGGACAGTTGCGGATCTTCCTTGACGCCATCCAGCAACGCTTCGACGTAGCTCTTGATCGTCGTCAGCGGCGTGCGCAGCTCATGCGACACGTTGGCAACGAACTCGCGCCGCTGCTGGTCGAGGCGCAATTCTTCCGTCACATCTTGAATGACGGCGATAATTCCGCCCTTTTTGCCGCTATCTTGCTGAAGTGGCGTAAATGTTACGCGCAGGATGACCACTTCCCGGTTTTCCAGCATGATCTCAATTATCAGCGGATCCGACTCGGCAAACAGCGGCATCTCCTCTTCTGGCGGCAGGCGCAAGACACTGTACAGCGTCTTTCCCTGTGCCAGCACGTCGGTCATTTTGATTTGCAGCATCTCTTCCGCCGAGCGATTCATCAGGATGATCTGGCCGCTGCGATTGGCAGCGATCACCCCGTCACTCATATTGCTGAGGATTCCCGCCAGCTTTTCCCGCTCTTCCTCCTGCTGGAGAATCGCTTCGCGCAATCGCGTCGTCATGTGATTGAAGGCAATTCCAAGCTGTCCGATCTCGTCCTCGCTGTAGACGCGGACACCGCTCTTGAAATCGCCTTTGGCTACGGCTTTCGCCTGTTTGGTCATCTCTTTGACGGGAATCGTAATCGTCCGGGCGAGGACAAAACCGAGCACAGCCGTAAATAACAGGGCGATGACCGTCCCCGTCGCCAGGATATTGATGATTTTGCGGATCGTCGTGTACATCTTCTCCATGGAAGCGACCATATAGACCGCCCCATAGATAATGTTGTCGCCCTTGATCGGTACGACCAGCACCTTTACCCGGTGGCCTGTGCGCGGATCGATCCGCAGCGACTCGTTTCTCGTCCCGAGCAGAGCGATGGTCACTTCCATTTGCGACGTTCGCTGCCCGATAATGCTTCTGTCACCTTCTGTCGTGCTAATCACCGTACCGTTCTGGTCGATTAATTGGACGTTGGCATTTGCGCTGTTGAGTTTAACCATGTTATCAATCAGCACGTCTATGTCTTTCTTGACTTCGTCGCTCAACTGGTCCTTGCCTTCTTTGCCTGTCCGTAAATACCGTTCCAGATTGGTTGCCAAAAGGGTCGCCTGCGTATTAAGCGTCTCGGAAAAGTTGTTCGTGTAGTACCGCTCCACTTCCCGGGCAAAGTACGCCCCGATAAACTGCATCGCCATCAGGATCAGCAGGATGTAGATGACGACCACTTTCCATTGAACGGTTTTTAACCAGCGGAATTGCAGCATTTACGACAGTCCTCCAAGACCCGGGTTGCGCAGCGTATAGCCCAGCCCTCTGCGCGTAATAATGTACTTCGGCTGGCTCGGGTCATCCTCGATCTTTTCTCGCAAACGGCGGATCGTCACATCCACAGTCCGTACATCGCCAAAGTAATCGAATCCCCAGACCGCCTGCAGCAGGTGCTCTCTCGTCAGCACCTGGCCTTGATGGCGCACCAAATAAACGAGCAGCTCAAACTCGCGGTGGGTCAAGTCAAGCGGCTCGCCCAGCTTGTCAATCGTGTACGAATGCAAGTCGATTTCCAGCTCATGGACGCGCAAAATGTGGTCATTCTGCTCTGCAGTCCGCGGCTTTTGGCGGCGCAGGTGTGCTTTTACCCGGGCGATCAGCTCGCGAGCGCTGAACGGCTTGGTTACGTAATCATCCGCTCCGAATTCGAGGCCAAGCACTTTGTCCAGCTCGGAATCTTTTGCCGTCAGCATAATAATCGGCATGTCGTGTTTTTGGCGTACCGTTCTGCACACGTCCATGCCATCGCGTCCAGGCAGCATGACGTCCAATAAAATCAAATCAGGCTTCTCGCTTTCCACTAACGCGAGCGCTTCTTCGCCGTCATAAGCGCAGACCACCTGATATCCTTCTTTTTCCAGGGTAAATTTTAGGATGTCGGCAATTGGCCGCTCATCATCTACAACCAGGAGCTTCATTGGTATAGGCTCACTCCTTTTTCATATGAGTTCCACTCTTCTATGATAATTTCCTGCCTGCGCAGGGTAACCCAAAAACAGGAAGAATTACAAGTACATTCCTATTGTAAGCCGGGCAGACCGTATCTTATGCTGTAGGAAGAGAATGTATAGGAAAAGGGCCATCCCCAGAACGGAAATGACCCCTGACTATTCGTTTTATCGGCTGAGGTATTTCATTGGATTTTGCGGTGTGCCATTCTTCCGCACTTCAAAGTGAAGATGGACCCCGGTGGCATCGCCAGTAGCACCTTTGACGCCGATGACTTTGCCTTGGGCGACAACATCGCCTACTTTCACTTTGACGCTGCTCATGTGAGCGTACAGTGTTTGCAGTCCGTTGCCATGGTCAATGATGACGCAATTGCCGTAATCGCCATGCCAGCCTGCTTCAATGACTCTGCCGTTGTCGGCGGCTTTCACACTGCCTGGACCTGCGATGTCAATCCCGGCATGGAGTCGACCCCAACGCGTACCGAAGCCGCTGCTGACGTATCCGGGCGCTGGCCAACTCAAACGGCCTGTTCCCCGCGACGGTATTACTTTCGTCCCGCGCTCGACAATCTTCGGCACAGGATTGGCCAGAACCGTCTGGCTGAGCATCTTGTTATCGATGACTTGTCCATTTTCTTTGATCACTTCATAGGTAACGGCTTTTTTCCCCTCTTTACCTTCTTGCAGCACCTTTTGTTCGCCCTTTGGCACTTTATCATTCGACTGGATTTCGGTCGAATAATCGATGACCTCGTCTTTCGTCACTTGCTCGACGACTTGTACTGTTACGAGCGGGCGAATCGCCGTAACGTTGATCTGCTGACCCAATTTCAACACCGTATTTTCCGTGATACCCGGGTTGTTGGCGTATATATCTTTGGATGTGATGTCGTATTTTTTGGCGATGCAGGTGATACAATCGCCTTCCGCCACAGTATGCGTCACTTGTTTAAACGTACCCTTGGTAATCAGCTCTTCCAGCTTGTCCACCGACAGAACCTGAGCAGCCGGTACCTCATCCGTCTCTGTTTGCACGTTCTCTTTAAATTTGACTTCCTTGACCTTGATGTTATTATTTGCCGGAGCTTCCAGCGAAGCTGCCATGACTGCTTGTTTCTTCATTTTCGCAGGAGCCGGAACCCCAGAGAATTTTTCCTTCACATCTTCCAACACAGTCGCCGCAGCTTCCTCATTCGCTGCGTATCCGATCGTTTCTCCATTTACGACCAATTTGACAGCTTCCACTTTGATCTCGGCGATCTTGTCCAATGCCTGGATAGCAGCATCATTGTCGTACTTGCCTTTATACAATTTTTCTTCCGTAAAGGTTATGTAATCTGATAATTTTAACGTCAAACCTATGTGTTTTGCGGTTTCTTCCGCCAGTTTTTTGTCTGACCACTTATGGATGACATCCGGGTCATTGACTACCCCTACTTCCTTGCCATTGACGATCACATGGTAAATCGAGTAGATGTTGGACTGGTAGTAGTAATTGCCGAAAGCCGCTAATGATACTGTCAACAGTGCCGCTGTTGAGACCGGTATCGCTATTTTCTTATGTTTGAGTAAAGAATCCCACATATTTTTTGCTGTTTGTTTCACCTGTTGGCTGCTTTTGGTAAAGAACGAAATGGACCGTTCTTTCAGCCCAGCAACCCACTTGGAAAATTGCATGCTTTCTCCCTCCTGAAAAAATAGGGATCTGATCTGCGTTCGCAACTAACAGAATATTCCCAAAATAACGTTCTGGTACTTTTTACCTTATAGAGACGGTATTGGTTCGAGCTATTTGCCTAGTGAAAGCAACTATGTCGAATTTACCACAAAATGTACATGCTGAGCAAGTGTAAAATGCCGTCGAATAAAATCAAAGTGTAGGATTTATACTATTTCTGTGAAATTGTAGCAAAATGTTCACTACTTAATAATCAAGTTCTTATACCAAGGAGGTTTTTACCATATGGAAGAAGTAAACATTCTCGCCGGCTTTCGTTCCGTCGATGATGCAAATCAAGCTGCTGAAGCTCTGCAAAAAGCCGGTTTTTCCACTGTTCAGGTAGAAGTGATCAGCATGTACCCGGGGAATGGTGTCGTGAGAATCACAAATCCAATTTCCGGGGAAATTCCGAGCCTCGGGCATCTCACTCTGGGCGGTGACTTTCCGAGCGGCAGAGACGCCAGCGTACTGGCTGCCGCTGATCCAAGCGCCAGCGGTATGTCTGCAGCCGGGCAAAACCAGACCGATCCAAGCGTACTGCTCACCGCTGTCGTCCCGGAATTGCGCAGTGATGAAGCCGTCTCCATCATCCGCGCACATGGCGGCGAAGCGTAAAACAACAGCCACCCCCACGTTCCGGGAAGGTGGCTGTTTTATGCATAAACATTAGCGACGGACCTCTACCATGGATGTAATATCCGTAATCGCCAGGCGTCGAATCGTAGGTTTTGCTGCCGTTTCCTGCTTTGGTTCAATGATAAAACACATATATCCTTTGCTAAAATGCGACATCGTTCCGCTAATAATGGCTCCGTTGAACATTTTTACTTCCACTTTCTTACCGACCAATTTCATTGCTTTCTGATCGAATCCCATCGATGAACACCTCGTTTGTTTTGATATGGGATACCATATGCCCAGCTGGTGGCAAGTGGTGACTGTCCGAAAAAAGTTTCTTTTTAACTGGCCGTCGTTAATGAGCGAAAAGCCTATTCTGCATGTGTCAGCGGGCGCCATGAAAAGCGTTAAAGTATCGTTATCGTGAAGCGCTTTGGGGAACAGCCAGATACATTTAGACGGAGCAGGCCACTGCAAATGTCTGACTGCCCCCACAACAAAAACAAGGCCATCCTGAGAGGACAGCCTTGCATCGTGTACATATGAACGTTCGCTTTTTACGAGTAAATGCCACGAACCACATTGGTTTGCTCGCGATCTGGTCCAACAGAGAAGATGGACAGCGGAATGCCTGTGAGCTGTGTCAGACGCTCAATGTAATGGCGCGCATTTTCCGGCAAGTCGTTGATGCTTTTCACGTTGGTGATATCTTCATGCCAGCCTGGCAAATCTTCGTAAATCGGCTCGCATTTGGCCAGGACATTGAGATTCGCGGGGAACGCTTCAATAATCTCGCCATTGTAGCGGTACGCCGTGCAAATACGCAGTGTGTCGATACCGGTAAGGGTATCGAGCTTGGTGATGGCCAGTCCGGTAATCCCGCTGACACGTCTGGCGTGGCGGACAACAACGCTGTCAAACCAGCCGATGCGGCGCGGACGGCCTGTTACGGTTCCGTACTCGGCACCGACATCGCGAATGTGGTCACCGATTTGGTCGTGCAATTCCGTCGGGAACGGACCGTCTCCGACACGGGTTGTGTACGCTTTTGCCACACCGATCACTTGATGAATTTTCGACGGCCCGACACCCGACCCGATCGTCACGCCACCTGCGATTGGGTTGGACGAGGTCACGAACGGATAAGTCCCTTGGTCGATGTCCAGCATGACACCTTGGGCCCCTTCAAACAGCACGCGATGGCCGCGGTCGATCGTATCATTCAATACGACGGATGTATCTGCTACGTACGGACGGATGATTTCTGCGTATTCCAGGTACTCGGTCAGGACCTCTTGCAGGTCAAAACCAGTCGTATCATACAGTTTTTCAAAAACGCGATTTTTCTCTGCCAGGTTTCGCGACAGCTTGCGTTCGAACTCTTCACGGTCCAGCAAGTCGGCAATCCGGATGCCGATACGCGCTGCTTTATCCATGTAAGCCGGGCCAATCCCTTTGCGCGTTGTCCCGATCTTGTTGGCGCCCTTGCTTTCTTCTTCTACGCTGTCCAGTTTGATATGGTACGGCATGATGACGTGAGCGCGATTGCTCACTTTGAGGTTTTTCGTGGAAACCCCAAAGCCGTGCAAGTAATCCAATTCTTTGGCAAACGCCTTCGGATCTATAACCATTCCATTGCCAATGACACAAACTTTGTCTTTGTAAAAAATACCTGAAGGGATGAGCGATAGCTTATACTTGTTCCCTTCAAAAATGATTGTATGGCCGGCATTGTTCCCGCCTTGATAACGAGCGACAACCTCGGCGCTTTCTGCCAAATAATCCGTAATTTTCCCTTTACCTTCATCGCCCCATTGGGTTCCGACGACAACGACTGTTGACATCGACAAACACCTCCTGATCCTAGTCATTTCCTATTCGGGCACGAAACAATCTAAGTGTACTAAACTGCGGTAGTGCTGTCAAGAAAAACCGAACAATTGGGTTTACTCTCATTAGAAGGTTCGGAAATAAGAAAATTTTTTTATTGAACCCAACATCCGAACGCATATGTACGAGCAAAACCCCACCCGGTAGCAACTGCTACTGAGTGGGGTATCGGCAACCAAATCACTTAGCTTGCTGCATTGCGGAAACGGTGATCGAGACTGACAAACTTGTTAAATTCCTTCAAAAACGCCAGCTCTACTGTTCCCGTAGGGCCGTTCCGCTGTTTGGCAATGATGATTTCAATAATGTTCTTGCTTTCCGTTTCTTTATCGTAGTAATCGTCGCGATACAGGAAGGCGACGATGTCCGCATCCTGCTCGATCGAACCGGATTCACGAATGTCTGACATCATCGGGCGTTTATCCTGCCGCTGCTCCACCGAACGGCTGAGCTGTGACAGGGCGATAATCGGAACGTTCAGCTCACGGGCAATTCCCTTCAGCGTGCGGGAGATTTCCGATACCTCTTGCTGTCTGTTCTCGCCACGGCCGCGACCGTGAATCAGCTGAAGGTAATCGATCAAAATCATGCCCAATCCCCGCTCGGTTTGCAAACGTCTGCACTTGGCGCGGATATCCTGAACCGTGACCCCTGGCGTATCATCGATGTAGATCGGCGCTTTGGCCAGCGTGCCGATGGCCATCGTCAGCTTCTGCCAATCGTCCTCTTCCAGTGAACCGGATCTCATTTTCGACGCATCGAGATTGCCTTCTGCGCAAATCATCCGCTGTACGAGCTGGGAAGCCCCCATCTCAAGCGAGAAAATCGCAACCGTCTCGCCAGCGCGGGCGGCCACATTTTGAGCTACATTCAGGGCAAAGGCCGTCTTCCCTACGGACGGCCGGGCAGCTAAAATAATCAAGTCAGAACGTTGAAAACCCGCTGTCATTTTATCTAAGTCAGGATAGCCGGACGGTATCCCGGTAATGTCCCCTTTTCGCTGGCTGAGGTACTCAATTCGTTCATACGTCTCCATCAACACGTCGCGAATCGGGGTAAATCCGCCACTGTTGCGGTTCTGTGCAATCTCCAGAATATATCGTTCGGCGTCTGCGACAATTTCGCTAACCTCATCGTCGCGTCCATAGCCGTCGTTGGCAATCTGCGTCGCTGTGCGTATCAGGCGGCGCAGCAGTGACTTTTCTTCAACAATCTTGGCGTAGTACGCGATATTGGCGGCCGTTGGCACAGAGCTGGACAGGCTGGTCAAGTACGTAACTCCGCCAATCTCATCCAAAACCTTCTTATCCTGAAGCTCTGCAGTGACTGTGACCAGGTCGACCGGTTCCCCTTTTTCGTAGAGATCGAGCATAGTCTGGAAGATGCGCTGGTGAGAAGCCTTGTAAAAGTCTTCCGGTCTCAGTATTTCAATTGCCGTGATGAGAGCTTCCTTCGCCAAGAAGACGGCACCTAAAACAGATTGTTCAGCTTCAATGTTTTGTGGCGGTACTCGGTCCAAAAACAGGTCGCTCACGTCACACCCCTCACTTACTTGCCGATTATTCTTCGATAACGTGGACTTTTAGTGTCGCCAGCACATCGTGGTAGAGCTTCACTTTCACCTGAGTTACCCCCAGGCTGCGGATTGCTTCCATTTCCAGCTTGCGTTTATCGACCTTGATGCCAAACTGGTCTTCCAATTCCTGAATGACTTGCTTGCTGGAGATCGCGCCGAACAATCGTCCGCCCTCTCCCGCTTTTCCTTTGATTTTCACGGTAAGCTCGTTTAGCCTTTCCGCAAGCGCTACCGCGTCGATTCTTTCTTGTTCCTTGCGCTTGTCTTCACTGCGCTGTTTTGCTTCCAGTGTTTTCATGTTGCCTTCCGTCGCTTCTTTCGCCAATCCTTTCGGCAGCAAAAAATTGCGGACATATCCCTCGGACAAGTCTTTGACTTCGCCTTTTTTTCCTTGTCCTTTGACATCTTTAAGAAAAATCACTTTCATTGGTAAAGACCTCCTCGCGTTTAGCCGACCACTGTCGATTCGATTTTTAACAATGCGTATCGCCCTAGATGGAGTCCAGCACTTCTTTTAAGCGTCTGACTGCTTCGTTCAGCGAGATTCCTTCCATTTGCGTTGCCGCTCCGGTGAGATGGCCGCCCCCGCCCAGCTGTTCCATTATCGATTGGACGTTGACATCCCCCAGCGATCGGGCACTAATCAAAATCGCGTCATCTGCCCGCTTGGCGACGACAAATGCAGCTTGAATTCCCGATAATGTCAGCAGCAATTCGGCTGCCTGGGCCACCTGCACCTGTGTGTAGCTCTCATGCGGATTGCCTACAGCAATCGCCATGTTCGCCTTGTACTGTTCCGTATTCATAATGATCCGAGCCCGCTTCACGAATTGGCTGAGATCCTCTTTCAGCAAGCGCTGGACCGTTGCCGTATCTGCCCCGTTGCGGCGCAAGAACGAGGCCGCTTCAAAGGTTCGCGAGCCCGTACGAAAGGCAAAGCTTTTCGTATCGACTACAATTCCGGCAAGCAGCGCTGTCGCCACCAGGCTGTCGATGTTGATCCGGTCGCTCTGGTACTGCAGCAGCTCGGTAACCAGCTCTGAAGTGGATGAGGCATACGGCTCGAGGTAAATCAAGACGGGATCCTCGACAAACTCTTCCGAGCGTCTGTGATGGTCAATCACGACCACTCGACTCGTCTCATGCAGCAGGCGAGGCTCGATGACGAGTGACGGACGATGCGTGTCAACGATGACGAGCAGCGTTCGGCCAGTAATCAGCCGCAGTGCCTGTTCCGGTGTGAGGAAAGACTCGGTTAACTCCTGGTTGGTGTTGATTTCCTTCATCAGGCGTTCAACACCCGGGTTGATCTCATCCAGCACGACATAAGCCGGCTTGTTGTGCAGCTGAACGGCCTTCAATACGCCAAGCGACGCCCCGACGGAATCCATATCCGGCTGCTTGTGGCCCATGACGATGACCTGCTCCGCCTCGTGGATCAAATCGCGCAGCGCATGGGCAATGACCCTGGCCCGGACGCGCGTGCGTTTTTCCACGGCATTTGACTTGCCGCCGTAGAACGTCAGCTTATTGCCGACCTTTACTGCCGCCTGGTCACCGCCGCGGCCAAGCGCAATGTCCAAGCTGGACTGCGAAATTTGCCCAAGCTCTACGTAGGACGCAACCCCTGCGGCAATACCGATACTGAGCGTGATCGGAATTTTGTTGTCAGCCGTCATCTCACGAACGACGTCAAGGATATCGAAGCGGCTCTCTTCCAGCTTCTCCAGCGTTTGGCGATCCATCAGCGCGAGGAACTTGTCAGCTGTCAGTCTTCTCAGATAGACACCGTGTTTGTGTGCCCAGTCGTTGATTACGCCGGATACGCTGGTCGACAACAGCGTACGGCTTTGATCGTCCATCACCGAGGCAAGCTCATCGAGATTGTCCAGGTGAATCACGCCTAGCGCCAACTTTTCCCGCTGATAGCGGTTGGATAACTCTTTGTACTCACTAATGTCCTTAAAATAGAGCAACCGCTCTTCAAAGCGGATCAGCACTTCATATGTGCGCTCATTATATGCAAACTCAATGCGCTTCTGCTCAGGCTTAATGCTCAGCCCCGGGAAAACCTCCGACAGGTTTTTGCCGATCAGCATTTCCTCACCGGTGATACTCTGCATCAACGGATTGACCCATTCAATGACTTTGTCGTCGTTGAACAGGACGATACCGATCGGCAGCTCCTGAATCACACTGTCGCCGGCTTTTTTCACCCGATGCGTAATCGTCGCCAAATACAATTGCAGGTCCTGTTGAAAGCCTTTTTCCGCACGGAAGACGAAAATGACCAGACCGACAACACAGACGATGCCAATCGCACCGTACATCCAGTGATACAATGTCAAAGCAATCAGCAGAACCAAGCTAAAGCTGAGAGCCAAGACCGTATGTAGCCCGTACCATCGTTTTAATAGGAATTTGGGCATTTCTTCAGCCCCTCTTCACTTTCTCATTTCCAATCTCTTCCTTAAACCAATCCCTAGGTCTAATATCCCTAGTAAGCTAAGTATATAAGTTAGCAACGGAAAAATAAATAGAGAGACGATAAGCACTGGAGTGAGTTTTTTCCAGCCCTTGAGATGAAAGGCAAACAAGCAAAAGCTCAGACCTTGTAAAATAAAGATCATATCAAGTAGGACTTTTAGATTATTCAACGCGTTGCCTAAAAACGTTTTGTCCAGTGACGTACCGAACAGCAGCAGGATGAGCAGCGCGCCAAAGTAGTAGTAGATCAACGACCGGGGGAAATTCCACTCCCGCAGCGGTTTTAACCGCGGAACCGGCTTGCCCATGCGGCTCGCGATCAATCGCGAAAACCAATGCACCACGCCGCTGACGAAAAAGCTCATCACCACGAGCATAGACGGCATAACCATTTGGAACAGCTCAATTTGCCATTTGATCTGATTTTTCCAATCCTCCGATGACATCCATGACGGCGTTGGAAACGGCATTTGCCCACTGACAAGCTGATCGCCTGTCTTTTTCAGTTCGCCTATAATGTCAAAGCCGATGACCAGCTTGGTAAAAGCCAGTCCGAAAATCAACGAGACCAGTACAACCACTGCACCGCCCACAATCGCGATGACGGCCGACTTCTTCTTTTGATAAATAATGCCCATCACGCAACCAATCAGTCCGAGAAAAAAGGCAAGTAATCCGCCAGACACCCCTGTCAGCAAAAATCCTAACAAGATGTAGGCGACAAGAATAAAGGCAAGCTCCCGAACCGTCCGCTGTACGGCCAGCAAAACAAATGGAACCGGTGCTACGAGCAGGGCCAGTGAGCCCAAAATGGTGTAGACGCCGAGAAATAACAACACCAATGAGATCCCCAGCATTAAAGCATTCTCGGCAAGCTGTTTCGCTCGAGTAGGCATGGATTGCTACTCCTCTCTTGCAAGATGATGGATGGCGGACAAGCAATTTTCAATGAACAGGCCAATTCTATAATTGTAGCATTTATCCATAAAAATGCAAATCATGCCAGCCCAGCACCTAAGGATTTTGCAAAAATCCTCATCTCGCAACCCAGTAAATACTTGTAAAAAAAGACAGTATAGGGGTATCCCCTAACTGTCTTTTCAGCCTCGCAAACAGGCAAATTATTCGGCAGTATATGGCAACAATGCTACTTGACGAGCGCGTTTAATAGCAATAGTCAGAGCACGTTGATACTTTGCAGAAGTACCAGTTACACGGCGTGGCAGAATTTTGCCACGTTCGCTGATGAACTTTTTCAAGAGATCGAGGTCTTTATAGTCGATTTTCTTGATTTTGTTCACAGTGAAGTAACAAACTTTACGACGTTTATTTGGACGTCCTTTGCGTGCCATGAGAGTCCCCCCTTTTCAGGAATGTGAAAGTCTTTACGCATGAATAGCTTCATTAAAATGGCAAGTCATCGTCAGAGATGTTGATCGGCTTGCCAGCATCGGCGAAAGGATCCCCAAACGGATCGTAATCATTGCTTCTTCCCTGTGGTTTAGCAACCGCTGGAGAAGGCTCGTAACCGTTCCCTTCGTTTCCAGATTTTCCGCCCAAAAATTGGACATTCTCCGCAACGACTTCGGTGACGTACACTTTTCTGCCTTCTTTATTATCGTATGATCTTGTCTGTAAACGTCCTTCTACGGCAGCTTGTCTGCCTTTACGCAGATAAGTCGCACACAGATCAGCCAGTTTTTGCCAAGCTACAATATTAATAAAGTCAGTCTCTCTTTCACCCGCCTGATTCGTCCGAGGGCGATTGATAGCCAAGGTAAAAGTCGTTACAGCCACACCGTTCGGAGTATAGCGAAGCTCTGGATCCTTGGTAAGGTTGCCGATTAAAATGACACGATTCAATTTAGACCCCTCTCTCCCAAAACGACAAATTACTGGTCTTCTCTAACAAAGAGGAAACGAATAACGTCGTCGTTGATTTTCATCAAACGCTCAGCTTCAGCAACAGCATCTGCATTTGACTTGAAGTTCATCAAAACGTAGAAGCCTTCACGGAACTTCTTGATTTCATAAGCAAGACGACGTTTGCCCATCTCTTGAAGCTTGGTGATTTCTCCACCGTAGTTAGTCACGATGTCGCTATAACGAGCCACATTCGCTTTCACTTTCTCTTCTTCAAGGTCTGGACGCAACACGTACATAACTTCGTATTGACGCATACCTTTTTCACCTCCTTTTGGACTAAACGGCCCTAAATGGGCAAGGAGCGAGTGCTACTGAAACGCATAAGAAATGCACCCAATAAATAACTCGCATTATTGCATTATAGCAAATCTCCTGCTGCTAGGCAAGAATAAGCTGACTGCCAGCAGCGCAAATGATGCATAGTACGCCTGGCTGAAGCCATATGGCTCCTTACACGTTAAAGCGGAAGTGCATGACATCGCCGTCTTGCACCAAATACTCTTTGCCTTCCAGGCGATATTTCCCTTTTTCCCGCGCTGCATTGACTGTCCCGGCCTCGATCAGGTCGTTGTAGGCAACGACCTCGGCCCGAATAAAGCCGCGTTCGAAGTCGGTGTGAATCACACCTGCTGCTTGCGGTGCCTTGGTTCCCTTGCGAATCGTCCACGCACGCACTTCCTGAACGCCTGCGGTAAAGTACGTAATCAGTCCGAGCAGCTCGTAGGCGGCGCGGATCAATCGGTCAAGACCGGATTCCTGCAAGCCCAGCTCCTCTAAAAACATCGCTTTGTCTTCGCCTTCCAGCTCGGCAATCTCCGACTCCACTTTCGCGCTGATGACGACCACTTGAGCTCCTTCATTGGCAGCGTGGTTTTTGACCGCTTGAACGTGCGGGTTGGAATCGGCATCGGCAATTCCGTCTTCCGCGACGTTGCAGACGTAGAGCATCGGCTTGATCGTCAGCAGATGCAGGTCGCGCACCAGCAATCGCTCATCGTCATTCAACTCGACGCTGCGCGCCGCATGCCCGTCTTCAAACGCAGCCTGAAGCCGTTCCAGTACGTCCAGCTCCTGCTTTGCCTCTTTGTCTCCGGCTTTTACTTTCCGGGCAATCCGTTCAATCCGCCGCGTCACGGAGTCTAGGTCGGCAAATACCAGCTCCAGATTAATCGTCTCAATATCGCTGAGCGGATCAACCTTGCCCGCGACGTGCGTAATGTTCTCGTCTTCAAAACAACGCACGACCTGAGCGATCGCATCGACCTCGCGGATATGAGCAAGAAACTGGTTTCCCAGGCCCTCGCCTTTGCTCGCGCCTTTTACCAGACCGGCGATGTCAACGAACTCAAACGCCGTCGGGACGACCTTCTTCGGCTCAACAATTTCCGTAAGCTTGTCCAGACGAGGATCCGGCACTTCGACGATCCCCACATTCGGATCAATCGTGCAGAACGGATAGTTTGCCGATTCTGCACCTGCCTGCGTAATCGCGTTAAACAGTGTGGATTTTCCAACGTTCGGCAGACCAACAATTCCACAAGATGCGCCCATCTATATACACTCCTTATAATCCAGTTATCAGAACACCTCCTCTAGTATAAAGATTTCTCTATAAGTTTACAATTACATAAGACAACGCACTCCGCAAGAAAATCGCAGCAAGCGAAAAGCTCCCTCCTGTTTGGGAAGAGAGCTTTCCACCTCGGCTGCTTCATGAGTCCCTTTGGCAATTGTAACCGGCTCTGCCGCTGTTTCTTTCCATTTTGCCCCCCTGTTGTTCGTCACGCTTTTACGGGAGCTATATTATGTCTTGTCATCAGCCAGTTTTTCCAGCTCATCCAGCGCTTCCGCAAACAACTGCAGTGCCTCCTCTACCGGTTTTGAGGTGGACATGTCTACGCCCGCGTGCTTTAACACTTCAATGGGCTCCTTCGAACTGCCATCGGACAAGAGACTTCCGCGAATCCGCTCTACTGCCGGCTTGCCATCGTCCATAATCTGTTTGGCCAGCGCCTGTGCGGCGGCAAAGCTGGTCGCGTATTGATAGACGTAGAAAGTATAGTAAAAATGGGGAATTCTCGCCCATTCCATGGCGATTTCGCCATCTGACACGACGCCTTTTCCGTAGTACTTTTCGTTGATGTCTTGATACAGCTTCTTCAGCATCTCGGCAGTTAGCGCCTCTCCCGCCTGCTCTTTTTCATGAATCTGTTTTTCAAACTCGGCGAATTGCGCTTGTCTGAACAGTGTCGTCCGGAAATGCTCGAGGTATTGGTTCAGCAGTGCCAGCTTCTCATGCTTTGTCCTGGCGTTGGCGTACCTGTTTTTAAACAGCAGCGTTTCATTCAACGTCGATGCGACCTCGGCTGTAAAAATCGGATAGTTAGCCGTGATGTACGGTTGCTTTTTGTTCGTATAATACGACTGCATCGCATGACCGAGCTCATGGGCAATCGTCGATACATCGTCACTGGTTCCCTGGTAGTTAAGCAGCACATAGGGATGGGTATCGTATGCACCCGTTTGATAGGCTCCGGACCGCTTGCCCTTTGTTGAATACACATCGATCCACCTGTCAGCAAACGCTTTCGCAAGCACGCTGCAATACTCATCACCGAGCGGCGACAGCCCGTTCAGCACCATTTGTTTTGCCTCGCTATACGGAATGTATCTGGATTCCGCCGCCACGATCGGCGTATACAGGTCGTACATGTGCAATTCTTTTACCCCAAGCAGCTTCTTCTTGGTAGCCATATAGCGATGAAGCAGAGGCAAATTCTTGTTGACGGTCTCGACTAGCTCGTCATAAACCTTGACCGGAACGTTATTTGAAGTCAGGCTTGCTTCCCGTGCAGTCGGAAAACGACGCGCTTTGGCAAAAAAGTTATTCGTTTTCACGTGTGCCGCCAGACTCTGGGCAAACGTATCCTGGAACTTCTCCAGCGTTTGATAATAAGCTTCAAAGGCCGCTTTTCTTACTTGCGGCTGCTTGCTCTCCATATAGCTGACAAAATTCGCTTGGGTCAGTTGAACCTCTTTGCCGTTTTCATCACGGATCGTCGGAAATGTGATGTCCTTGGAAAGCATCTCATACACATTTCCCGGAGCTCCGGCGAGTGGGGATAGCTGTGCCAACAGCTTCTCCTGATCCTTCGGCAGGATGTGCTCTTTTGTCCGCAGATTGTCTTTAATAAAGGGGACATACGGTTCCAGTGCTTTCGCTTGCAGATATGTATTCATGGACTGATCCGGAATGGCGAGCAGCTCAGGGATGAACCACGCCGTTTTTTCATTGACGAGTGTCGTCACTTTCTCAGCCCGATCAGCCATTGCCTGCTGATCTGCATTCGATAAATCGACATCCAGCGACAAATGGGCATACACATTTACTTTGTCCAGCAGGCGCATCATCGCAGAGAAATCGTTTAATGCTGACAAAAGCGCTGATTCCGACGAAGCAAGCTTTCCCTGATGACGTTCAAACGCTCTCGCCATGTCCTCGACTTGCTTCGCATCTGTTTCCCACGCCTTCTTGCTGGCGTATATCGGCTCTAAATTCCACTTGTACACATTGGGGATATCTTTTCGCGACTGAAAAGACGGTCGCTGTTCCGGCTTGTTGTCCACAGTCATAAAATCAGCATTCACACTCGTATTTGCCGTCAAGCAGAAAGCCGTTGCTATGACTATCGCCGCTCTCTTCACAAAAACTGCATTTTTCATGCCTGATTCCCTCCTTTTATCCCCCCACCTATGTCTAAGTATTTCTAAACCTGCCGTTCCTATCCTTACTTGAAGCAAATTTAGGAAAAATCTATCCCCTGCCTGTTGATAAACCTGTGGATAATCAAAAAATACCGATTCCCTTATTTTGGCTATTGCTCATTTTATCTACACTGGAAGGTGTAAGTTATCCACATTTTCTGTGGATTTCATGTGGACAAACTAAAAACAGGGGCTATCCACAAGTCTTTTAGACTTTTAGATCAGCCCCTGGGCATTCCTCCAATGGAAATCGAAAAAAGGACGCCTGCCATTGCTGGGCGACATCCTTTCCCATTCCTATCGTGCATTTGTAAAAAAGGAAACAAATACGTGGTTGTTGCCGTTCCCCGCCAGGTCCTTCACCGCATTTGCCGGCAAATCGACAAAGTACGTCGTATTCTTGAGCAGCTTTCCTTTCACACGCAAGGTGATGGTTCGCTTGCTCTTGTTCCATGTAGCTGTACAGCTTACCGGATTCCCCTTGCTGTCATACCACTTTACCAGATCGGCGACCGTATTACTGGAGAGAACCGATCCGTCCTTTGCGACTACATCTTCGGCAAACTGCAGGGTTACATTCGACGTTAATGCGACCTTTTGGGCTCCGTGAGCCGGAGTAACCGTCACTGTCGGTGGAATGTCGTCCTTAAATGCCACCGTCGTAAACGTACTAGAAATTGCAGGGTTTTTATTGCCTTGCTTGTCGATTACTTTGTTTTCAAGCAGTGTCACCGTGTAGGTCATCGCGTTTTGCAGATTGCCATCTGGACGAATGGTGATCGTCCGCGTCGATTCATCCCAATTGCCTGCAAATGTTACTTTCTTCTGCTGATTGTCCGTCAGTTTGCATATCCGCTCAACCGCATCTTTGGTAATCGGCTTTCCGCCTGCAAGCTTGACTTGTTTGTTCAGCACCAGCTTGATCGCGCTGTCTGTCGCGATATTTGCAGCTCCCTTTGCAGGCGTGAATGCGACCTGATACGGTGCCTCGGCCTTTTCCGTTTTAAAACCGGCTTCTACTGCTTTATTCAGGCTGCCTTGCGCATCCTTCACTTTTCCCTCTGGGATTCTGACAGTATAACGTGTGTCATAGGCCAGCGTATTTTTCGGCTTGATCGTTATCTTTTTCTTGGTTGGGCTCCAGCTGATCGTCGCAGGAACCGTCCCGCCGCCGACCTTTTTGAAGTCAATGACGCTTTCCGCATTGCGGCTGGTCAATGCCGTTCCATTTGCCAAGCGGACTGCTTTTTGAAAAGTAATCGTGATCTCTGCTGATGCGGCGATGTCAGTCGCTCCGTCCTGCGGTGTAATGGTGATTAGTGAAGCTGCTGCCGCATTTGCTGATGCTGCCTTTCCGCTCAATAGAACCACGCAAGCAAGAACAAGCAAAATCAACACACGATTCGGCAATCTCATACTGTTCATCAACATTCCCCCTCTTCTTGCAACTGATTATAGAAAAAGACAGAGAGGGTGTTCAAATTTTTATGCGATCCTCTGTTCTCGTTTTTATTGCTCGTCGCTCTGCTGTTCAGCCTGGACCAGTACCTTTTTCATTTTTCGTTCGAATTCCATGCGCGGAATCATCACGCTATGCTCACACCCCGTACATTTAATCCGAATATCCATTCCCATCCGGATGACCTTCCATGCATTGGTCCCACACGGATGGGCCTTTTTCATCTGGACAATATCGCCGAGCTGAAATTGTTTCCGTTCCACGTTTCATCCCCCTCTGCCCTCATTCTTTTCCTGCCAGCGTAGCCAAATTCCAATTCGGAATCTCGATGCCTTTCGCTTCGAATTCTTCCTTTATCATCGCCCTCAGCTTTCTGGCGACGCCGTAATGCGTATTGGGTTTGCACTCGACCGTTACCCGTATGGTGACTCCCGTCGGGCCGAACGATTGCACACCAAGCACTTGCGGATCATTGACAATATCCTGATTCTCTTTTTGTGCCTTTTTCGCTACCTCTGCGATAACAGCTTGCACATGCTCAATATTCTCCTCGTATGCTACAGAAATATCCAATACGGCAATCGTATTTTGCAAGGAAAAATTCGTCACCTGATTGATGCTGCCATTCGGAATGATATGAAGCTCTCCTGTAGAGCTTCTGATTTTTGTAATGCGAAGACCTATTTCCTGTACGGTTCCATTAAATGTATTGATCGTCACAAAATCGCCGACGGCAAACTGATCTTCAAAAATGATAAAAAACCCGGTGATGACATCGCGAACCAGGCTTTGCGCCCCGAAGCCGACCGCGAGCCCAAGAACTCCGGCACTGACCAAGACCGGCCGGAGATCAAACCCAAGCTGAAACACCACGAGCAAAATCGTAATGAAGTAAATGGTATAACGGGCGACATGGTTAACGAGCACCCTGAGCGTGTCCACCCTGCGGCGGTCAAACTTGATTTTCCCGGATTCGCGCCGCTGAAAGACCCGGTTGATGCTCGCCTCCAAAATCGGCATGGAGATTTTGGCAGCAATGACGATCGTCACTATTTTCAGTACGCCGATCCCGAAATTGAACCATAACGCAGGATTAGACAGGTAGCTGAATATTTCCGTAAACATCTCGTCAAATCCTTTTAGCTCTTGCATTATGCGTATCTCCTTTCCCCTGTTTCGTCTATTTCATCATACCCATCGTCAAAACGGCGAAAGTATCCTCTGATCACGACCTGCTGCCCCTCGATCACTTCACGCGCTGTTTGGTAGTCAGCGAGGGAAAATTCGATAGATAAGGCGCAGCCAGCCGTAATTTCCTTGGGAGTTGGCCGCGTATCGATCTCAATATCTGCATATTCAAGCAGCATTTCCGCGCGCAATGCCTGCTGGGTCGAATCAAATGCGAGTACGACTGTATCACCTGACACGAGATTTTCTCCCTTCCTTGCATGTTTTTCCTGCTTTCGCTTCCAGTTTTCCAGTTGCGTCATCCTCTTATGACTGCCAAGTGACTCTATATTTCTCAATTAGGTATAAATTTCCACAAATCGCCGTATACTGTGAATACTTTTCCTTCTATGGAGGTAACCATGAATCGGTTCGATGAACGGCTCAGATTTCCTTCCTCTCCGCTTAAAGTGGAATATCGCAACGATAACGCAATTGATATACTTACCCATTATCTCAGCAATTGTTTCACAATGAAATCCCCTGAAAGGGAGATTGTAATTCTATGCATCGGGACAGACCGTTCCACTGGCGATGCTCTCGGTCCGTTGGTCGGCACGAAGCTTAAAGCTGGTTACCTGCGTAAACTACACGTATATGGTACGTTAGAAGAACCCGTTCACGCAATTAACTTGGCCGATAAAATTGAAAATATCCAGCGTGCCCACCGTAACCCTGTCATTATCGCCATCGACGCGTGTCTGGGCCAATACAGCAGCGTCGGTACGATCAACGTCGCCGATGGACCGCTGAAACCCGGGGCCGGCGTGAAAAAAGAGCTGCCTTCTGTCGGTGATTTACACATTACCGGAATCGTGAACGTCGGCGGGTTTATGGAGTATTTTGTGTTGCAAAACACGCGTCTGTACCTCGTCATGCGCATGGCAGAAATTATCGCCAGCTCGCTTTTGCAAGTTGACAATTCCTTGTCCAAGAGCGAAATGAAAATCAACTCCTTGTCTCCTGAGTAGAATACCCCGGCGTCTTGCGGATTTTGCAAAAATGCCGAATTCGGGTGAAATGTTTTCGCCTTGATGAACTGCCATTGCGCAAATTCTTGCCGAGTATGCTGAAGAGCCTTTCCCTGAACAAACCCGGCCACGCTTCTATTTTGACGCAATTTGCCTTTAAAAAGGTGCAATTTTGAACGACTTGGTCTGTCATCCGACTGCTCAAGTCATTTTCCTTTTTATCAGCCCTCCTTTTTTCCTCTTGTTCACTCTTCCATCGATATTTTCACCCTCCCTCTCCTTTCTAAAAAATCTCAACTTCCTCAGACCGGTACCTTTTATCCCTCCCGCTTTTATTCAAAGCTATTCTTGCCCTATTGTAATCGCTTAGCCGACGTTCTCTTCTTACCTATGAAATCGGGCATTTTTCTCTACGGCAAATCGCCTTACCGCGTTCTTTGCTTTCAACCATTCCTTCGTTTTTAAGCACTGCCACGTTTTGCCCGCTCGACCAAAAAACGAGCCCGGAATCGGACTCGTTAATTACACACCATCATTGTCTCGGATTATTGGCCGAAGACATTCGTCAACCAGGCCACCAGCGGCACGCCAAAGGCAGCAACGACGAGAGCAGGCAGCATATTTGCAACTTTAATTTGCTTGATCTCAAGAATATTGATACCGATGGCGGCGATCAATAGCCCGCCAACGCCAGTCACTTCAACGAGTATCGAATCCAGTACGCTTTGGCTGACCACGTGGTAGATCTGTGTCGATAGAAGTGCGATTGCTCCTTGATAGAAAAAGACGGGTACGATGGAAAATACGACGCCGATTCCTAATGTTGACGTAAAAATAATGGCGGAAAAACCGTCCAACAACGATTTTGTGTACAGAATATCATGATTTCCACGCAACCCGCTGTCCATTGCCCCCAGTACAGCCATCGCCCCGATACAATATACCAGTGTCGCCGTGACAAAGCCTGTTGCGATACTGCCCTGTTTCTTTCCTCCGACCTTTTTCTCCAAAAACCTCCCGACTTGATTCAAACGGTCATCAATTTTTAGCAATTCTCCCAGAACAGAGCCAAGAATCAGACTGAAAATCAGCAGCAGGAAGTTTTTCGATTGAAAGCTCATCGTCAATCCCAACAATATGACCGCGAGCCCCAAGCCCTGCATGACTGTGTGGCGTATCCCCTCAGGAATTCTCGATAAAAAGCGTCCTACAAGGGAGCCAATGATGATTGCGATCACATTCACAAGCGTACCGAGCAAAAACACCGGTTCTCCTCCTCTGAGCGATTATGGGTTGAAAGCCGCAGCTATTTCTCCAACGGCAGTCAGCAGCAATTCCACATCCTCTTCTGTATTAAACACGCCGAAACTGGCCCGGACAGCTCCACGCTGTTCAGTTCCTGCCGTTTGATGGCCAAGCGGCGTACAGTGGTAGCCGGCTCTGGTGGCGATCCCATACTGCTGGTCCAAAATAAACGCAACCTCTGATGCATCAGCATTTTTTACATTAAACGAAACGACGCCGACGCGTTCCACAGCGGATGACGGACCGTACACTTCAACCTCAGGCATGCTCTGCAACCCTTCGATTGTTTTCTTCGCCAACGCCCATTCCTGCCGGTGGATGGTTTCAATCCCCTTGTCCATGACAAAGGTCACGCCGGCCAACAAGCCAGCGATTCCAACCGTGTTTGCCGTCCCGCTCTCAAACCTGTCCGGTCTCGTCGTCGGCTGCTCAATCGCCTCTGATTGGCTGCCTGTTCCTCCATGCAATAGCGGCTCCAGCTCCAGATCACTGCGCACGTACAAGCCGCCCGTTCCCTGTGGCCCGTACAGGCCCTTATGCCCGGGAAACGCAAGCATGTCAATGTTCATTTCCTCGATATTGATCGGCAAAACACCCGCTGTCTGCGAAGCGTCGACGAGAAAAATAACCGACTGCTCTCTTGCAACAGCGCCCAACTGCTTGATCGGCAAAATAACGCCGGTCAAATTGGAGGCGTGACTGACGGCCAGCAGTCGTGTGTTGGGCCGCAGCTCTCGTTGGAAATCTTCCGCATAAAACTGATCGTCGCTGCGGGGCGGCACATACGTAATCTCGATGTCTTTGGTCCGCCGCAAATATTCGAGCGGCCTTCTGATCGAATTGTGCTCAATCGTCGATGTAACGACGTGGTCTCCCGCTTGCAATAATCCCTTGATCGCTTGGTTCAGCGCCTGCGTGGCATTCATATAAAAAAAGAGGTCATTCGGGTTCTGAATCCCAAATAACCGGGAGAGCTGCATTCTCGTTCGGAATAAAACCTTACTCGCCTTCATCGCTAACGCATGTCCGCCTCGTCCCGGGTTGGCTGCGTATCCTTCAATCACTTCTGACATGGTGTCCTTTACACTTTCCGGTTTGGGCCAGGAAGAGGCAGCGTTATCCAAATAAACAATGCGCATAAGTTCCTCCTTGGATGATTCATGCTATTCAATATTCAACAAGTCAAGAATTCGCTGTAAGTCTTCCGTCGAAAAGAACTCGATTTCGATTTTCCCTTTTCTGTTGCCTTTTTTAATTTGCACAGAGGTGCCAAAACGATTCCGCAGCCGCTCTTCCATTCTCAGGACATTTTTATCCTTTTTCACCGGTTTCTTCGCTTTTGTTTCACGTGAAACATTTAGCTGTTTGACCAAATCCTCCAGCTGGCGAACGCTTAGCTCCTTATTCACCACGTCGTTGGCCAGCTTCCACTGCAGCTCCTGGTCCTCCACAGTGATCAGTGTGCGGGCATGCCCCATGGTCAAAGCCGAATCGGCAACAAGCTGTTTGATTTTATCGGGCAGTTGGAGCAAGCGCAGAATATTGGTTACATGCGGCCGACTCTTGCCAATCTTTTGTGCCAGCTCTTCCTGCGTATAGTTGAAATGCTGAATGAGCCTATCGAACGCTTCTGCTTCTTCCAGCGGATTTAAGTTTTCCCGCTGCAGGTTTTCGATAAGCGCAATCTCCATCAACTGTTGATCGGTATACGCTTTAACAATCACCGGAACTTTCGTCAGCTCAGCTTCCTTAGCAGCCCTAAGACGTCTTTCCCCTGCCACCAGTTCAAACCCTTTGATGCTTTTTCGCACAATCAGCGGCGAGATAATACCGTGCTCTTTTACCGAATCGGACAATTCTTTTAATGCAGCAGGATCAAACTCTTTCCTAGGTTGATAAGGATTTGGGCGGATCTTTGAAATGAGAACCTCTGTAACCAGCTCTCCCTCTTCCTCGACATTCGATGTGATGAGTGCACCAAGTCCTTTACCTAAGCGTTTGTTCATATACCTACCACTTCCTTCGCTAAATCAGTATAAACCTCTGCACCTCTGGAGCGTGGGTCATACGTGATGATCGCCTGGCCATGTGACGGTGCTTCACTCAACCTGACATTGCGCGGAATGATTGTCCGGTACACTTTGTCCTGAAAGTATTTTTTCACTTCTTCGATGACCTGAATCCCCAAATTCGTCCGGGCATCCAGCATTGTCAGCAAAACACCCTCTATCGCCAGGTGTGAATTCAAGTGTTTTTGTACCAGGCGAATCGTATTCAGCAGTTGGCTTAACCCCTCCAACGCATAGTACTCGCATTGGATCGGAATGAGTACGGAATCGGAAGCAGTCAGCGAATTTACCGTTAAAATGCCCAGCGACGGCGGACAGTCGATAATGACATAATCGTATTTACCCTTTACCACTTCAAGAGCTTTTTTCAATCGAACCTCGCGGGAAATAGTAGGGACAAGCTCAATTTCTGCTCCTGCCAACTGTATCGTAGCCGGTATGATATGTAAGCCCTCGATGTCGGTCGGCAACGTCGCCTCGACCGGGTTAATATCGTTGATTAAAATATCATAGATGCAATAGCGAACGTCCGCTTTGTTCACACCAATACCACTCGTAGCATTTCCCTGAGGATCAATGTCTACTAGCAAAACTTTTTTCCCAAGAGAAGCAAGGCAAGCGCTCAAGTTGACGGCGGTTGTCGTCTTCCCAACGCCTCCCTTCTGGTTGGCTACAGCAATTACTTTCCCCAACGTTTCCACCTCATTCGAAAATTCTCCTAAATCCCTTTTGCAAAGCAGGGCGGTATGGTCTGTATCCGACTCTACCAACTCTCCTCTATCTTAGCGCAAAATTCTGTTAAAAAATAGAAGCAATCAAAGGAAAAATCCGGTTATCGAGTGCCGCTACTTTGATAGACTGAAAAAAAGCGAAAATGGCGTCGCACGAAATACCTTTCTTCCCGCAACAGCTGCGTGAAACATGTCTGCAGAAAAAAGAAAAACGGCTGCCAGCCGCTGCACCTCACAAATAAATTTTTCAAACATCAATCACTTTTATGATTCCCGCTTTTTAGGGATGCGTATCGTAAATTGATAGTACTCCTCGTAATCCTCTTCATTTGTTTCTACTGGCAGTCCGGTCTGCAGCACCATATCGATCGATTGTCTGACCGTATTGATGGCGATGCGTGTATCTCGCGAAAAAGCCTTCCATTTCGGCTTCTTTTCCTTTTCGGGTTTGGGATTCAACAAGGAATCAATGATTTGCTGGACGCGTTGTTCCGTTTGCTTGACGTTCCACTCGCGGTCGAGAATCTCTTCCAGTACCGCTTCCTGCAATTCCTGGTGTTTCAAAGGAATCAATGCCCGGGCATGCCTTTCCGTAATTTTCCGTCCCATCAGCGCTTCCTGAATCGAATCAGGCAAATGCAACAGCCGCAATTTATTCGCGATCGTTGACTGTCCCTTGCCCAAACGCTGTGCCAGGCTTTCTTGCGTAAGATTGTGCAGTTCAATTAATTTCTGATAGGCAATCGCTTCTTCTATCGCTGTGAGTCCCTCTCTTTGCAAGTTCTCGATGAGTGCGATCGATGCCGTCTGTGTGTCATTGAACTCTTTTACGATGGCAGGAATCCGCTCCATACCCAGCTTTTTTGTCGCCCGCAGCCGTCTTTCTCCGGCAATGAGCTCGTATTGATTGTTTCGCACTCGCACCACGATCGGCTGAATCAAACCATGTGTACGGATGGTTTGGCAAAGTTCGTCTATTTTTTCATCGTCAAAAACAGTACGCGGCTGGTACGGGTTTGGAACAATTTGATTGACGGGAATCTGGCGAACCTCTTCTGTCTCCGACTTATCGGATAACCCGAACATTCGAGAAAATTGATTTTTTACAGTCATACCGACATCCCCCAATTCTAAACACATCAAGCAATGTAGATAACGAGAGTCTGCAAGTGGCACGTTCCGAAACACGTTCCTATCACAACTCACCGGGCCTAGGGTGACGGATGCAGCTAGCTTGAGACCTTCTGACGTTTCTCATGTTATGTATGTATTCCAGTCGATTTATTTCTCTACTAGAATAATTCTTCATCTCTGAACCAAATTCCTGCTGCAAAAGGAACTTATCCCCTTTTTGCAGGAAATCGTTTTGGGTATGGCGTCACCCAAAATACAAACATCCGGATTCATTTGTTTCACGTGAAACAATGCAGCAAAACTGTTGGCAATCAAACGATGGATACAAACGGTTGAAGCCGTTTGCATCGCTTAAAAGCATCAGCTTTCAATCATCTTCCGTCGATTGGTTCGTATCGCGCTGCCCCTCTTTATGTTTTTCTTTTCCTTTTTCTTTATTAGTCTCGCCTTCGTGATTTTCCACCAAAAACCTGAACATATGCGGAAACAACCGATGGAGGTCAAGCACAAGATAGGTAAAAAAGGCTGCAATCACAGCAGTCACATACATCCCCGCACTGAACAAAAGCCCGATCGCTGAAGCTACCCACATCCCTGCAGCAGTCGTCAGGCCTTTTACTTCACCGTTAAACTTAATGATTGCTCCTGCCCCCAAAAAACCCATCCCCGTGACCACTTGCGCTGCTACCCGGCCTGGATCATTGTTTACGCCGTTGGAGGAAAAGCCGTAAATGGAAGCCAGGCCAAACAAGCACGACCCAAAGCAGACCAGGCTGTACGTGCGAAATCCGGCAGCTTTTTGTCTATCTGCATCTTTGTTAAACCGTTCTCGTTCCAATCCCATGATCGCACCGGCCACGAAGGCGAGGAACAGACGCAATAAAATAGTTGGCAGCTCTGGCGGGAAAAATGTGGATAATAATGCGCTCATACGTGCCCATCCCCTTGGAATCGCTTATTCGATTTCACCAGTATTATATATGCGGTACTGTAAAAATTGAATCCAAAATCAGTAAAGATCTAAAAAGACAAAGACCTTGTCCCGGGCTGTCGTCGTGGGAGAGAGAAAAGAGGATGGGCTCCGTTCGTTGCGGCTTTTGCAAGGAAGCAAACACTGTCCGGCTACACTCCAAAAACGGCACGCCGACCAAAATTCCGAAGAAGCTTATTCAAGCGTAGAGTTGGTCTATAAAGCTGTGCCGTTTTTTCCGCTCCGCCTCGGCGAAGCCGCAAAGGCCTTAAGCCCATTCCTCTTTTCTCTCTCGGAGTGACTGGACAGAATCAACGTGCGAAAAGAATTATTAGTGTTCACTCATACAATAAACGAAAAACACCTCTGAATCTGCTTAGCAGTTCAATGAAGCCAAGACTGCACCCTTGATAGGAACTAGAAAAGAACTCACGTCACTTTTTGGGGCTCGGCGGAGTCGGCCTTGAATACTTTCCCGGTCGCTGTCACTTGCGGAGCATTCTCTTCTTGGCGATTCCCCTCGCCTCCACTGCACCCACGGTTGCTCCGTCGTGATAAAAAATCCCCTCAGCAACAAGGGTGATTCATCCTAACAGATGTCCCTTCCCTTGCGGCTCTGAGGGGGATTTTTTCCCTGATCACATTCAAGCATCCCGCTTCTCTCACCCACGATATGCCTTGCTAGACGAGCGGTTTTTTTGCCGGTACTCCCGGTTTGCGAGGATACGCTTTGGGGGTGGCACCCTCTTTGTGAATGACGATAATGTTTCGTTCTCCTGCCTCATCTGGCAATTCAAACGTATTTACTTTTTCCGTTTTTCCGCCGAGCACCTTGATCGCTTTTTTCGCTTCCTGCAGCTCAAGTGAACCACCGGCGCCTTTCATTGCCACAAAATGCCCTCCGACGCGTGCAAACGGCAAGCAATACTCCGCCAGAACGTTTAAACGTGCCACTGCCCGAGCTGTCACCAGATCGAATGACTCGCGCAGCTGTTTATCCTGACCGGCCTCTTCCGCTCTCGCATGAACCGGGGAAAAGTTTTCCAGGCCGAGCTCATTGCAGACATGCGCTAAAAAATTCATCCGTTTATTCAGTGAATCAATCACGGTAAAACGCACATGGGGGAAGCATATTTTCAAAGGAATGCTGGGAAACCCGGCGCCCCCGCCAATATCCGCTGCTGTCTGAATCGACGCAAACGGAAAGGAAAAGGCAGCGGATACAGAGTCATAGAAATGCTTGGTATACACCTCTTGCTCCTCCGTGATGGCAGTTAGGTTCATTTTTTCATTCCATTCCACCAGCAAGTGATAGTAAGCGTCAAATTGACGTATTTGTGTTTCCGATAAATCGATTCCCTTGTCTCCCAGGGCTGCCACGAACTGCTCTTTGTTCATCCTACTGTCTCCCTTGTCTCACGAGTTCACATGCGAGCGATTGAACTGCTCCAGGTAGATCATCAGTACAGAGATATCAGCCGGATTAACACCGGAAATGCGCGAAGCCTGACCGATATTGAGCGGACGAATCTTATCCATTTTCTGTCTCGCTTCTTTAGCCATCCCGGAGATTTGATGATAGTCAATGTTGGCGGGAATCCGCTTTTCCTCTACCTTTTTCATTCGTTCCACTTGCTGCAGCGACTTGCGAATATAGCCGTCGTACTTGATTTGAATTTCTACCTGCTCCCGCACATCTGCGGGCAGTTCAACGTCAGCCGGGGCTATCTGATGGATGTGCTCGTACGTCAGCTCCGGACGACGCAGCAACTGTCCCAGTTCAATCACCTCGGTCAAGTCCGGAGAGCCTGCCTGGCGCAGCACTTCCTGCACCGTTTTATTGTCAGGCCGCACACGGGTTGTTAAAATCCGTTCCTTTTCGCGCTCAATCATCTCCCGTTTTTGACAAAAGCGCTGATAGCGTGCTTCACTGATCAGACCTATTTCATGCCCGATATCAGTCAAGCGCAAATCGGCGTTGTCATGGCGCAAGAGCAACCGGTATTCTGCCCGGGAAGTAAGCAGCCGGTACGGTTCATTCGTCCCTTTCGTCACCAGGTCGTCAATTAATACCCCGATGTAGGCATCTTCTCTTCCCAAAATGACCGGCTCTTTGCCTTGCACGCTGCGGGCGGCGTTTATCCCCGCCATCAAGCCTTGGGCAGCGGCTTCCTCGTATCCGGATGTTCCGTTGATTTGCCCCGCTGTGAACAGCTGCTTGACAACCTTTGTCTCCAGTGATGGCCACAGCTGTGTCGGTACGATCGCATCGTATTCGATCGCATAGCCGGGGCGCATCATTTTTACCTGCTCCATCCCTGCCATCGAGCGCAGCATGGACAGCTGCACGTCCTCCGGCAAGCTCGTCGACAAGCCCTGAACGTACATCTCTTCCGTATGGCGGCCCTCCGGCTCCAGGAAGATCTGGTGGCGCGGCTTGTCGTTGAAACGTACGACCTTGTCCTCGATCGACGGGCAATAGCGCGGGCCCGTACCTTCAATAGCCCCCGAGTACATCGGCGCGCGGTGCAGGTTGCTGTTGATCAATTCGTGCGTTTCCGCGTTCGTGTAGGTTAACCAGCACGGCAGCTGGTCTGTAATATACTCTGTTGTTTCATACGAAAACGCACGCGGTTCCGCATCGCCTGGCTGAATCTCCATTTTATCGAAATCCACGCTGCTTTTGTGGACGCGCGGCGGAGTTCCCGTCTTGAACCGGACAATTTCAAAGCCAAGCTCCTTGAGATGGTGAGCCAGTCGGATCGACGGACGCATGTTGTTCGGGCCGCTTTCGTACTGCAGGTCGCCGAGAATAATTTTTCCCCGCAAATACGTTCCCGTCGTCAGGACAACCGCTTTGGCCAAGTACCTGGCCCCTGTCTGGGTGATGACCCCTTCGCAAACGCCGTCGTTGACGATCAGCTCCTCCACCATCGCTTGCCGCAAAATCAGGTTTGGCGTGCTTTCAATCGTACTTTTCATTTGATGCTGGTAGGCGAATTTATCGGCCTGTGCACGCAGCGCATGAACGGCGGGACCTTTGCCCGTATTTAACAGCCGCATTTGGATATGCGTTTTGTCCGTGTTTTTCCCCATTTCGCCGCCGAGTGCATCAATCTCGCGAACGACATGGCCTTTTGCCGGTCCGCCCACAGAAGGGTTGCACGGCATGTAGGCGACAGCGTCCAAATTAATCGTCAAAAGCAGCGTTTGACAGCCCATTCGCGCAGCCGCAAGCGCAGACTCGCAGCCGGCGTGTCCGGCTCCAATCACAATGACATCAAAACGACCTGCATCATAGCTGGTAATCATTCTTACTCCTCCTATTTCCCCAGACAAAACTGTGAGAAAATCTGGTCGATCAAATCTTCGCCGACACTCTCTCCAATAACTTCGCCTAACAGTTCCCACGCCTTTTTAATATCTATTTGCACCATATCAACGGGCATTTGCCCTTCTATTCCGATAATCGCGTCATCGATGGCTGTTTCCGCCAAGCGCAGCAAATGAATGTGCCGGGCGTTGCTGACATAGGTCAAATCCTCCTGCTGCACCCTGCCGCTGAAAAAGAGCTGGGCAATCGCCTCTTCCAACAAGTCAATGCCGCGTTCCTCTCTGGCCGACGTCATGACCAGCGGCTGATTGGGCAAGTGCTTCTTAACCTCTTCCAGATCGATTTTCTGCGGCAGATCAAACTTGTTTACGATTATGATGACATTCATCCCCTGCAGCGCTTCAAAAAGCGCATAGTCATCGTCCTGCAGCGGTTCGTTGTAATTCAGGACGAGCAAGACCAGATCCGCCTGCTGCAAAATCTTCCGCGACTTTTCCACACCGATCTTTTCGACGATATCTTCCGTATCGCGGATACCCGCCGTATCGATCAGCCGAAGCGGAACACCGCGGACATTGACGTACTCTTCAATCACATCGCGGGTCGTACCGGCAACATCCGTGACGATCGCTTTCTCTTCCTGGACGAGACTGTTCAAAAGCGAGGATTTCCCCACGTTAGGCCGGCCGACAATCGCTGTAGACAAGCCTTCCCGCAGGATTTTTCCCTGTTTTGCCGTCCGCAGCAGGACGCCGATAGCCGCCTTTACTTCTTCACACTTCGTTCGCAGCAGATTTTGCGTGACGGACTCGACATCGTGCTCGGGGTAATCAAGCGTCACTTCTATATGAGCCATCGCCTCAATCAAATTCTGGCGCAATTCCCGAATCAGTTTGGACAGCTTCCCCTCTACCTGAGCCATCGCGACTTTCATCGCTCTGTCAGTCTTTGCACGAATCAGATCAATGACGGCCTCCGCCTGTGAAAGATCTATACGTCCATTTAAAAAGGCCCGTTTGGTAAACTCTCCTGGCTCTGCCAAACGCGCTCCGTTAGCCAAAATCAATTCCAGTACACGCTGGACAGATTGCAATCCACCGTGGCAATTGACTTCAACCACATTTTCCCTGGTGAACGTACGCGGCGCCCGCATTACGGATACGAGCGTCTCGTCAGCGACTTCTCCCGTTTGTGGATGAATGATTTTTCCGTAATGTATGGTATGACTATCCACAGTGGATAACTTTTCTTTTCCGCGAAAAACTTTGTCCACAACGGCGATTGAATCGTTGCCGCTGACGCGAATAATGGCAATTCCGCCTTCTCCCAGCGGAGTGGCAATCGCGGCGATTGTATCTAATTCCACTACCTTCACCTCATTTTGAACTTGAGGATTTTGCAAAAATCCTGCCCGCTTCCCGGGAGCCAAGCACCGATCCAGCCTAGTTTCCCGCAGTGACAGGCTGTTTTTTATCGGGACTCCTCGCTTCTAACAAATCAGCATAGCACATTATGCGCAAAATAGACAGGTGTCCACCCTGCCTGAAGTGTCTCCTACCGAATTCGGCTTGGAATCTTTAGCGTTGCGCGCTTCATTTCAGCTTTGTTCTACTTATTCACATGTGATTTTTTTACATCCTCATCTGTAAAAAAGCAACCCGTAGAGGTTGCCATTGCACTCGTTTCAGCGGGATTTATCGACTTTTCGCCCGAAACTGATTCACCCATTTTCTTTACTTTCAGTATTAACGATTCGGGCGTTTGTAAAACATGTCCACAGCAGGTCAGAATACCTCGTTACGCCAAGATAAAGAACATCCTTTCGGCGTAGCCTTAGTTGCGCTTATGTCGATAAGAATT
>CAMIVR010000043.1 GCA_946402065.1 uncultured Brevibacillus sp. | reverse complement strand
CCGTTTTTGGAGCGGAGCCGGACAGTCTTTGCTTCTTTGCAAAAGCCGCAACGAACGTAGCCCAATCCTCTTTTCTCTCTCCCACCACGACAGCCCGATACAAGGTCTTTTTCCTTAGTTTGAAGAGGCAGTGGCGCTCGTTCCCCCCAACATGAGGTGAAAGAAAGCCACCTTTAGGGGGGAGTTTCGTCTCAGATTATTCTGTATATTTAGTCCAGAACAATATTACAAGCGAAGGAGGTACACGCCATGAGTCTGTACGAGTCACGTATTCAAAACGTGTTTTCCTTTATGCAGCAGCAAGCGCTCGATATGGTGATGGTTACATCGCCGATAAACATCTATTACTTCACCGGGTTTTACTCATATCCGGCTGAGCGGTTTCAGGCCGTGATCTTTACAGCGGAACGACAGGAGGTGAGTCTTTATTTGCCCAATTTTGACGTGGAAATTGCCGAGCGTCACTCTTACATAAAAAGTTTCGTTCCCATCACGGATACGGATCAGCCGTACCGGATTCTCGGGGAGCGGCAAGGTCAGAAAATGCGTTCGATCGGTCTGGAGAAGGGCGTGGTATCGTTGCGGCAAGCTGAATTGTTGCGCGAAACTTATCCGGAAGCAACCGTCAACGATATTGAACCGTTCATCGTTTCGCTGCGTCTGCGGAAATCACCGGAAGAAATCGCACGTGTGAAAAAAGCGATTGCCATGGCCGAGCTGGCGCTGGATTACGGCGTACAAAAGGTCGAAATCGGCATGTCCGAGCTCGACGTCGCGGAACATATTGAAAATCACGCCAAAGCGCTAGGGGCCGATCGGTTGATGTTTGCGCCGTTTGTCCAATCCGGACCGAATACGGCAATTCCCCATGCCCAGGCAGGAACCCGGAAAATAGAGGAGGGTGACTTCCTGCTGATCGATTTGTTTTTTGCGCTCGATGGGTACTTCGCGGATATCACACGCACGTTTGTGATCGGGGAGCCAACGGAAAAGCAGGTACAAATCTACCAAGGCGTTCTGGATGCGAACGGTAAAGCAATCGCAGCCGTGCGTGCAGGCTGCCGGCTTAACCAAATTGATCAAGCAGCGCGGGAGCATATTGCGGCCATCGGATACGGGGAGTATTTTCATACCCGGCTTGGCCATGGTCTGGGCCTGGAAGTGCACGAACCTCCCTCCATCCATCCGTTGAACGATGAGCTCGCGAGTGAAGGGTCCCTGTTCACGATTGAACCAGGCATTTACATTCCGGGGTTCGGCGGGGTCAGAATCGAGGACGATGTTTACATTGGGCTGGACGGCACAGTCGAGGTGTTGACTGCTTATCCGAAGACATTGCGGCAATTGTGTTCGCGTTAAACCTGCCGATCAGCTTTATACGGCTTGACCGAGGAAAGAGGAGTTCGTTCCCAACCGATGTCTGAATGATTGTTTTGTAATGAGGAGAATGTGGATGAATCATCGACTGAATAAAATCCGGGACGCGTTGACAGAGCTTGGCGTAGATGCATTTATTACCGGAAATCCGGCGAACCGTCGCTATTTAAGCGGATTTACCGGCTCAGCCGGGCTTGTCGTGATTACGAAGGAGCGTGCCGTGCTGATTACTGATTTTCGCTATTTGGAAACCGCTGCAAGCGAAGCGCCCAACTTCACGATTCGGGATCGGACCAACTACAGCGACCCGATCGTGGCGATCTACGATGTTTTGAAGGAAGCGGGGGTTGCAAACGTTGCCGTTGAGTCCGAAGCGCTGACGTTAGCCGAGTTTGACAAATGGAAACAGGCTTTTTCCGGAATGACGCTCGTCCCTACCTCGGGCATCGTGGAGAACCTGCGAACGATCAAAGACGAGGAAGAAGTAAGCATGATTAAACAGGCAATCCGCATCACGGAAGCTGCCTTTGATCACCTCCTTTCCATCATTCGGCCGGGTATTTGCGAACTTGATATCGCCATAGCGTTTGAGACGTTTATTCGTCGACAAGGTGCCGTTCCTGCTTTTGACACCATCGTTGCTTCCGGAACACGAGGGGCATTGCCTCATGGCAAGGCCACGGAAAAAAGAATAGCTGCGGGAGAGATGGTTACTTTGGATATCGGAGTCTGTTACGGCGGCTATTGCTCTGACATCACCAGAACGATCGCCGTGGGACATCCAAGCGATCAGATGCGTGACATCTATGAGGTAGTATTACGGGCTCAACAAACGGCCATCCAGCAACTAAAGCCGGGAATGACAGCCCAGGAACTCGACTCCGTTAGTCGGGCAGTGATTGCGCAAGCCGGGTATGCACAATACACCCATCGTGCAAGCGGGCACTCATTTGGCCTGAATGTTCATGAACGCCCGAATCTGAGTATTTCTGATACGAGCGTAATTGAAGAAGGAATGGTGTTGACGATCGAGCCCGGGATTTACCTGAAAGATATCGGCGGTGTTCGTATAGAAGATAACGTGCTCGTCACGACAAACGGATGCGAAAGATTAACGAGCACGAATGCAGAGCTGATCATCTTGCCGGTTTGAGGCTCCCCTGACATTTTTCCATTTCCAACGTTGAGGTGCCGGCTTCTTATCCGAAGACATTCCAGCCATTGTGTTTGCGTGAAACCTTCTGATCACTTTCATTCGGCTTCACGCTGGAAGGGGAGCTCATTCCCTTTTCCGACATTACTGCAGCAAAAATAAACAGATAGGGTGAGTGCCATGAATAGCACGGAATACCGCAATTGGGTAAACGACAAGCTGAACATCGGAGAAGACGTTTTATACCTGAGCATGCAAGACGTGATCGATACGGGGACGACTGCTGAGGAGATCATTGAACTGACGGAAAGAGCGATGATTGCCTACAGTGCGAAAAAAGTGGAGATGCCCGCTAAAATCGGTCTCCATCCACAGCCAGATTCATTGATGCACGCCATGCCAGCCTATTTGCCGGACGAGTTCGCCTGCGGGATCAAGTGGGGCAGCAATTTTCCTACGACCAGGGAGCGTTTTCCGGGGCTTACCCCGACCAATTGCCAAATCATTTACAACGATCATGAGTCGGGTCTGCCGCTTGCGTTCCTCGATGCCACCTGGATCACCGAGGTCAGAACGCCTGCCGTTTCGCTTGTGGCCGCAAAGTATTTGGCGAATCTCGACGCGACGACCTTCGGGATGTACGGCTGTGGGATACAGGGAAAAGCCCATGTGAAAATGATTGAACACGTCCTGACGAAGCTTGAAACGATTTACGTATACGACTTGTACGAAGCGGCGATGGATAAGCTGATCGAGCAGTGCCAGCCATTGGTAAATGCGAGAATTGTCAAGGCCTCGTCCTATGAACAGGTGGCAAAAAACTGTGAAGTGATCGCATCGGCGATTCCCATTCACCATCATCCCCATCCGGTAGTGAAAGATGAGTGGATTTCCAAGGGGCAAACCCTGATCGCCTGCGATTGCCACTCCGTCTATGAAGATGGCGTGTACAAGCGAGCGGATATTTATACGGTAGACAGCGAGGAACAGCACCGGCTGCTGGAAACCTACGGCTACTACCCGTGGGGACTTCCGGAGATTTACGCTGAAACGGGAGCTGTTGCCGGTGGGCTGAAGCCAGGGAGATCGAGCAAGGACCAACTGATCGTTTCGAATAACGTTGGCATGGCCGTTGAAGATATGATGGTAGCGCGAAGAGTATTTGACAGGGCATTGGAAAAAGATCTGGGCATCCGGCTCCCGCTGTGGAAGAGCACCAAATGACAAGCTGAGCGGGTAGCGCCGGGATTGGTTGACTCATTTGACAAATCCAACGGTCATGCGAAAGGATCGGATGAAATGGAACAGATGTTGTCATCGCTTGAACGAGATTTTTTACAGTTCGTTAGAAAAACGATGCATATGAACGAAGCGCTGAACCTGATGTTATGGGACTTGAAAACAGGAGCGCCGAAGCTTGGAGTAGAACTGCGGGCGGAAGCATTCGGGACGCTCTCGGCAGAAGTGCACGCCATGTCTACTTCTGTACAAATGAAAAGCTACATCGACCGATTGTCGGAGATAGCCGTTTACGATACACTCTCCGCTATTACGAAAAAAACGCTGGATGAAGTCAAGCGGAAGTATGAGCAAAATATACACATACCCGTTGGCGAGTACAAGGAGTACATGGTATTGCTTGCGAATGCCGGCAGTGTTTGGGAAGCGGCCAGGGAAAAATCGGACTTTGCCATGTTTCGGCCGTGTTTGGAGCAGATCGTGGCGTTCAACAGGCGCTTTGTCGACTACTGGGGCTATGAAGGGAACCGATATAACGCCCATCTCGACGTACACGAGCCGGGAATGACGGTTGCCATATTGGATGACGTGTTCACCAAGGTGAAAGAACACATCATGCCGCTGGTGAAACGGGTAACGGAAGCAAATGATCAGCCGCGGACGAGCTTTCTGTTTCACTACTTCCCCAAAGACAAACAGCGGGAGGTAAGCCTGTATTTGTTAAAGGCAATGGGGTATGACTTCGCTCGCGGCCGTCTGGATGAAACGGTTCACCCGTTTGCCCTGTCGATCAACCGCAACGACGTTCGGGTAACGACAGCCTATTATGAACACGATTTCAGGAAATCCGTGTTTTCGACGATTCATGAGGGTGGCCATGCCCTGTATGAACAAAACATCGCCGAAGAACTGATTGGGACTCCGTTATGCACAGCAGCATCAGGCGGGATCGATGAGTCTCAATCCCTGTTTTGGGAGAAAATGGTCGGCCAGCACAAAGGCTTCTGGAAATATCATTACCCTGCCCTGAAAGAATGGAATCGTGAGCAGTTTGACGGGGTGGAGCTTGAGGATTTCTACCGGGCGATTCATTTTGTCGAGCCCTCATGTATCCGGCTGCGCTCTGACGAAATGACCTATCAGCTGCATATCATCATCCGGTATGAGATTGAAAAAGCGCTGTTCAACCATGAGCTTGAAGTGAAGGATTTGCCGGAATGGTGGAACGAAAAGATGGACGCGTATCTGGGGATCGCCCCGCCGGATGATGCGCACGGAGTCCTGCAGGACGTGCATTGGTCGCTGGGGCTTATCGGCTACTTCCCTTCCTATGCACTGGGATACTTGTATGCAGCGCAGTTTCGCAATGCGATGATAAATGACTTGCCGGATTTTGACGCGTTCGTGGAAAGCGGGAATGTGGCACCGATAAGGGCGTGGCTAACCGATAACATACACCTGCACGGCAGGCGGAAGACTCCGAACGAATTGCTGCGGGACGTGACAGGAGAGGGGTTGAATCCGGACTACCTGCTCCGTTATTTTGAGCAAAAATACGCGGAAATCTACCGATTATAACAAGGCCCGAAAAAAGGGAAAGGGAGAAAGGTTCCATGAAAAAGAATGTATACGCTTACAGGATTTCCCTGCTTCTGCTTATTGTGATGCTGATGAGCATCGTCGTTGGCTGTGGATCCACACCTGCTGCGCCAAGCAAAGGCAGCACAGAAGAGCAAAAGGCTAACGAAGGGAACAAGCCGGACGCGGCCGCGCCGAAAAAAGGCGGAACGATCACGGTCGCGATGACGGAAGAGCCGGAGTCACTGGATGCGCACAATTCGGTATCGGCGGTAGGAGAATTTATCAGTGGCTATCTCGGCGGATCGCTGTTTTACACCGATCCGAAAACATTGGAAATCAAGCCGTATCTGGCGGAATCGTACAACGTGTCCAAGGACGGCAAGACGTGGACGTTTACCTTGCGGCCAGGCGTGACCTTTCACGACGGGACACCGCTTACAGCAAAGATCTATAAAGAGACGTTTGAGCGGGCATTGTCAGCGGAGTTCGCCAAAAAATCTGCCGGTGAAGCGCTCGCTTCCATTAAATCGATCTCGACACCCGATGAGAAAACGCTCATTCTCGAATTGAATGAGCCGTCCGCTTCGCTGATGACGAACCTGAGCAGTCCTGGCCGGACACAGCCGCTTTCACTGGATGCAGTGAAGAAGCTTGGCGATCAATACGGAAGAAACCCGGTCGGGGTAGGTGCGTGGAAGTTCGATAGCTGGAAACCGGGCGAATCGATTACCCTGGTGCGCAATGACGCATATCAATGGGCGGATTCCTCTGCGGAAAATCAAGGTCCGGTCAGACCGGACAAGCTTGTGCTGAAATTCATCACAAATAGCCAGACGATGCAGGCAGCTTTGGAAAGCGGTTCGATTGATATCGCGACGAACGTTCCGGCAAAAGATGTGAAGAAATACAAGAACAACGAGCAGTACACGGTTTTGGAGCAGCTGCGAAGCGGATTGGGCTGTTTTCTGGCATTCAATCTGAGGCAGCCGGTTTTTCAGGACATCAACCTTCGCAAAGCCCTGAATATGGGCGTGAATAAAGCGGCAATCATTCAGTCGGTGCTTCAAGGCGAAGGCGTGGTGGCGAACGGACCGCTTCCGGAGTCGATGTTCGGCTACGATCCTGCGATCGCGGGTTATGCCTATAAGAACGATCCGGAGGAAGCGAAGAAGCTGCTGGAAGCGTCAGGGTGGAAGCTGAATGGACAAGGAATCATGGAAAAAGATGGCAAGCCGCTTACACTGGAGCTTCTGAGCAAAGAGCGCTATTCGCAAACATCCCAGTTGATTCAGTCGATGCTGAAAGAGATTGGCGTGGAGGTGAAAATCGATACGCTCGAGTCAGGGGCAGCCAATGCCAAGGCCGCCAAGGGAGACTTTGAAATGCTGATCATGGGCTACGTCGATCAAGATCCGGACACGCTGTATTCATTTATGCACTCAAGCCAAATCGGCGGGCAGAACTACTCCGGCATCAACAATAGACAGCTCGATTATCTGCTGGAGTCGGGACGCACGACGGTGGACAGCGAGCTGAGAAAGAAAGTGTACGCGGATATTCAAAACCTGGTTGTGAAAGAGGCTTACTGGCTTCCTGTTTACGTAGAGAAAAAATTTACGGTGATGAAGAAACGGGTTCAGGGAGTGAAGCTGCATCCGCTCGGCAATCTGCTGTTCCAGGATAGCTGGGTGAATGAATAACGGGGCCGAGCAAGCCCCTTTCTTTCCGTGAAGAATGCCCATACGCATCACGCTGGCGGATGCTGCTAGGACGGAAGTGATTACGGGACGGAAACTTTTCTGAGGGCAAATATCAGAAAATTGAATAAAAACACGACAGAATTCGCTTCAACAAGGCAATGAAAACAGGGGGGTTATCATTGAGAAGAGGTAACTGGAAAATACGCGCGGGTGCTTTTGTAATAACAGTCGGTATGCTGATGTCATCAGTAATTGGCTGCGGGTCGCAGACATCCCCTGCGTCAAGCGGCGACAACGATGGCGGTCAGCCGAATCAATCGGCTAACGCTGCCCCAACAGGGAATGCAACGCCAAAACAAGGCGGGACCATCACCGTAGCGCTTAAGTCTGAACCGGATACGTTGGATATGCATAAATCGTCCGGCTTGACCAGCGTAGACGAGATCGGCAGCTTTATCGGAGGTTCGCTCGTGTCGATCGATCCCGTTTCAGGTGAAGTGAAGCCTTCACTTGCGGAGAGCTATACCATTTCCCCGGATGGAAAGACGTGGACATTTAAAATCCGCTCGGGAGTTACATTCCACGACGGCACGAAGTTGACGGCCAAGTCGTTCAAGCTTACGTATGAACGGCTGTTGGACCCGCAGACAGGTTCCAAGAGCACACAGTTCCTCGTGGAATCAATCAAAAGCATCCAGGCGCCTGACGATCAAACCCTCGTTTTGGAGCTGAAAGAACCGAACGCACCGCAATTGCTTAACCTGGCATTCACCGGGTGGATGCAGCCGCTGTCGATGGACGCTGTCGCCAAATACGGCAACGACTACGGCAGAAATCCTGTCGGGGTAGGTCCCTGGAAATTCGCCAGCTGGAAAACGGGCGAGTCGATCACGTTCGCTCGCAACGATGCGTATCAATGGGGCGACGCCACCCTGGAAAATCAAGGCCCGCCGCGAGCGGACAAGCTGGTGGTCAAATTCATCGCCGATCAGCAGACACGGATGGCGGCGTTGGAGAGCGGCTCGATCGATGTGGTCAGGGACGTAGCGGCGAAAGACGCAGTCCGCTATCGCAACAACCCGAAGTATCAATTGATCGAGCAGTTGAATCGCGGGATCGGATTTGACTTGATCATGAATATGAAAACCGAGGCGCTGCAGGATATTCAGGTCAGAAAAGCAATCAATCTGGCGGTCAACAAGGAAGCCATGATCAAGGCAGCCCTAAACGGGGAAGGGATCGTTGCCCACAGTATGCTGCCGCCATCCATCCTCGGGTATGACAAAGCAGCAGAAGCGTATGATTACAAATACAATCCGGATGAGGCGAAGAAGCTGCTTGAAGACGCGGGCTGGAAAGTAAATGGAGAGGGAATCCGGGAAAAGAACGGCAAGCCCCTTGCCCTGACGCTGTTGGCAACGATTACGTTTGGCAAGGAGTCGCAATTGCTGCAGGGCATGCTGGGCGAGCTGGGGATCAAGCTTTCCATCAAGACGCTGGAAGCGGCGGCGGTAGCGCAAGCTGCGGTCAATGGTGAATTTGATTTGTTTACGGACAGCTATACTTATATGGATCCGGATATCCTGTACATCTGCTTCCATTCCAGCCAGATCGGCGGGTATAACTATGCACAGCTCAACGATCAGAAGCTGGATGAGCTGGTGGCAAAAGGGAGGGCCACGATTGATCCGGAAGCCCGCAAAAAAATCTATGCCGAAGCGCAAAAGTACATGAGCGAGCAAGCTTATGTCGTGCCGATTTACGTAGACAAGCAGTTCACGGTGATCAATTCGCGCGTGAAGGGCGTAAAGAAAGTGAATGATTATTTGATCTTCAACGACAGTTGGGTGGAGCAATAATCGTCCGAAACGATGCTCGGTCAAGAAGGCCGCAGGTTTGGAAATGGTAACGCCTATAAACCCATTGGGATACAGGGGATATGGGCGTTTCTGTTATGTACAGAAAATGTCAGCGCGGCTTGTGCAAGCATGCAGAATATTGTCTGATTGCAAAGGAATTGTTGTACAGAAGGATAGCGGAGTTGATAGAATGATAAGTAGATTCAATATTGTCAGATTAGTATATCCCCCAATAAACCATTTTGTGGAGGGGCAAATGCTCGAAGATAAATCGACTGGAGAAATCACAAGGTTAACGGCTTTAAGCGAAGTTTCTCTCGCCCTCAGCGAAACGTTGAGCCTGGACAAATTGCTCTATAAGGCTGTGACGCAATGCATCGATATTTTAGGCTTTGACGCTGCCGTGGTTTATTTTCTCGATCAGGACGGAACCTATTTCGAGGCCAAGCACTTTCACGGCATCCCGGATGAGACGATTGATAAATTGCAGAAGCTGCCGACCGATTGTGTTGGCGGGATCGTTGTAAAAAGCGGCAAGACCGTCGTAACGGATCTGGTGAGGTACTATCAGCAGCGTCCGCAGATTGAGGAGTTTACGTCGCTGGTCTCGGTCCCGATAAAGGCGAGGAGGGAATCGATCGGGGTTTTGGATGTATATTCGAGGGAGCAGCGGGACTTTTACCCGGAGGATATTTCCCTGATTGAATCGATTGGCCTGCAGCTGGGCGTGGCAAGTGAAAATGCGAAGCTTTTTGAATCGGTCGAAAACCTCTCGATCAAATTAAGAGAGCTGGTCGAGCTTAGCCATAAGCTGTCTTCTTGCTTGCGGCTTGACGCTTTACTTGATCTGCTTACCACAGAATTAAGCAACGTATTCAAAGCCGAGGTGCTATTCTTTTCGTTGACGGATGAGACGGATGCTATGCAGGTACACGTTCATACAAATAGTGGAACTGGTGGTTTTCAGATTTGTGATGAAGATATGCAAAGGTTGTTTCGCTGCGACCCTGGTCAGGTATTTCGCTATTGCAACAAGCAAAACGACCGGCAACCGGATCGTTTTTTCGGCGAATTAGGGATAAGATCAGCGCTGTTTGTGAATTTGCAATACAAGGAAAAGCGCCATTGCCTGATCATCGGGAAAAGGGTTGATTATGAGTGGAAATCATATGAATGGGAAGTAATGGACGGGATCAGCAAGACAATCGCGTTGGCGCTAACGAATTGCTATCTTTTTCTGGAAGTGGAGAAAAGCCGCAACCTGCACTCCGAGCTGTTATCGTTACAGGTAACCGCACAGGAAAAGGAACGCCAGCGCATCGCCCGGGAAATCCACGATTCGATCAACCAATCCATAGCGGGCATCTATTTTCACCTGCAGTACTGCCGGGATGAAGTGAGCCATTCGCCGGAAAAGGTGATGCCGATCCTCGATAAATTGCTGAGAATGACCAAGGATAACATGAATGAGCTGCAGCAGATCATTTACGATCTGCATCCGATCGCGATACAGAAATTCGGTTTTGTCGGCGCAATCGAGGAGTTAGCGACAACGTATTCCTTGCAGGGCGTTTTACAGATCGCAATCGAGGTCTCCGGAGAACCGGTTCGCTATGAAGCCAATGTGGAGATCAACTTATACCGGGTCATTCAGGAATGTATCAACAACATCATCAAACACTCGCAGGCCGACCGGGCAGGCATCTATTTATTTTTTGACCCCGCTTTGCTGCGGATCATCGTGATCGATCGGGGCGTGGGCTTCGATATGCAGCAGAAGCTGAATCAGGAGAAATCTTACGGGTTAATCGGGATGAAAAGGCGGATCAGTGATCTCGGGGGCCACATGTCGATCGCAAGTCAAGCCGGTAAGGGGACAACCGTTGAAATCATCCTGTCACATCGCACGTTGAAAAAATCAATCGGGGAGAGGTGATGACGTGAAGGAAATACGGCTGTTTATCGCAGACGACCATAATATTGTCCGGGAAGGGTTGCAGCTCTTATTCAGCAGGCCGCCGTTTCACGTAATTGGTGAAGCGAGTAACGGCGAAACGGCACTTCAGAACATTTTGCGTAATCCGCCTGACGTTGCGATTCTCGACTTAAACATGCCGGAAATGGATGGCATCGAAGTAACGAAGCGGATCAAAGAAAAAAATCCGGAGATTCGAGTAGTGATTCTCACTATTTATACAGACGAGAAGTTTTTGGTTGAATCCATCATGGCCGGTGCCGACGGCTATGTACTCAAAACGATTTCCCGATCAGAACTGTATCAAGGGATTGACAGTGTGTTATCCGGGCAAAAATTTATTGATCCGCATTTGATGCAGCGTGCTTTTTTGAGTGTATTGAAAGGTGATTTGGCGAAAGACGCGCTGTTGACAGATCGCGAGCTGCAAGTGCTGAAGCTGATGGCGAGAGGCAAAACGAACAAGGAAATTTCTGCCGAGCTGTATGTTGGTGCCGAGACAGTGAAAGAATACGTAACCAATGTGATGAAGAAATTAGACAGTAAAAATCGGACAGATGCTGTGGCAAAAGCGATTCGTAATCAGATCATCCTCTAGTGCGGTTGCCGCTGCAAATTGCACCTCCACAGTACCGATTCTGGGAAATTCACAGTTGCTTCATGTAAGAAGAATCATTCCGGCTTCGCGGTTTGCCATGAGAGTGGAGTGCCAACCGCTTCAGTCGTAAGTGGAAGCTCTTTGATTGGGAAGCTCTCTCGCAGCGAAGATGTTGCTTTAAAGTCAATTTCGAAAATTCCTTCAATTAACTGCATACAACTCCAGGAAAACCGAGTAAAATAGGAAGAAATAACCTATTGAGCAAGGGAGGACAATAGATGAATGAATTGATTCGCGCCAGACGCAATACGCTGGGAGATATTCTTCGCAGGAGCCGGGCACGCTATCCCGACAAGATGGCACTGAGCTTTGAGGATGAGGTGGTTACATACGAGCAGCTGGACCAGCTGGTCAATCAGGCGGCCCGCGCCGTTATCGCCAAAGGGCTGCAAAAAGGCGACCGTGTCGCCGTCCTCTCGCGCAATTCCCTTGACTTTGCCATCGTCAATTTTGCTTTGGCTAAAGCCGGGATGATCATGGTGCCGATCAACTACATGCTGAATGTAGACGACGTCGCTTATATTTTGGGACATGCTGAAGTGCGCGGGTGCTTCGTCTCACCCGAATTCCTCTCCGTTGTCGAACAAGCTGTATACCAATCTGGCTGCAGCCTGCTGCTGCAATCGCTGATCTCCAGACCGGCTGTGCCGACTGGCGAGTGGAGCGTGTTTCGCGAGCTGATCCAGGGAGAAGAGACGAGCGAGCCGGAAGTGGAGCTGCTCGATGACGACGTCGTCCACATCCTCTATACGAGCGGTACAGAGTCCAAGCCGAAGGGAGTCATGCTGACACACAAAAATCTGCTCAGCGAATATGTCAGCACCATCATCGAGGGCAGCATGACCGTTGATGACATCGCCGTCCACGCTCTGCCGCTGTTTCATTCCGCGCAGCTCCACTGCTTTTTGGGACCGTACGTCTACCTGGGGGCAAGCGGCGTGATTCTCGAACAGGCAACACCTGCCACGATGCTCGAGACGATAGAAACCTATCGAGCGACACAGCTTTTCTGTCCGCCGACGGTGTGGATTGCTCTGCTGCGCTCTCCGGAATTTGCTTCGCGCGACCTGTCATCCTTGAAAAAGTGCTACTACGGTGCAGCAATCATGCCCGTAGAGGTCCTGAAAGAGCTCAACCAGCGCTTGCCCAACGCAGAGCTGTACAACTTTTACGGACAGACCGAAGTGGCCCCGCTGGCAACCGTCCTGAAGCCTGCCGATCAGCTTCGCAAGCTCGGTTCCGCAGGCAAGCCGAGCCTCAATGTCGAGACGAAGATCGTTGACGACCACGGCAATGAAGTGCCGCGCGGAGCGATCGGTGAAATCGTTCACCGGACCAGCCATGCGATGCTCGGCTACTTCCGCGATGTGGATAAGACTGCGGCTGCCTTTGCCAACGGCTGGTTTCACAGCGGGGATTTGGGCACGATGGATGAAGAGGGCTACATCACTGTCGTTGACCGCAAAAAGGACATGATCAAGTCGGGTGGCGAAAATGTCGCCAGCCGGGAAGTAGAAGAACTCATTTACTTGCATCCGAAAGTGTCGGAAGTCGCCGTAATCGGTGTGCCGCATCCGTACTGGATCGAAGCGGTGACAGCCGTCGTCGTTCCGAAAGCAGGGGAAGCGCTGACAGCGGAGGAAATTTTGGCGTTTTGCAAGGAGCGGTTGTCTGCGTTTAAAGCGCCCAAATTTGCCGTCATTGCCGCTAATCTGCCGCGCAACCCGAGCGGCAAGATTTTAAAACGCGAATTAAGGGAATTGTACCAATCTGTAGCGAATGTATAGAATGTTCAGGCGAGTGGATTCTGGCAGAAGACAAAGTGCACGAACGAGTACCCGCTCAACGCAGAGCAGAGCTGAACACAGCAGTTGCCATACCAGTTACGGGATAGCAGACCAGTGCTATCTCTTTTTCATGCTTTTCACTTCGGGGAAATGGGCAGCAAACCACAGATGAGAGAGCAAGAAAATGAAAGCGGGATTGGTGGAAACGCGATTACAATGGATAGACAGACCATCGTTGCAAAGGGAATCCGTTCCCATTTTAATGGAGGCGAACAGAATGGACATGTACTGCGGATATTATCGTTCACCGATCGGCATGCTGGAGATAAAAGCGACGGAGAAAGGCGTTCTTTCCGTCGTATTTGTTGAAGAAGAACATGGTGAACCACGGGAAAACGAGCACGTACGCCTGTGTACGGCGCAACTGGCCGAGTACTTCGGCGGACAGCGGAAGGCGTTTACGGTCAGTCTTGATCCGAGCGGCACTGAGTTTCAGCACAAAGTATGGCGGGAGGTTCGAGCCATTCCGTATGGCTCGACCGATACGTATTCAGGTGTCGCCAGCAAGCTCGGGAATGACAGGGCCAGCCGAGCGGTCGGGGCGGCAAATGGAAAAAATAAAGTCGGCATCATCGTGCCCTGCCATCGCGTCATCGGCAAAAATCATGACCTGACCGGCTACGCCTGGGGAACATGGCGCAAGGAATGGCTGCTGAAGCACGAACAGCAAACCGTCAGCTCGGCAAAATGAATGCCGTCTTTACCATCAACGGCAAAGCATACGCGGATGTGCCGCCGCTGCATGTAAAAAAAGGTGACAAGGTGCTGGTGACGATGAACAATGTCGGGTCATCCGACCATCCGATGCACTTGCACGGCCATTTTTTCCAAATCCTCAGCAAAGCTGGCAAACCGCTGACAGGAGCGCCCCTCATGAAGGACACGCTGAATGTGAAGCCGGGTGAGACCTACGTCGTGGCCTTTGCCGCCGACAATCCGGGGGACTGGATGTTTCACTGTCACGACTTGCACCACGCTGCGGCAGGGATGGTCAGTGAAGTGAAATACGGGGGTATCAATCGTTTGTGCCTGATCCGACCGTCGGCAATAAGCCGGAATAGTCATACAAAGCAGAAGCTCCCTGAATGAATCAACGGGGGCTTCTCGCTGTTTCCTTGGGTGAGGGAGCTTTCCCATCCACGACTTGTTTGGCAAGACTGTGGAGCAGCCCGGAAATGCAGAATGCATTCATACAAACATACAGCCACGCAAAAAAATCTTGTAATACCCCTTTACATACTATAGGGGGGTATAGTAATATTTAATCAAGACAACGAGTCGGGAAATACTCTTACTAGATACAGGCTCGTACCAGAGGTGAAGAAAATGAGTCCCGATGTCATGAAAAAACAACTGAATCAGGCGTCGCTAAAAGTAGAAGGCATGACCTGTGCCGCATGTGCGCTGCGCATTGAAAAAGGTCTTGGCAAGCTCGACGGGGTCGAACAGGCAAACGTCAACTATGCGATGGAAAAAGCGACGGTATCCTATGATCCAAGCAAAATCCGTCTGCAGGACCTGCAGGCGAAAGTAGCCGATCTCGGGTACAAGGTCGCGACGGAGAAAATAAATCTGGACATTGCCGGCATGACCTGTGCAGCGTGTGCGACGCGAATCGAAAAAGGCCTGAAGAAGCTCCCCGGCATTGTCGATGCCAATGTCAACCTGACGATGGAGCGGGCGACGGTGCAATACAACCCGGAACAAATCGGCGTTCCGGAGATGATCAGGAAGGTAGCAGACCTCGGGTACAGCGCCAGCCAGCCCCGGGAATCCGGCGAAAAAGCGGACGGACGGAAACAGGAGATCCGCCGCCATCAACTGCGCTTTGCGATTTCTGCGATCCTGTCACTGCCGCTGCTCTACACGATGATCGCCCACTTTGGCTGGTCGCTCTACATGCCGCACATCCTGATGAATCCCTGGATTCAGCTGGCGCTCGCGACTCCTGTTCAGTTCATCATCGGCTGGCCGTTCTATCAGGGGGCCTATAAAGCGTTGAAAAACGGCTCAGCCAATATGGATGTACTCGTCGCATTGGGAACGTCCGCCGCATACTTCTACAGCCTGGCCGCTACCATGAGCGGCCATGCCGACAAGCTTTACTTTGAAACGAGTGCCGTACTGATCACGCTGATTATCCTTGGCAAACTGTTTGAGTCACTCGCCAAAGGCCGGACCTCTGAAGCGATCAAAAAGCTGATGGGCTTGCAAGCCAAGACCGCTACAGTCCTGCGCGACGGCCACGAAGTGAACATCGCGATTGAAGAAGTAGTCGCAGGCGATACGATTCTCGTCAAACCAGGCGAAAAAATACCGGTCGACGGGATTGTCATCGCCGGTGATTCGGCGGTGGACGAATCCATGCTGACCGGCGAAAGTGTACCTGTCGACAAAAAAGCGGGCGATCCGTTGATCGGTGCCACCATCAACAAAAACGGCACACTGACGTATCAAGCGACCAAGGTCGGCAAAGAGACGGCACTCGCGCAAATTATCAAGGTCGTCGAAGAAGCCCAAGGCTCCAAAGCGCCGATTCAGCGCATGGCCGACAAAATTTCCAGCGTGTTTGTTCCGATCGTCATCGGGATTGCCGTCATCGTCTTCCTCATATGGTACTTCTTCGTCGACAGCGGCAACTTCACGCACGCACTGGAAAATGCCATTGCCGTTCTCGTCATCGCCTGCCCGTGCGCTCTCGGTCTGGCTACACCGACGTCAATTATGGTCGGCACCGGGAAAGGTGCAGAGCACGGCATCCTGTTCAAAGGCGGTGAACTCCTGGAAGCAACGCATAAGCTCGACGCCATCATCCTCGATAAAACAGGAACGATTACGAAAGGCGAACCGTCATTGACCGATGTCTTTTCGCTGACCGACTTATCCGAGGGAGATTTTCTCCGTCTTGTCGCATCGGCTGAGAAGCAATCCGAGCACCCGCTGGCACAGGCGATCGTCAAAGGGGCGGACGAGCGGGGATTGCAGCTGATGCCAGTGCAGCAATTCGAGGCAATCCCGGGGTATGGTCTGCGCGCCCAGGTTGACAATCATCTGCTCTACATCGGTACGCGCAGGCTGATGGATCGTGAGCGGGTCGAGACGCATGCGATCTTGTCGCAGATGGCGGGGCTTGAGGAGGAAGGCAAAACGGCGATGCTCGTCGCCATCGACGGTCGATTGGCGGGAATGGTAGCCGTCGCTGATACGGTGAAGGAAAGCTCGCGGGCAGCGATCGCCAAATTGACAGAGCTTGGCCTGGAAGTCGTGATGATGACAGGAGACAATCGGCGCACGGCAGAGGCGATCGCCAGGCAGGTAGGCATTACCAGCATCCGGGCAGAAGTGCTGCCGGAAGACAAAGCGAAAGAAGTCGAAGCGCTCAAGCAGCAAGGCAAAAAAGTCGCCATGGTCGGTGACGGGATTAACGATGCCCCGGCGCTCGCAACCGCTGACGTCGGCATGGCGATCGGAACAGGTACCGATATCGCCATTGAGGCTGCCGACATCACACTCATGCGCGGCGAGCTCACGAGCATTGCCGAGGCTATCGGGCTAAGCAAGAAAACGATGGCCAACATCAAGCAAAACCTGTTCTGGGCGCTGTTTTACAATAGCGTGGGCATTCCGGTGGCTGCGCTCGGGTTCCTCGCCCCGTGGGTCGCCGGTGCTGCGATGGCCTTCAGCTCAGTCTCGGTCGTCCTGAACGCATTGCGGCTAAAACGGGTTCGGGTATAAGAGCGTTTACTTCTGCCAGCGAGCAACGGCCGCGATTGGCCAACAGGTGAGGATTGGCTGGCAAGCTCGACGGAAAGAAAAGTACCTGTTGTCAAAAACGACGAACAGGTACTTTTCCGTTTACGACTTTCCTTTGCCACCCTGAAGCTGTTCATACTGTACGTGCAAATCGCGCATGGCCGCAATTAACGCATTCGCCGCCTTGCCGCGATAGTGCGTGAGGAACTGCTGAATCGGCTCCTCAATGCCGTCTTTCAAGCTAAAGCCTTTGAGCAGCCTCCCGACGAAATCGCGTCCATGCTCGGTAGCCAGTGTGCAGGAAGCCTCGACAATGACCCCGTATTTTTTATCGATCTCTACCGTAATCGTCAGGGATTCAAATACGCTCTTGGCCGCCATACCTTGCGGGAGGCGGGCATGGCCAGCCAAAAAGTACGTGTTGAGTGACGGTATCATTCCATTCACCTTCTCTGTGAAAAAACGTCCCAGACTTTTGGGCTTATTGCCAAGCATCTTACAACGAAAACAGATGATCCGTCAATGGATAGAAAGAAAAAAGTCTCAATCAGGCCGCCAAGCAGCCCTCCGCGGCGGTACCGATACGTCTATTCTTCAAACGGCCACGCCGGCAGCATCTTGTTCAACGGTTTGTCTGTGCGGTAGCCCAAGGCGTATTCTCCTTGCATGATCGTATGAATTTCACGGGTGCCTTCGTAGATGACCGGTGCTTTGGCGTTGCGCAGGTAGCGCTCCACCGGATACTCGTTGGAATAGCCGTATGCGCCGTGGATTTGGATCGCATCGTTGGCCGCTTCAAATGCAGCATCGCACGATACCCATTTGGCCAGCGAGGTTTCCCTTGTATTGCGCTTGCCCTGATTTTTCAACCAGCCGGCGCGGTAGACGAGCAGGCGGGAAATGTCCAGATTGGCCGCCATTTTGGCGATCATCTGCTGCACCAGTTGGTGTTTGCCGATTTCCTTGCCGAATGTTTTGCGCTCGTGGCAGTATTTCAGGCTTGCTTCGAGGCTGGCATTGATCAAGCCGCACGCTCCTGCTGCGACGGTGAAACGGCCGTTATCCAGCGCCGACATGGCGATTTTGAAGCCTTCTCCTTCTTCGCCGAGCAGATTTTCGGCCGGGACGCGTACATTGTCGAGGAAGACTTCGCCTGTGTTGCCGGCGCGGATGCCGAGCTTGCCCTTGATCGCTTTCGTCGTCACACCCGGGAAAGTGCGCTCGACGATGAAGCAGCTGATGCCGTTATGGCCTTTATCCTTATCGGTCTTGGCAAAAATGAGGAAGTTGTCGGCGACGTCACAGAGTGAAATCCACGTTTTCGAGCCGTTTAAAATGTAGTCATTACCGTCGCGCTTGGCAGTGGATACCATGGCGGCGACGTCTGAGCCGGCGTTGGGCTCGGTCAGGCCGAAGGCGGCGACTTTTTGTCCGCGCGCTTGCGGAGTCAAGTATTTTTCCTTCTGGAATTCATTGCCCCATTGCAGAATGGTCATGCTGTTGAGCCCGGTGTGCACGGAGACGGCTGTCCGGAAGGCGGTGTCGCCGCGCTCCAGCTCTTCGCAGACGATCGCCAGCGCATTGTAGTCCATGCCGCTGCCGCCGTATTTTTCCGGGATGCAGACACCCATCAAGTCCAGCTCAGCCAGTCGCTTGAGAATGCCGGGTTCAAAATGGCCTTTGGCATCCCACTCCTGGATATAGGGGTTGATCTCTTTATCGACGAAGCTGCGAACCATCTTTCTGACCGCTTCCTGTTCCTCTGTCAAGGCAAAATCCATCATGGTAACGTCCTCCTTTTAAATATCGTGATTGAGCTTCATTTGCGCAATGTCTTCCTCCGTATAGCCAATCCGCGTCAAGATTTGCTCGGTGTGCTCGCCGTACAGTGGCGGGTGTCTGCGCATATCCACGGGCGTTCGCGACAGCTTGAGCGGGCTGCCGACCAGTGACACTGTGTCTGCCGTCGGGTGGGCCATTTCAATGACCATCTCACGGGCCCGCACCTGGGGATCGGCAAAGAGCGCCTGCAAATCGTTGATCGGTCCGTTGGGGATGCCCGCCTGGGAGAGCAGCTCCTGCCATTCGCTTGACGGCCTCGTCTCCATCGCCCGGCTAATTAACCCGACCAGCTCATCCTTGTTCTCAAGCCGCTTGGGATTGGTCTGAAACTTTTCGTCATCGGCCAATTGCGGCATGCCCAGGACGGCAGCGAATTTGGCAAATTGCTTGTCATTTCCGACAGCTACGACCATCGCTTTGTCTTTTGTCGGAAAGACCTGGTACGGCACGATGTTGGGATGTTGATTGCCCAAGCGGGTAGGAATCGCGCCGGAGATGAGGTAATTGCTTGCGACGTTGACGAGTGCCGAGATTTGTGAATCAAACAGCGAGATGTCAATCTGCTGTCCTTCGCCGGAGAGGTTGCGCTCGTGCAGGGCTGCCAGGATGCCGATTGCCGTGTACAGCCCGGTCAGTACGTCGACGATCGCGACGCCTACTTTTAGCGGGCCGGATCGCTCGTCGCCGGTAATGCTCATCAGTCCGCCCATCGCCTGGATGATGTAATCGTACCCGGCTTCGTCCTTGTAGGGGCCGGTCAAACCGAATCCGGTGATGGACGCGAGGATGATCTGCGGATTGATTTGTTTCATCTGCTCGTAGCCAAACCCTAACCGTTCCAACGTACCGGTTTTGAAATTTTGCACGGCAATGTCGGACCCCGCGAGCAGTTTGCGCAGCACTTCCTGTCCTTTGGGGGACTTCAGATTGAGCGTGATGGCCCGCTTGTTGCGGTTGGTCGATAAGTAATAAGCGCTTTCGCCGCCTGCGTAGGGAGGGCCCCAAGCGCGCGTATCGTCCTTGCTTGCCACGCCTTCCACTTTGATTACCTCCGCACCGAGATCACCCAGGATCATCGTGCAAAAAGGGCCTGCCAAAACCCTGGACAAATCGAGAATCGTTATGCCTTCCAAAGCACCGGCCATGACATGTCCCTCCTTCTTCAGAAAATAGAAAAAGCCAGTCAAACCACAATAAAAAACTTGCAGTTTCACTGGCTATCGTTCGTGGGTTGTCCTCCGGAACAAGAAGATCGGACGAATGAAGGCAGTCTGTCGTATAACGATGATTTTTCACTTTTGTCCAGTAAGGTAGAGAGGGTTTGGTTAGCTCTCTATCCGTGAACTACTCTCATTATTCACCCTGATCAAACGTTTTGTCAACCGTTTTCTGAATATGTCCGATTTTTCGTCTATTTGCTGTATTGGTTCAGGCATGATGAACCGTGCGGAGACGCCGACCGACATTAGCCGAGCTGTCGCTGCACCGGGTTTGCCGGGCATGTGTGGACAAAGGGCAGGAAAAAGGGGCAGCTTGACTACCGCCCCTAACGCTGTTGATTTTGCTGCTTCAGCAGATCGCGTATTTCTGTGAGCAACAGCTCTTCCTTGGACGGAGCCGGTTCGGCTGTCGGCTTTTGTTCTTCGACTGCTTTGCGGCGCTGAAGCAGCTTGATGAAGATAAAGATGGAGAAGGATATGATAAAGAAGTCAATGACCGACTGAATGAAAGCACCGTATTTGATTACTGCGTTCCCGACGGTCAAGCTTTTTTCGGCCAAATCGATACCGCCTGAAATGACGCCGAAAATTGGCATAATGATGTCATTGACGAGTGAACTGACGATTTTGCCAAACGCTCCCCCGATGATGACACCGACCGCGAGATCGATGACATTGCCTTTTACCGCGAATTTCTTAAATTCCTGCCACATAAAGGTTCCTCCTAGTTCATGCAAAAGCTATACATATTATCCGGGGAATAGGGCGGGTTGTAAACAGCGAAACTGCTGGGCAAGACAAATCTTTTATTCTCCAGGGGTGGGACATGTCAATGATTGCATACGATATGATATAATACGATATTGCCAAACCCATACGTAAGGAGATGAAACGTTTTGGAACAGTCAAACCAGCCCAACAGCAATCCTGCCGGGTTCTGGATTCGCCTGGGTGCGAGCTTGCTGGATGGACTCATTATCGGGCTTCCTTTGTCACTGATCAGCTTTCTGATCACCGGGAAGTGGGATGAAAATATCGTAACGAACGCCATTTCCTTCCTCTATTCGCTGCTTCTGCCGATTTACTGGTACGGTTATACGGTCGGCAAGCGGATTGTCGGCGTGCGCATTGTGAAGGTAAACGGGGAGCCGGTGGGATTCGGAGCCATGATCTTGCGCAATGTCGTCGGCGGTCTGGTCTATACCGTAACATTAGGCATCGCTGCGATCGTCAGTGCCTTTATGGTCGGGCTCCGAAGCGATAAACGGTCCATTCATGATTTCATTGCCGGCACGTACGTGACGCACAACCAGCCATGATCTGTAGTCATACGCAAAAAAGCGCAAAAGCCCTTGGCGAATTCAATCGCTAAGGGCTTTTCTTCGCTTTGCGCAAGAGGGCGATGCAGACGATATATCCGAGAATACAGCTTGCGATAAGCACGTACGTGACATAGATGTCACTCTTGCCAAAGAGAAAGGCGGTCAAGCAGACCAAGCTGAGTAAGGACAGCAGTACAGGGCCGCGCCGCAGCTCAAGGCGATCGAATAGCGGTTGGGCCAGTCCCTGGACAATATAGGCGACGAGAAATCCCGCCTGGCTGATGGTCGCGAGGACGAAGGGGATGCCGCTGAACCACGAGCGCTGCAATAGCATCAAGAGCAGGGGGGAATCGCTTGCGTGCGCTTCGTGCCAGTACGCCAGAATTGCGAAGATTCCGGCCAGTGTGAGCACCAGGCAGATCAATCCGCCCAGGATGATGCCGAGGCGAATGCTGCCGGGCGTGTATTCCTGGTGGGGAAGCGGGACGAGTACGTAGAGAACGAACAAAAAGTGCAAGGCGATGTAACCGAGAGCCGACCAAAGCCACATCGTGTTGAGCTGGTAGCTCAGCGGCGGGATGGGAATATACCTGCCTTCCGTAAACAACCAGGCGATGAGCAGAGCGCCTAGAACCAGTGTAATTGACAGGATGGTGAAGAGGTGTCGCCGGTCCAGAACGAGAAACAGATAGCTGACGACGCCGGTCATGACGACGGCGAGCAGTCCGGGAAGGGAGATGATCTGATCGAGCAGATGCGCTTGCTTGGCCACGATTGTCCCGGCATAAAGCAAAAGAAAAATGGATAAAAAAGAGGTGATTGCTGACCGATACATCGGGCCAAACAAAAAGTCGAGCATGTCCGCTGCAGAAGCAATGCCTTCACGATGAGCGATTGTCATCAGGACATCTGTTAACCACGTCAAGCCGATAGCCACGAGGATGGCGCCAATCGTCCCCCACGTACCGTAAAATGCAAAAAAATTCAGCCACTCAAATCCTGTCAGATAGGTAGCCCCGAGCGAAGCGGCAGAAAAAAACAAAGCAATCTGCCAAGCATGTTTACCCATCAGGCATCATCCTTCTTAAAAACTTAGTACAAGTTTATGTGAAGAAACAGCCATTAGAACACGTCCCTGAAGTGAAATTATGGCAGGTTGCCCTTGCATCTCTATTGCGATTCACGGTATGATTAGATTGTCTGCTTTTTTAGTTAGGGCAATACTGGTTGAAGCGAGGGATGATCGTGCCAACTCCAAGCATGGAAGATTACTTGGAACGAATATACAATTTAATTGAAGATAAAGGATATGCCCGTGTCTCCGACATTGCGGAAGCCTTGGCAGTACACCCCTCTTCAGTCACGAAAATGGTGCAAAAGCTGGACAAGGATAACTACCTTGTTTATGAAAAATACCGTGGACTCGTCCTCACGCCAAAAGGGAAAAAAATCGGGAAACGCCTTGTACATCGCCACTCGTTACTGGAGGATTTCTTGCGGTTGATCGGCGTAGATGAAGAGCACATTTACAAGGATGTCGAAGGCATTGAACACCATCTGAGCTGGGAGTCCATTACCTGCATCGAGTATTTAATGGAGTATTTTAACAGAGATCAACAGCGTGCAGTTGAGCTGCAGCGAATTAAAATAGAAGATGAACAAAAAGAAGAATCGTGAGCAAGACCGACATGCAAGCCTGAACGGGCTTGCGATTTTTTTTTGGTCTAAAAGCGAAATGTCAGCCGCTATATATGTAGGGAGGGGAGGGCTGCACAGTGAAAGCGGACGCGGTGTTTGAAGGGGGCGGCGTGAAGGGAGTGGCGTTTGTCGGGGCCATCGCCGAAATGGAGCGGCGCGGATATACGTGGGAGCAATTGGCCGGAACATCGGCGGGGTCCATTGTCGCGGCGCTGCTCAGTGCAGGGTATAAAAGCGATGAGCTGTACGACATTTTCATGAAGCTGAATTTTACCGACTTGTTTGATCGGACCGGGATGATGAAATTCCCGGTGATGGGCATTGCCTGTCGGCTTTTGTTCAAAAAGGGGGTATACTCTGCAGACGGCCTGGAGCGATTGGTTGCAGGGCTGCTGCTAAAAAAGGGGATTCGCACCTTTGGTGATTTGTCCCCGGATAAGCTGCGTGTCATAGCGTCCGATATTACCACTGGAAAAATGTTGATCCTTCCCGAGGATCTCACTCAATTTGGCCTGAATCCACGGGATTTTTCGGTTGCCAAAGCAGTTCGGATGAGCTGTTCGATTCCCTATTTTTTCCAACCGTATGTATTGTACAAAGATGACGAACCTCACTACATTGTCGATGGCGCACTGCTGAGCAACTTTCCAGTCTGGCTGTTCGACGTACCAGGTATCCCTTCTTGGCCTACGTTCGGCTTTCGTTTCAGCGAGGATGAGCTCAACACGAAGAAGGACGGTCCGGTAAAAGGCTTGATCTCCTACTCGAAGGCGATTGTGGGGACTATGCTGGATGCACAGGAACAGACCTATGTGAAAAAGGCGCATGCGGTACGCACCATTTTTATCCCTACGCTGGGTGTCAAGACGACTGACTTTCACATCACAGACGCACAAAAACAGGCGTTGTACAAATCCGGTGAGGAAGCCGTCAGGCGGTTTTTTGCCGATTGGGATTTCAACCGTTACGTCAGTACCTACCGTAAGGCGGTGTTGGTCTAATTTGCTGTGTCACTCGTCAGTGATTGACAGAATGAAAGCTGTCTTGTTGATAATCAGGGCAGCTTTTTTATTTTTTCACGAATGAAATGAACGGATAGCCAATAATGGAAAATGCCGTAAAAAAATTCCTTGACGCTCAGACTTGTGAATTTATATAATAAAAATCGTTATATACGTTAAAAATACGTAGTACAATTTATTCGTAATATGTTTTGAGGAGGGAGTAACGATTTCATAGTATGACAAGGGGACGTTGCACACAGGCGTAAGCAGTGAAGCATGATAGTTGGGACAAAGTCATCACGATCGGCCAAACAGGAGAAAGCCATGCACCATAAATTATCTGATAATTGGTACAATATGCGTTATAATATCTGATCTTAACTATGCTTTGTATATGGTTTTCGCAGTTGTGACGAGGGAGCCGAAAGCGTTCACAACGATGTTAGAGAGAAAAGGGGGCATCAAGGAATGACGGAATTGTTGCAATATGTCGCGAATGGACTTGTCAGCGGCGGTGTGTATGCGATTGTTGCAGTCGGTTTTATCACGATCTACAACGTGAGCAAAGTGATCAATTTGGCGCAGGGTGAATTCCTGATGTTGGGTGGCATGACCACCGTCGCTTTTATTAGCCTGCACGTCCCGTATCCGATCGCTGTTATCCTGGCGATTGCTGTGGTTACCCTGATTGGCGTGATCATGCAGAGGTATATTATTGCCACTATCAAGAAAGCAAGTGCAATCAGTTTGATTATTTTGACCATCGGAATCTCTACGCTTATCCGCGGTGTGGCCAGCCTTATCTGGGGCAAGGACGCCTTCGCTCTTGCACCGATTACCAGCAATGAACCGATTTCATTCATTGGCATACACGTGTCTCAGCAAAGTATCTGGATTCTTACCGCTGTGTTGGTCATTTTATTCTGCTTGTGGGTGTTGATGGAAAAGACAATGATCGGCAAGAAAATCAATGCGTGCTCGATCAATCCGGTAGCTGCCCGCCTGATGGGGATCAGCCCTGCAAAGATGAGTATGCTCGCATTTGGAATCAGCGGGGCCACGGGAGCGCTCGCCGGGATTGTCATAGCCCCGCTCAGCGTCACCTCGTATGATATCGGCGTGCTGCTGGGAATAAAGGGGTTTTCCGCGGCCATTCTAGGCGGCCTCGGGAACCCGCTGGGGGCGGTCGTTGCCGCATTGCTGCTCGGCATGATGGAATCCCTTGGCGCAGGCTATCTCAGTTCGGGCTTAAAGGATGCGATAGCCTTCATTGCCCTGATCGGCATGCTGCTGGTGAAACCGTCCGGACTTTTTGGTGAACGCAGCGTTGGGAAAGGGGGCTTATGATGCAGATCTTCAACAATTGGGGCAAAGGCTTCGCTGTCTACCTTGTTCTGATGGTTCTCTTCCCTTTTGTCATGCCGGATGAATACTATCGCTCGGTTGGGATTGTCATCGGCCTGCATGCCATCGTCACGATCGGACTCTGCCTGTTAATGGGTTTGGCAGGCCAGATTTCTCTTGGACAAGCCTCCTTTTGGGGGATTGGTGCATACACCTCAGCGGTTTTGACCGTTAAGCTCGGTCTGCCGGTGCTCGTCGGCTTGCTCGCTTCCGCACTCGTCCCGGCATTGTTCGCTTTTATTCTCGGTCGGGCGATTGCCGGCTTGCAAGGGTATTACCTGGCTATGGCAACGCTTGCTTTTGGCTATATCGTCCAGATTGGCATTTCCGAATGGGAGTCCGTAACTGGCGGCGCCAGCGGCTTGATCAGCATTCCGAAAATAAGCATTTTCGGGGAGAGCGAGCTGCTGTTGTATTTTCTCGTCTGGGCGGTTGTCAGCTGTGTGCTGATCTTTTCGCTGCATTTGCTGCATTCGCGGGTTGGTCGTGCTTTTCGGGCGATTCACAAGAGCGAGATTGCTGCGACATCAATGGGGATCAACGTCCGACAGCACAAGCTCCGCGCGTTTGTGGTGAGCGGGGTATTTGCCGGCATATCCGGAGGCTTGTACGCCCACTACATGGGTATTCTTGACCCCCAGCCATTTGGTCTGGCGGAGTCCATCAAGTTCCTCACAATGGTAGTGATCGGGGGGATGACCAGCATTTGGGGGGCATTGGTAGGCGCTGTCCTCATCAATGCGATCAGCGAGGTACTGATTCTCTTGAGCGAGGTTATCCCGGGACTGCAAGGCGATATTGATACGATCGTGTTCGGGGCGATTTTGGTACTGATCGTGATGTTCATGCCAGAAGGCTTGGTACCCCGTATCAGGTCCCAGTATGAAAAAATCCGCGGGAGTCAAAACAAGCCCGACCAGTCGAAGCAGCAGGTGGAAAGGAAGGCGGCAACATGACAACACTTTTGGAGGTTTGCTCGGTTTCGCGGGATTTCGGTGGTGTACGAGCAGTAAATCAGGTGAGTTTACACGTGCAAAGCGGAGAGATTTTAGCGCTTATCGGTCCGAACGGGGCAGGGAAAAGCACTGTTTTAAATATGGTATCGGGGATCATTCCTCCGAGCAAAGGCGAGATTCGCTTTAAAGGCATGGAGTTGAACCGCTTGGCCGGCGATCAGTACGCCAGGCTGGGGATCATGCGGACCTTTCAAAATCTGCAAACCTTTGATGACATGACCGTGCTGGAAAACGTCATGGTCGGCTTGCATGCACAGACCAAAGCCAGTCTGCTCGCTTGTGGTCTTGGCACACCAGCAGCCCGGCTGGAGGAAAAAGTGATGAGAGAACGTGCACAGCGCTGGCTCGAACTGGTTGGGCTCGGTTCGAAAGCGTCGGCAGTCGCGGGCAGTCTCTCCTACGGAAAGCTGCGGTTGATGGAGATCGCCAGAGCGATGGCTGCAGAACCCGATTTATTGCTTGTGGACGAGCCTGCCGCCGGGCTCAATCATACCGAAACGACAGAAATGAGCAATCTGTTTCTGCGCATTTGCGAAAGCGGTACGGCGATTTTGCTCGTCGAACACGACATGGATATGATCATGACGATTGCGGACCGGATCGTTGTCCTGGACCAGGGAGTAAAAATCGCAGAAGGAACGCCACAGGAAATTCAGAAAAATCCGCGGGTCATCGCTGCGTATTTAGGCAGCGAGGAGCTCGAAGAAGCAAGGAGGTAAGCGATGGACTCGCCGATTTTAGCAGTGGAGAACATGAGAGCGCGCTATGGCCCGGTTGAAGTCTTGCACGGGATAAGCCTGCACGTGGCAGAAGGAGAGATCGTTTCCTTGCTCGGTTCCAATGGAGCGGGTAAAACGACGCTGCTTAACTGTATTTGCGGCTTGCACGAGGCCAAAACAGGCGCGGTCGCGTTTTTGCGGCAAGACATTTCCCGTATGTCAGCAGAGCAGGTCGTTCATAAAGGGATGGCCCACGTACCGGAAGGCAGGCAGATTTTTTCTACGCTGACTGTAGAGGATAACCTCTGGCTTGGCGCATCCCACCGCATGCCCAAAGTAAGCAAGCTGGCGATCAGCAAAGAGCTGGAGGGAATCTACCAGCGGTTTCCGATTCTTGCCGAGCGGAGGTGGCAGTTGGCCGGTACGCTGTCGGGCGGGCAGCAGCAAATGCTGGCGATTGGCCGAGCACTACTTTCGCGCCCCAAGCTGTTGCTGCTGGATGAGCCATCACTTGGTCTGGCTCCTCTCATCGCCAAAGAGATTCTGGCGATTGTCCAGGAAATCCGCTCCAAATGGGGGACAACCGTCTTGCTGGTAGAGCAAAATGCCCGATCCGCCCTGACCATCTCGGACCGAGCGTATGTCCTCAATACGGGGACGGTTCTGCTGGAAGGGAGCGCAGAGCAGATTGCAGCTGACCCGCGTGTTCAATCCGCTTATTTGGGCCAATCCCATACAGCGGTTTAACAATAATCTTTGCAAAGTAAAGGGGGATGCTTCATGCAAAAAAGAAAAAGGATTACCTGGCTTTACCCGTTGCTGATGGCAAGTCTCGTCGTGCTCAGCGCTTGTTCCGGAGGGGCCAAGCCGGCTGATAATGCCAATCAGCCTGCATCGGCGAATCAGGCGGCGGCAGACAATACTGCAGCACCCGCCCCGTCGAAAGGGGAAGGGAAAGAACCGATCAAAGTCGGAGCGGTTTTTTCGCTGACGGGGCCGAACAGTCCACTCGGCGTTCCGGAAAAACAGGCGGTAGAGCTGTTGGTGAAGGAGCTCAACAGCGCAGGGGGAGTGGATGGCCGAGCGGTGGAGGTCGTCTTCGAGGATGACAAGTCTGACAACACGGAAGCGGTCAAAGCAATCAAAAAGCTGGTAAGCAAAGAAAAGGTAATCGCCGTATTGGGATCGTCTGGAAGCGGCCCGTCGCTCGGCATGGCAGAGTTTGCAGCCAGTGAAAACGTCGTATTGATCTCGATGGCAGCGGCTGATCAAATCACCAACCCGGTGCGCGCCGGAATTTTCAAAACACCGCACACGGATATGCATGGTACTAAGCGAATCTATAAATATTTAAAGGAAAAAGGCATAAGCAAAATCGCCGTACTCAATGACAGCAATCCGTATGGAAGCGGCTGGACTGCGCAATTGAAAAAATATGCACCCGCCTACGGCATTACGATCGTAGCGGAAGAAAAATACGGAACCAAAGATCCTTCCATGAGCTCGCAGCTTACGAAAATCAAAGGCACCGATGCGCAAGCGCTGATTATAGCAGGGACGAATCCCGGACCAGCGACGATTGTGAAGGAAGCCAAGCAGCTCAACTTGACGATTCCGATCATCAGCAGTCACGGCTCTGCCAACAGCAAATTCATCGAGTTGGCAGGTGATGCCGCCAATGGCGTACTGCTCGTGGCCGGCAAGCTGCTGGTGCCAGATCAGATCGATCCTGCCGACTCACAAGCTGCCGTCATCAACAAGTTCGCCGAAGGCTACAAGGCAGTGTACCAAGCTGAGGCTGACGGTTTTGCCGGTTATGCCTACGATGGGTTGAATATTCTCGTCGAAGGGGTAAAACAGTCTGGCGGAGATCCGGCGAAGCTCGCAAAGGTTTTGGAGACAATCAAGTATCCAGGTGTCACAGGAGAATTCTCCTTCTCACCCGAGGATCACAACGGGCTTTCAGAAGACAGTATGATCATGGTCGAGGTAAAGGACGGAAAATTCCGGATTGTGAAATAGGCTGGGACACATACAAAGACAAACGGCTGACCTTTCTGCCTGCCGGGGAGAGAGGATCTGGCCGTTTTCTGTTCATCGATCATCTCTGAAGGAGTGAGGTACATGTCAGAATTGCTCAGCAGTTTGCTGGTCGCTGCCCCCTTTATTCAACGCGCCTTTTTGCTTGATTGCATGGTAGGGGTGACTGACAGGGAGAAGTTTCTCGCTTACTATCCGGCAACGAAGCTGGATTTGGACATCAAGGCGGGAGATCGGCTGCGGGAAGGAAGCATCAACCTGACGGCGATTCAACTAAAGACGCAGGTCATTCGTAAAATCCCCAAGGAGATCTATGGCATTCCTTATATCGCGGTAGGCTGTCCGATTGTGGAAGCTGGTCAAGTGGTTGGATGCCTGTCTACAGGGGTGACGACGGACCAGGAAGAGCGCTTGGTTGAAATGGCCGAACAGGTTTCGACCGTACTGGAGAATATCGCGCAGCATACGGAAAGTTTGGCCCGAGATGCGGAGTATATGATGCAGGCAAGCCATACGCTATCCGAAGCCGCAGAACGAATGGAAAACAAGATTGCCGAGACGTCGCAAATCAGCCATTTGATCAAAAACATCTCCTCCCGCTCGAATATCCTCGGACTGAATGCAATGCTGGAATCGGCTCGGGCAGGTGCCGCCGGGCGAGGCTTTGCTGTTGTAGCCAATGAAATTCGCCAGCTATCCCAAACGACGTCGGCATCGGCAAAAGACATCTTTCAAATTCTCGACGAAATGAATCAGTTGGTCAGAATCGTTGCGGTTGAAATGGAGAGGACGATGCGGCATTCCACGCAGCAGTCTACGCGGATACAGGAGCTGTCGGCGATCATGCAGCAATTGCGGCGGATGTCTGAGGATTTGAAAGACGCATCTCAGTTGAACAAGCACGTTAATGGGTAATTCTATATATTGTAAAAATATATGACGTTATGATATTATTGCGTTATAAAAACGCACGACGAAATAAACGCAACATGGAGGGGGAGTTTTTATGCAAACGCAGACAGGGAGCGCCGAGCCTTCCTGCGAGGAGCGAAAGGAAGCATTTCCGGACCGGATCAACCGCTTGGCAAGACGCGTGAGAATCGCATTTGGCCGCGTAACAAGGGAGGTGAACGGGAATGAGTAACCATGAAAAAGGAATTCCATCATTTGATGTCTACGAAGTGTTCAGCCAGAAAAGCCCGACTGCGCATTTTATTCATCAGTTCAGTTTGCTCGCCCCCAATCCGGAAATTGCCCTGGCGATGGCAAGAGAGAACTTTCTGCGCCGGGAACCGTGTCATAACCTGTGGGTGGTCAGACGCGAAGACATCCACATGCTTCCCGTCGAAGATCGCCCTTACCTCGAACGGCTCGGCAACAAGACGTACCGCGAAACGAAAGGCTACGGCGAGCTCGTGTCGCGGTGGCGAAAACACCAGGAGCGCTATGACGCCTGGAAAAAAGCAGAACAAGACACTGGTGAGAGAGGAACATAGCGGCTGGTTAGGAGTGCGGGCCAAATCCTCCGGCACGTTTGCGAGCTTCGCCCCGAATCCGGGGAGTCGCTTGTTACCCTGTTTCTCCAAATAAAGAAAAACGGCGATTGCTCCCTGATGCGTACCAGGGGCAATCGCCGTACTGTTTGTTACCGATGGAAATGTCGATCTTTCGGCTTTTCTTTTGGCTTGGACTTTCCTTTGCTTCCTTCAATCACCTGGAAGGGAACGTTTTTTCGTGGTGTACTGGTTTTCTTCGTTGTTTTTGGTGCTGGTTTTTCTTTTGGCTTCATCACCAGGCGGCTTGGCAGAAACCGTCCCGTTTTCATATACGTGTGCAACAGGAACAGGACGAGCGCGCACAGCCCAATCATTAACAGCGTGTAGATCGGGTTTGTGATCAACTCAAAGATAAAACCAACCACGGCAAAAAGCAAAACAACGACAATAACCGGATGAATGCGAGTCGACATCGGGCCTCACCTCAAGAGAAAATAGAGAACTGGCATGTGCAGGATTACCCGGTGGTAGCGAACTGATTCTCGGCAAGAGTCCGGTCACGTTCTCGCATTTTGTCAAATGCGGCAATCGCCACTTCTACTTGGCTGTCGTCTGGTTCACGCGTGGTGATTTTTTGCAGCCACAGACCAGGATATCCTAAATAACGCAAAACGGGTGTATCGCGGAGCAGATTCGTCCACTGCAGGACTTCATAAGAGAGTCCGATTACCAGCGGCAGCAGCAGAATGCGCTGTACGACGCGCTCCAGCAAAGTGTCGTAGCTGAACAGCGAATAGACGATGACACCGACGAGCACGGTAAAAATGATGAAGCTGCTGCCGCAACGGTAGTGAAGCGTGGAGAATTTTTGCACATTCTTTACCGTCAATTCTACCCCGGCTTCGAACGCATTAATCACTTTGTGCTCGGCACCGTGATATTGAAACAGCCGCTTGATCAATGGAGCTTGCGCGATGGCGATGATATAGCCCAGGAGCAGGATGATTTTCAATCCGCCTTCGACGAGGTTCTGCGGGATTCCGTCGGGAACCCATGTGCCGAAAATAAATTTTGCGAGAAAGACCGGAAGCAGCGTAAACAGCAGCTTTCCGAAGAGAAAAGAGAGTACCCCTACGACTGCAACGCCGAGAATCAGCGTCAATTTTGACGGTCCTTGCGAATCTGAAGGATCATCCGATTCCTGGCTGTATTTCTCCGATGCAAAATTGAGGTGTTTGGCACCGTTCGCACTTGCTTCGATCAATCCGACGATTCCGCGAATGAATGGGATTTTTTTCAAGGAGTTTACCCATGCTTTTGATTCGCGTGGTGCCTCAAAGTATTCGATTTCCTGATTTTTTCTACGTACAGCGGTGACAGTCACCTTTTTGCCGCCAAACATAACCCCTTCAATGACGGCTTGCCCTCCGTAGTTAGGTACGTTTTGTTGTGCCAACCTTGATCACCTTCCTTACCCACTATATTATCGTAAACCGCAGCTTACTGCTACAAGCAGATGATCGAATCAAGCGATTGTGTTTATGATGGAAAGTGCTTGGTTAGAACATACTAGGGTGGAGGTGATTTGTGATGGGCATGACGAGCTCCAGCCATTCGACTGAGCAGCAACGGCGAAAAATCCGGCCGATTCATTGGAACAAAATAATGGAGCTTGCGTTTTGGGGCACGCTGATTTGGGGAATCGTTCGTTCGGCTGCTGCTTACTTTGCCTTCACTCCTTATGGTGTGCGTTCGTTTTCCAGACCGTTTTACGGCGCGAGCGGGGAGGAATCGAATGCGGGCATCATCGTCGGGGTTCTGTTTCTGTTTGTCTTGATCGGAATCGCTACGATCCTCTACACCCTTACGTTATCCCGAATGGACATCTGGTGGGCGGGACTGCCTTACGGACTGGCCTGGCTGGTAGTGTTCGGCTTCTTCTACGATTTTAACAGCTGGTCTGCCGACACGCTGTGTACGGAGCTGACGTGGTTTCTTTCCCTCGGCATGTTTGTCGGGGTGAGCCTTGTCGCGGAACGCTTTGATCTGGAATAATCTGTTCAATCCGCTCAGCCGTATGGTAAAATACCCTTTAGAAAAAATTTTTTTAACGATATCAGGGATGAGCGGAGGAGGATCAAAGATGGCTTCAATACTGGTGCTCAACGGACCTAATCTAAACATGCTCGGTAGACGCGAGCCGGCGATTTACGGGAGCGAAACGCTTGACGATATTATCACGAGATTGGTGGCGGTCATGGACGAGCTGAACGGTACGCTTGAGCACATGCAGTCCAATCACGAAGGCGACCTGATCGATGCCATCCACGCCGCGTGGGGTGTACACGACGGGATCGTCATGAATCCGGGAGCGTTCACACACTACAGCTACGCGATCCGCGATGCGCTCGCCACCGTTCAGCTGCCGACGATAGAAGTTCATATATCCAATGTACATACGCGTGAAGAATTTCGTCACCACTCGGTTATTTCTCCGGTAACGGTCGGGCAGATTGTCGGTTTGGGCAGTGACGGGTATGAATGGGCCTTGCGAGCATTGGTGCGACGGATTGAAAAAGCACGCAATCACTAAGGGGGAAGAGGAATGTCACAACGTTTGGAAAAGCTGAGAAGTGCACTGCAGGAACAGCGGTTGGACGCAATTATTGTCGAGAGCAGTGCCAATCGCCGCTACATCAGCGGTTTTACCGGGTCGACCGGGTGGGCGATCGTCTCTTTGGCGAAGGCTGTATTCGTTACGGATTTTCGCTATGTCGAGCAGGCTCAGACCCAGTGCCCCGCTTTCACCGTCGTCGACAACAAGCGCCAGGCAATACCAGCGATTGCCGGCCAATTGCAGGCGATGGGCGTGAAAAAGCTGGGCTTTGAAAAACAGTACACGTCTTATGGTACGTTTGAGTCGTGGACAAATGCCTTTGCAGGCGTAGAACTGGTGCCAGTCGGCGGGATGGTTGAAAAACTGAGAATGTACAAGGATAAGGGCGAACTGGAAACGGTTCGCGAGGCGACGCGGATTGCAGACGCAGCGTTTGAACACATATTGGCCTTTATCAAGCCGGGCGTGCGTGAAGTTGACGTCGCTCTGGAGCTGGAAGTGTTTATGCGCAAACAGGGAGCGACATCGTCCTCGTTTGATACGATTGTCGCTTCCGGTGTACGCGGAGCTTTGCCGCACGGCCATGCGAGCGACAAGGTGATTGCAGCAGGCGAACTGGTAACGATGGACTACGGGGCGCTGTATCAAGGCTACTGTTCGGATATTACCCGTACGGTAGCGGTGGGCGAGCCAAGCGACCAGCTGAAAGAAATCTACGATATCGTTCTGCGCGCCCAACTGGCTGGGGTGACAGGCATTCGCCCGGGCATGACGGGAAAAGAGGCGGATGCGCTGACGCGTGACATCATCGTCCAGGCGGGTTATGGAGATGCTTACGGACACAGTGCCGGACACAGCTTCGGCCTGGAAGTTCACGAAGCGCCCAATCTGTCGATGAGCAGCGACGCGGTACTCGAACCCGGCATGCTGGTGACCGTCGAGCCAGGTATTTACTTGAGCGGCATCGGCGGAGTGCGCATCGAAGACGACGTATTCATCACGGAGACAGGCTGCGAGATTCTGACGAAATCAACGAAAGAGTTGCTCATTTTACCTGTCTAATTTATAATAGTAACGTTATAGATTCTTTAGGGGGCCTAAGATGATTTCAGTTAACGACTTTCGTACCGGCTTAACAATTGAAGTAGATGGAAACATTTTCACGGTTCTGGAATTCCAACACGTAAAACCAGGGAAAGGCGCTGCCTTTGTCCGTTCCAAGCTGCGCAATCTCCGCAACGGCAACGTGACCGAAATGACGTTCCGCGGCGGTGAAAAAGTGAATCCTGCCCGGATTGAAAACAGTACGATGCAGTATCTCTACGGCAGCGGCGACGATTACACTTTTATGAATACAGAAACATACGAACAAATCACGTTGTCACGCAATCAAATCGAACGCGAGCTGAACTTCCTGAAAGAGAACATGAACGTACAAATCATGTCGTACAACAACGAGATCATCGGGATTCAACTGCCGAACTCCGTTGAGCTGGTTGTGACCGAGTGCGAGCCGGGAATCAAAGGTGATACGGCTACAGGTGCGACCAAAAAAGCGACGCTGGAAACCGGTTTTGTGGTGAACGTACCGCTGTTCGTCAACGAAGGCGACAAGCTGATCATCGATACCCGTACAGAAGCATACGTATCGCGGGCGTAAGCCTCCGAAGCCAGGTCCTCCTCAGTTCCGCATGCATCGCGGATGGGGAGGATTTTTTTCATCGTGCAACCATGGGTGTGGTGGAGGCGAGGGGAATCGCCAGGAAGAGAACGCTCCGCAAGTGACATCGCCACATGGAAGCATCTCAAGGTCGACTCCGCCAAAAAACGGAGCCCATTCCTCTTTTCTCTCCCCACCACGACGGCCCGAGACAAGATCTTTTTCAAGGTTTGTTGTTTCGCCGAACCCGTCTCATTTGAAGAAATAAAGAATTTTCATCAGCAAGGCAGTGATACCGGCTGCCATCAGGGGGCCGACGGGAATCCCGCGAAAGAATACAATCCCGATAATCGAGCCAATCACCAACCCCACGATCAGATGAGGCTCTGTGCGCAGCATGTCCAGTCCTTTGCCGTTCATATACGTAGCGAGCGCGCCACCCGCCAAGGCGAGCAACCCGACGACGGTCGTAAACAGCGGCGTAATCTGCTTCCAGGTGACTTTTTCGGTGGCGAACGGGACGAGTACGGCAATGGTCAGAAACAGCAATCCAAGCTCCAGCCCGCGCCGTTCCACTGTGGGGAAAAAGCGTTCAAGCGAAGTCAGCTTTAACACTAGCAAAATACTGGCTGCCGTTGCAATAATCGGCGAACGGCCGATCAGTCCGACGATGATAAGGATGACGAGCATTACTTCTCCTGACATTACCTGCATTGCCATCGAACCCCTGTCCATTTTTTGGTCACGCCGACACCCCGCGTTCTGAAGGTTCCCTGATACTCTCATGTATGTTGTAAAAGCGTTGTTTGTTTGCAAGTTGCTTGACAGCCGCATCGAACAAAAGCTGGCAGAGAGAAGAGAGGAGTGCGCCGTAAATCTGCACACCCTCGCTTCTCTCACGTTGCCACAAAATTCTTACATTACTCTATGAAATAAGGCGGGGAAGTATTCTTCCCTCCTTGACGAAGGGAACCAGCTGATAGAGGTCGCGCTGGGCAGCAAGCTCAATGTCTTCGCCAAAATGGTGTTGGACCAGCCGCTTGCCTGTCGTCGATTGCCTGAGCCGCTCAACCAGTTGAGGGGATTGATACAAGTAGCTGGCGGCAAGCGTCTCGGCAAAGTCGCTGAGCTGCAAAGACGGCGAAAGCTGCCGTGCCAGGTGGACCAACAATCCCGCAGCTAATCCATCCTCAAGAGCGAACTCCTGGCGCGTGCCGGCACAGTACAGCGTAACATCCTGATAAAAGGAGAGCGCATGGCGCATGCAGGCGCTCGCGTTGAGGAAACAGCCGATCAACAAGTGGGAGGCGCGGTCGGCCTTTTGAATCGCTCGCGTGCCATTGGTCGTCGTCAGGATCAGGTCGATTCCGGTTAAGCCTGCTCGTTTAAGCTCGGTCGGCGAGTTGTTGAAATCGAAGTCGCTGATTTTTTTGCAATGCCGCTCCCCGGCCAAGCGCGTTTTTTCACTGCGCAACAGGTGTGCCTGCCCGATCGTCTCTACGGGAATGATCGATTGAAACCCCGCTGCCAGTGCCGTGACGATGCTGCTGGAAGCGCGGAGAACGTCGATCATGATGACGACGTGGTTGATGATTTGGTCGCTTCTAATTTCTTCCACGGTTGCGACGACGTCCAGCTTCATGTCAACAGTCTCCTCTCGGACAAAACCGATTCTGTCGTATCACCTCGCAAGCCTCGGCGCAGGGCTTCCAAGGAGAGAATGTCAGTGATGGCGATATTCCCGAGGTTAACGTTAAGCCCGAGCTGCCGCAGCAGTGCGACCTGCTGTGACTTTTGCGGCGCTTCCCATATGAGCTTGTCGGCGTCGTCGCCAGCCAGATCGATCACGCTTCGCATAAACTCCGTATCGAGCTCCCCGCTTGCGGAAAAGACACCGACGTTGCCGCTTTCACGAGCTTCGACGATGACGTAGGAAGCGCCGGCGACCAGGTCATCCTCCAGCGTTTCCAGCAGCCCATTGATCTCCGCTTTAAAATCCGCCCGTTTTTTCCCGAACTCCGAATAGACGATAAAGCCGGCTTCAGCGGCAAGAGAAATCGCCTTATGCCTCATCTCTTTCGGTATCGGCAGGGAACCGTCGGAGATTTCAACCGCGTTGTAGCCAATCGCTTTGATCCGCGCCAGATAGCTCTCAATCGGGGCTTGTGAACAGCTTATTTCAAAAAAAGTACCGCCAGGCATGACGTTTACTTGATGCGACATTGCCAGCTCCACTTTTTGTTGCAGGAGTGCAACCGGGTAGAGTGCGGAAGTGCCAAAGCCTATTTTATACATGTCAATATAAGGTGCGGCGATTTGCAGCATGTCCTCAAACGCCCGCAGTCCGGCACCTTTGTCAATAACCATCGTCAATCCGGTCGTACGCGGCTTTTCCGCCCTGCGCATTGATGGATCCATCCAGCTTTTCGGCCAAAAAGGCGTTTCGTTTCCCTTCATGAAGTCTCCCCATTTCTGCTAGGCATTTCACTATAGGGTATGCTGGACAGGCAGGAGGAGTGATACATTTGCGGATGGGCTTTTGCCCAAGATGACGAAGGGCTCGCGATGAAACTAGTTCCGCTTTTGCTGGCAAAATATCAGCGGTTTTTTGATTTTTGCTAGCAAATTAGCGGAAGTTGTTCCATCGCGATGCCTAAGGG
>CAMIVR010000042.1 GCA_946402065.1 uncultured Brevibacillus sp. | reverse complement strand
GTACGACCAATGCCGTCAACATTACAGACGGCTTGGACGGTTTGCTGGCCGGGACGGGGGCGATCGCTTTCGGGGCATACGCGATTATCGCCTGGCTGTCAAGCGACATCGACACGGCCATCTTCAGTGCGGCAGCAGTCGGGGCAGTGCTCGGATTTCTCGTCTTCAATGCCCATCCCGCCCGTGTGTTCATGGGGGACACCGGTTCGCTCGGATTAGGCGGGGCGTTGGCAGCCATCGCCATCATGACCAAAACGGAGCTGCTTTTAGCGATCATCGGCGGAGTCTTTGTCGTCGAGACCATCTCCGTCATTTTGCAGGTCATTTCGTTTAAAACGCGCGGCAAGCGGATTTTTCGCATGAGCCCGCTGCATCATCACTTTGAATTGACAGGCTGGTCGGAGTGGCGCGTCGTCGTGACATTCTGGCTGGTCGGAATGGTTTTTGCCGGACTCGGTGTCTATCTCGTCCGCTAGCTGCGTAATGGGTGTCTATCAGCAAGATAGACACTAACTGGCAGCGGCACATGCATAAAGAGGGTGTTGACATATGGAGCAGTACAGAGGGAAACAAGTGGTTGTATTGGGAATGGCAAAAAGCGGTGTGGCAGTTGCAAAACTGTTGCACCGCTTTGGTGCTCATGTCATCGTGAACGATAAAAAAACGCGCGAGGAGGCGGACGGTGCAGACGAATTGGAGGCGTTGGGCATCAAGGTGATCACCGGCTATCACCCTGATGATCTGATTCAGCCGCAGATCAGTCTGGTCGTTAAAAACCCGGGAATTCCTTACGAGGCGGCGCCGATTCGAGCGGCACAGCAGCTCAATATCCCGGTCGTCACGGAAATCGAACTGGCGTATTTGCTCATGCAGGCTCCCCTGATCGGCATCACCGGCTCCAACGGCAAGACGACGACGACCACGTTGGTCGGGCTGATTTTACAGGCGGCCAAGCGCGATGCGATCGTCGCCGGCAACATCGGCACGCCGCTCTGTGAAATCGCCGAAAGCGTCACAGCAAATCAGTGCGTCGTCGCGGAATTGAGCAGCTTTCAACTAATGGGCACCTATCGATTTCGGCCACATATTGCCGCCTTGCTGAATATTTACCCCGCTCATCTCGACTACCATCACACGATTGACGCGTACATCGCAGCGAAGCGGAAAATATTCGCCAACCAGGAAGCTGCCGATTATGCGATCCTGCCATACGATCAGCCCGACGTCGTTGAAGCGTGCCAACCGATTCGGGCCAGGACGTACTATTTCAGCCGCACCCAGGCAGTACCGCGCGGGGTGTACGTCGATGCGGGCAACATCGTCTTTGCCGACGATAGCGAGCGTGTGACCGTGATGAATCGTGAAGAATTGTCCATTCCTGGCGAGCATAATCTGGAAAATGCCCTGGCTGCGATTTTGATCAGCAAATTGGCTGGCGCCGATCCTATAGCGATGAGACAGGTGCTTACCTCGTTTCGCGGCGTGGAGCACCGTCTCGAACACGTCGCCACGATCAACGGTGTCAACTATTACAACGATTCAAAAGCGACCAATCCGGAAGCGGCCAAACGCTCGATTCAAACGTTTGAGCAGCCGATTGTCCTGATTGCCGGGGGGCTGGACCGCGGGATTGACTTTGCGGAACTTCTGCCCATTTTCGCGCGACACGTGCGGGCCATCGTAACCTATGGGCAGACGGCGGAAATTCTTTTGCAACGGGCACGGGAAGCAGGGATTAGCCAGCGCGCTCGTGTCGATACTGTGGAAAAGGCGGTTGAAGTCGCCGCACAGTTCGCTGCACCCGGAGAGATCGTTCTGCTCAGCCCTGCTTGTGCAAGCTGGGATATGTTCCCATCTTTTGAGGTGCGAGGTAGCATGTTTAAGGACGCTGTGCATAGACTGGAAACAAGCCTAGCATAACGTCCGTCCAACTCCATAATCGACGAGGGACGGTCAAGGCAGTTGCAATGAGAAAGGATGGCTTGCGATGAGCAAGGTGCGAACTTCCCCCGACTTCGTCATTATTTTTGCTACACTCATATTGCTTGGCATTGGCATCGTCATGGTTTACAGCGCCAGTGCCGTATTCGCCCAGAACACGTTTCACGACGCATACTACTTTACCAAGCGACAGCTTATTTTCGCACTGCTCGGCATCACTTCGATGTATTTGATGATGAACGTCGATTACTGGGTGTGGAAGAAGTGGGCAAAGGCCGGCTTCATCATAAGCATTGGCCTGCTCGTCCTGGTGTTAATCATTGGCAAAGAAGTCAACGGATCGAAAAGCTGGCTGGGACTTGGCTCGTTTGGCATTCAGCCGGGCGAGTTTGCCAAGTTCGGTGTCGCTGCCTTTCTGGCCAGATGGTTGTCCGACAATCAAAAGCAGATTGTATTTTTTCGCAAAGGCCTGCTGCCGGCGCTGGCGATTCCCGTCGCGTGCTTTGGCTTGATCATGCTCCAGCCCGATTTGGGGACGGGCAGCGTCTTGATCGGGACGGCAATCTTGATGATTTTTGCCGCCGGAGCGAGAATCAGCCACTATGTCGGACTTGGGCTGCTCGGAGTCGCCGGCTTCGTCGGGCTGATATTGTCCGCACCGTACCGGATGGCCCGGATCACCGCGTTTATCGATCCGTGGCAGGACCCGCTGGGGGCGGGGTATCAAATCATCCAGTCGCTCTACGCTATCGGACCAGGCGGCTTGCTCGGTCTCGGCCTCGGCCAAAGCAGACAAAAATTTTCGTATTTGCCTGAGCCGTACAACGATTTTATTTTCTCGATCGTCGCGGAAGAGCTTGGGTTTATCGGCGGAACGCTGGTATTGCTGTTGTTCCTGCTGCTGCTCTGGCGGGGGATGAGAGTGGCGATCACTGCTCCGGACCTATTTGGCAATTTGCTTGCCCTTGGTATAATTGGAATGATTGGCATTCAAGTCGTGATCAATGTCGGCGTCGTCACCGGGATGTTTCCGGTAACGGGGATAACCCTGCCGTTTTTAAGCTACGGGGGCTCGTCGCTGACGCTGATGCTGACAGGCGTAGGCGTGCTGTTAAACATTTCACGCTTCTCCCGCTAGCGGAGATCGTGCGATAATGGCATGTCCTTTGGAACATAAATTTCGCGAACAAAGAAAAAGGTGATCAACATGCGGGTTGTCTTAACCGGAGGAGGAACCGGCGGACATATTTATCCAGCGCTTGCGGTGGCAAAAGAAATTTTGCGTAAAGAGCCGCAAGCTACCTTTTTGTATATAGGTACAGCAAAAGGGCTCGAGGCCAATCTCGTACCACGTGCAGGAATTGACTTTCGCGCGATTGAAATATCCGGATTTAAACGCAGGCTGTCGGTCGACAACGTCCGGACCGTGTGGAAATTTATTCGCTCAGTCGGTCAATCGAAAGCAATTCTCCGCGAGTTTAAGCCTGACGTCGTGATTGGCACGGGCGGCTACGTCTGCGCGCCGGTCGTCTACGCGGCGACCCGTCTGGGCGTCCGTACGATTATCCACGAGCAAAACGTCGTGCCAGGTCTGGCCAATGCGTTTCTCGCCCGATTTGTCGATCAGGTAGCCGTCTCCTTTGAAGAGTCGTTTGCACACTTTCCTCGCCACAAGACCGTCTATACGGGCAACCCTTGTGCAACGGAAGTCATTCACGGCGATTCCGTCAGGGCGAGACAAGCTCTCTCGCTGCCGGAAGGCAAACGCATCGTGCTGATCGTAGGCGGGAGCAGGGGAGCGCGGGCGATCAATGAAGCGACACTTCAGTTGATTCCGAAGCTTGCACAGTATCCCGACTGTCATTTTGTCTACGTCACGGGTGAGGTTCATTACGAGCAAATTTCGCAAATGGTCAAGAGCAACCAGCCGTCAAATCTGACGCTGCTGCCGTATGTACATAACATGCCGGATTTGCTGACGACGACAGACGTCATCGTCAATCGCGCCGGAGCTTCGACACTGGCGGAGCTGACTGCTCTTGGCATCCCCGCCATCCTCATCCCGTCTCCATATGTGACCAACAATCATCAGGAGAAGAATGCCAGAGGTTTGGAACGGCAGGGAGCGGCCATCGTGATTACGGAAAAAGAACTGACCGGCGATATTCTCGACAGGTCGCTGCATGAGCTCGTCGCTGACAGAGAGCGTTGGCAGACGATGCGTGGCCAATCGCTGTCACTGGGCAAGCCGGATGCTGCGGAAAACATCTACCGATTGATCAGCAAGACGAAATAATCATTCTCATCTTGGGCTGCTGTCACGTCGGTTTAGGCGTACGCATAGTATGGAGCAAAGACGTGATCAGACCAAGATCCGAACTAGCATTTGTGTCAGGAGGTTCACGATGAAGCAAATAACTCAAGAGTTATTGCAGATAGGGGTAGGGAAGGTATGGGAGAATGAACCTCTCGCTAATCATACCACTTGGCGGATCGGCGGTCCTGCTGATTTGTTAATCCAGCCGGACGATAAGGCAGCACTTGTCGCGGCTGTGCAAGTAATCCATCGCCACAATATTCCTTGGAGTGTGATCGGGCGCGGTTCTAACCTTCTAGTGAGGGATGGAGGGGTGCGCGGAGCCGTGCTTAAAGTGGCTAATGGCTTAAGTCACTGTGAGTTCAGGGGTGAAGAGGTGTGTGTGGGTGCCGGTTATTCCATGATTCGCCTGGCGATGGAAACTGCAAAAATGGGATTAGCAGGTATGGAATTTGCGGGAGGTATTCCCGGCTCCGTCGGCGGAGCTGTGTACATGAATGCCGGGGCGCATGGATCTGAGCTATCACGTATTCTTAAAGAAGCCGAAATCCTCTTCGAAGATGGCGAAACGAAGGTGCTTACGAATGAGCAGTTACAATATAGCTATCGCACCTCGGTGTTACAAAAACGTAAGGGAGTCGTGCTGGAGGCGGTCTTTCAATTGAGTAGAGGTGATCGTAAAAAGATTGCTGCGACACTCGCGTCAAACAAAACACATCGGCGCCTGTCACAGCCTTTGCAACTGCCTTGTGCCGGTAGTGTGTTCCGTAATCCCCCAGGCGACCATGCTGGCCGCTTAGTAGAGGCGGCGGGATTGAAAGGATTTCATTATGGAGGCGCCCAAGTTTCGGAAATGCACGCTAACTTTATCGTCAATCGAGGAGGTGCTACGGCTACCGACGTCCTCACCTTGATGGAGCATGTGCGACAAACAGTGTTGGAGAGATTCGGTGTCGACTTGCATCCGGAAGTATTGGTGGTGGGCGAGGGGTAACTCGGAGGTGAAAGTTTGGAGACTTTTACTATCGAAGGCGGTAGACCTCTGTCTGGCTCGCTTCGTATTCATGGCGCAAAAAATGCTGCCCTTCCAATTCTTGCTGCCTCAGTCTTGGCAGATGGGCAATTTCATATTTACGATGTGCCGCATCTAAAAGATATTGACGTAATGCTGCAAATTTTGACCAACTTAGGTGCTACAGTGAGTCATGTAGATGGCTGTGTTAGTCTCGAAACGACCTCGGTGTCCGTTTCGCAGGTTCCGGAGGATTTAATGGGACAGATGCGCTCTTCGATATTTCTCATGGGCCCGCTATTGGCACGATTAGGCGAGGTGACAATTACGCTTCCGGGTGGTTGTGCAATCGGGGAACGCCGGATTGATTTGCATCTTGCCGGACTGACTGCGCTTGGAGCAAAGATAGAAGAGGCAGAAGGATACATCACCTTCCGCGCAAAAAAACTGCGGGGAACCAATATCTTTCTTTCCTTCCCAAGCGTCGGCGCCACCGAGAACATTATGATGGCTGCAGTATTGGCTAAAGGTACGACGCGGATTTGCAATGCCGCGCACGAGCCGGAAATCGTCGATCTGCAAAACTTTCTTAATGCGATGGGGGCAAAAATCCGCGGTGCCGGTACGGATACGATCGAAATAGATGGCGTGGAGCGCTTGCGGTCCGTCAGTTACCGAGTCATTCCCGATCGTATCGTAGCAGGGACGCACCTGCTCGCAGTTGGCACGACACAAGGCCATATTCAGCTGAGCAATACGATACCTGAACATTTGACAGCAGTTATTCAAATCGCCAAAAGTTGCGGTGTTGAAATCAAAAACCGCCATGATATAATGGAAATTAAAAGCACGATGCGTCCGAGGGCGATTGACCGGATTATCACCTCACCGTTCCCCGGCTTCCCCACCGATTTGCAGGCGCAGCTCATGGTATTTCTCTCACTGGCACGAGGAACAAGCGTCGTCAAAGAGACCGTTTTTGATGGAAGATTCAAACATGTCAATGAATTGGCGCGAATGGGTGCAACCATTCATGTCGATATGGGCTCTGCGATCATTCGCGGAATCGGAAAGCTTACGGGAGCATGCGTGGAAGCTACCGATCTTCGGGCGGGGGCAGCCCTCGTCATCGCCGGGCTGGCTGCCGAGGGCAAGACGCAAGTGGAACAAATTCACCATATCGATCGAGGATACGAACGACTGGAGTCACAACTTACGCAATTAGGCGCTGAAATGGCTCGCTTAAGCATATAAAGCTGTAGGTTTATTCAAAAACCTGGCTGCGCCAAGCCTTTGGCGTAGCCTTCGTTGCGATGCTCAGGATGTGCGAGTGTCGGCGGAGCTACAGGACGTAGCGATTAGATGACCACGTATGTCGAATAGGAATTGTATCGATTGCTATTCGACCGAGGAAAGCGGCAGATCAACCATGCCGCTTTTCACTCGTTTTGCTATGCGAATGCATCTGTTTGGAAACAGTGCTCCGAGGCGTTTTTTCAGCTTGGGGCAGGGGGGAGTGAACATGGCGATTACAGAAGAACGCATCCCGCAGATCAAGCAGCAACAGCCGAAACGAAAAGCCAACCGCAAACTGATCACGCTGCTCACCGTGTTCTTCTTGGCCGTTTTAATCGTTGTCTTCATTCGTTCACCCTACAGCAAGGTGACTGAGATCCAAGTGTTCGGCAATGATCTCTATTCAAAGGAAGCCATTGTTGCTGCATCGGGAATAACCGTCGGCATGCAGTTTCTCAACGTATGGGAAGGGCATGTTCAAAACAGCAGCAAGCAGCTGGAAGGGATCAAAGAAATTACAGTGACCCGCGAGTTCCCCGGAGTGATACAGCTGCATGTCAAGGAGTACAAGCGTGTTGCCGTCATCATGGGCGCCGACGGGAAAAATACCATCCTGCTGGAAAACGGCGTGCAATTGAAGCAGGATCAGCTGGCGGTCAAAATTGTGGACAGGCCTTTGGTGCGTTCCTGGACTGCACCTGAACTGCTCCCCCAATTAGCCAAGTCGTTGGCCGAGTTGTCCCCATCCATCCTGAGCGAGATTTCCGATATTATGTTGACACCCACGACCTATGACAAGCAGCGTGTGACGATGTACATGCGCGATGGGAATGAAGTCCGCAGCGTCGTTTACTTGCTCGGCAAAAAGCTGACGTGGTATCCAAGCATTGTCAAAGAGCTGCCGAAGGATGAAAGAGGCGTGATCTTTATGCTGGAGAGCACGTGGTTCAGCAAATACGGCACAGAGCCGCAGCAAGCAGTCGATGACGCCAAAGGGGACAAGTCCACCTCGGAAACGGCCAATGCGAATGCTGGTTCCGGTTCCGGTTCTGCTGACAATGCGGCTCAATCGGGCAATAAACCGCCGGAAAACCATGAAGAAGCCGGGAACCAAGTACCCAATGGTAACTAATGAAAAAGGAGACACAGTGCGATGAAGTTAGGAAAATTTCATCTCTATTTAACAGTAGTGACAATTAGCACTGGGTTTTTAATTTCTGTCTCGGTCGAATCGACAAAGATTCGTACGCTGGCAAGACAAGGAGATCAGCAGCTGCAGCAGGAAACCCAGTTGACCGAACGAATCGTCGCGGAAAAAGAGCAAAATCGGAAACTGGAAGTACAGCTGCTGGGGCTGCAGCGGCAGGTCGGGAAAAAAGAAGAGGAGATGGCCAAGCAGCAGTCTGATGCAGCCGCTGTCCTCGGTCAGTTGGAAGCAGCCCGGATGCTGGCGGGGGTCATGCCTGTCGAGGGGCCGGGCGTAGTCGTCACGCTGCAGGACAACCAGAACGCCTCGTCCGCCAGCGACATCAGCAATTTTATCGTCCATGAACAGGACGTCAGGCTCGTCGTAAACGAACTTCGCGCCGCCGGAGCGGAAGCGCTCAGCATCAACGGTCAGCGTCTGACAGGGAACTCGGCGATCCGCTGTGTGGGGCCGACGATCATTGTCAACGGCGTCAAATCGGCAGCTCCGTTCGTCATCACGGCGATTGGCGACCCGACGACGCTTGACCATGCCCTGAAATTGCCTGGAGGAGTATTGCAAACGCTTGAGGAATTTGTACAGATAGATATTGCCAAAAAGGATTTGGTTCAATTGCCCGCTTTTGTCGGTGACGTGAAACTAAAAGTAAGCTCTTCATAATCGAGTAAGGGTGCTGCTGGAATGTTTATACAAAAACGTAAAATCGCATTTATTCTGACAGTTATAAGTGTTATTATAGGTGTTATGCTGGCCACTCAACTGCAAAGCAACATGCACCCGATGAGAAAAGAGTCGCGCAGCATCAATGAGCTTCGAGTCACTCTGCAAAAAGAATTGGAAAAACGCAAAAGCCTGCTGGCCGATATCTCCAAGTATGATCAATTGCTCTACCAGTACGAGACATCACTCAATGAAGGCGAAAAAGTAAACGTCATGAAAGATGAGCTGGCACGTGCCCGCAAGCTGGCCGGCATGGTCAGTCTGGAAGGGGAGGGCGTAATCATTCACATCGTGGACAGGGCGATGATCCCGCCTAGCGAACTGGCGACAGATGCGATGATTCCTCCGGATGCTTTACCGCCGACACTGGTCATTGACGAGGATTTGCGCTGGCTGGTCAACGTACTGCTGGTAAACGGAGCAAAAGCCGTTTCACTCAATGGCAATCGGTTGATATCGACCACGGCCATTCGCAATGTTGGGGAAGAGATCCAGGTAGATACAAAAACAATCCGGCCGCCATATGAAATCAGAGCGTTGGGTGACCCAGATGCATTGATTTCCGGATTGAAGCTGGAAGGAGTCGATGGAAACTTTCAACTGGCTAACAAAGTGGTTGAATTGGAAAAACAGGAGCGACTTACCATCCCGGCTTATAGCGGAACCCGTACGATTCATTACATGAAACCAGTGAACGCTAAAGGAGATTCGTAAGCTATGTGGCTCCCTGTGGTTGGACTTATTATCGGGATTGTCGTCGGCTTTGTGCTCGATTTGCGCGTACCGCAAGAGTATAGCAGCTATTTGTCCATCGCATTGCTGGCAGGGCTGGATACGATTTTCGGCGGCGTACGCTCCTATTTAGAGCGCGTATTCAATGTCCGCGTATTTATGTCGGGCTTTTTCTTCAACACGCTGTTTGCGGCCGGATTGGCGTTTCTCGGGGCATTTCTGGGCATTGATCTGTACATGGCGGCGATCGTCGCCTTTGGCGTACGGCTCTTTAACAACCTGGCAGTCATTCGCCGCATCATGCTGTCCCGATGGATTAATCAGCAATAAATCAGGAATCTAGGCAAAAGGTCATCTTTTTAAAAAAGTTCACAAACAAAAAAGGGAATTCTTTTCTTCGTGTGGAATATGGATAGTCAGTGTATTGGCATATGACATTTTGAGGATAGAGCAAGGGAGGTGTCACAGGTTTGGTAAGTAGTCACAATGAACTTATTGTCAGCTTAGATATCGGAACGTCTAAGGTTCGCGTCATCATAGGCGAAATCAACAACGGGACGATCAACATCATTGGAGTGGGACAAGCACACTCCGAGGGGATCAAAAAAGGGGCTATCGTCGATATTGACCAAACCGTGCATGCCATCCGCGAAGCTGTCGACCATGCTGAACGTATGGTGGGAGTAACGATTCATGAAGTCTTTGTAGGAATTACCGGCAACCACATTGAATTGCATGAAACACAGGGTGTCGTCGCAGTATCTAGTGAAGATCGTGAAATTAGAGAAGAAGATATCCAGCGTGTAATTCAGGCTGCAAAGGTAGTAGCGATTCCGCCTGATCGAGAAATTATCGAGGTAGTACCAAAGGAGTATATCGTTGATGGGCAGGGTAGTATCAAAGACCCTCGCGGCATGATCGGTGTACGCCTGGAGATGGAAGGTACGATCGTCTCAGGTTCGAAAACAGTAGTCCATAATATTGTCCGTTGTGTCGAGAGAACGAACTTGCGTGTTGCCGGGATCTTTTTGCAACCGCTCGCGGCAAGTAGTATCGCACTCACCAAAGACGACAAAAACATGGGGGTTGTCCTCGTCGATATCGGGGCCGGCTCTACGACGGTGGGTGTTTTTGAACAAGGTCAGCTCGTGGCCACATCTGTCATCGGCATAGGCGGAGATCATATAACAAACGACATCGCTCTCGGTCTACGTACTCATACAGACGCAGCGGAAAAAATAAAAATAAAAAATGGCTGTGCACTAATTGACGAAGCATCGGAAGAAGTGAAATTCAAAGTTACGCGCATTGGCAGTGAAGTGGAAAAACAATTCACTCAGGTAGATCTGGCGAACATCATCGAGCCGCGGGCAGCAGAAATCTTCCAGCTGGTTGACGACACTGTCTACAAGATGGGCTTCAGCGAAGAGATTGCCGGTGGTGTCGTGTTGACTGGTGGTACCGTATCAATGCCAGGCATGCTTGAGCTTGCCAAAGAAGAACTGGATTGTCCGGTTCGCATTGCGATTCCCGACTACATCGGTGTACGCGATCCAGCGTATACGACAGGTGTAGGGCTGATCCAGTATGCGCTGGTGCGGATGGAAAGAAAACCGGTTCGAACCAGTACCGGTTCATTTAAAACTGCGCCAAAACCTGCTGTGAACAAGCCGCAAAAGGATTCAGGGAACATCCTTGATAAAGTAAAGAATTGGTTTAGCGAATTTATTTAGGCTGTGCAACCACGGGCCAAGCTGGATGAGAGCGGCTCAATTAAAAATCTCTTCTGATGAACGAATGAGGAGGAACTTGCAAGATGTTGGAATTTGACTTCGATATGGAATCAGTTGCACAGATTAAAGTGATTGGTTGCGGTGGCGGCGGAAGTAATGCTGTTAACCGCATGATCGCGGGAGGCGTGAAAGGGGTCGAGTTTATCACCGTAAACACGGATGCCCAAGCGCTTCATTTATCGAGTGCAGAGATAAAATTGCAGATTGGTGAAAAATTGACAAGAGGATTAGGCGCAGGCGCCAATCCGGACGTCGGCAAAAAAGCGGCGGAGGAAAGCCGTGAGTTGATTGAAAACGCGCTGCGCGGTGCGGATATGGTATTCGTAACTGCCGGGATGGGCGGTGGAACAGGAACTGGCGCTGCTCCGGTAATCGCAGAAATCGCCAAAGAATTGGGAGCGCTCACCGTTGGCGTCGTCACCCGCCCGTTTTCGTTTGAAGGCCGCAAGCGGTCCACTCAGGGCGATGCCGGTATCGCAGCGCTGAAGGAAAAGGTTGATACGCTCATTGTCATCCCTAATGACCGCCTCCTGGAAATTGTCGATAAAAACACCCCGATGATTGAGGCTTTCCGCGAAGCAGACAACATTCTCCGCCAAGGTGTACAGGGTATTTCCGACCTGATCGCTATCCCCGGACTCATTAACCTCGACTTTGCCGACGTGAAAACAATCATGACGGAACGTGGCTCAGCGCTAATGGGAATCGGTATTGCCAGTGGCGAGAACCGTGCAGCTGATGCTGCCCGCAAAGCGATTTCCAGTCCACTTCTGGAGACGTCCATTGAAGGCGCACGCGGTGTCTTGATGAACATCACGGGCGGATCCAATCTCAGTCTTTACGAAGTCAACGAGGCGGCTGATATCGTATCGTCCGCAGCCGATCCTGATGTAAACATGATCTTCGGAGCTGTCATTAACGAGGATTTGAAAAATGAAATCGTCGTAACCGTAATCGCCACCGGCTTCGAAGAGAACCAGCAGCATGCGTCATCTGCAGTACGCAGACCGCAGCCTGCGCAGCAGACCCGTCAGACACAAGGTCCTTCTTCAACAGGCTCGCAGCGCTTGCGCGATGAGGAACAAGAAAAGCCATTGGTTTCCATGAGCAATCTGGACAACCTCGACATCCCGGCATTTTTGCGCAATCGCCGCCGAAATCGGAAATAACAGCATACACCACAGGAAAAACCTTGTCCTCTGCACAAATGGAGGACAAGGTTTTTTGTCGTTCAATCGGGATATGTCATCATGTCTTGTCGATCGACATAAAGCAACGCAGGCTGTCTCAATCCTCTCCTGCAGCCAAATGTCCCAAGGCTGCGCTACAGTTGTGCAGCCACTTTTCTTTTCTACAAATATTTCGCAAACAACCTGTCAAGAACTGACAGACTTTTGAATAAGTATTGAGATATACTATTTTTGCCAGTCGGGGGTGAAGATAGTGTGGTGATCTATCTTGATATCATTCTACTCCTTAACTTTGCAATCGATGCCTTATTAATCTGGTTTACCGCGTTCTTCCGTAAAGAGCGGGTGGTCTGGTGGCGGATACTGCTTGCTGCAGGAGTCGGAACGAGCTACATCGCCTTCTACTTCACGCCCTCATTTGCCGGGTTGTATCAATGGTTCGTCAAGTTGTTTTTCTCGATTCTGATGCTGTTGCTCGCGTTTGGATTTCGCCGGATCGTATCGTTTTTGCAGACGCTGTGTATCTTTTACTTCGTGGCTTTTGTATTTGGTGGAGGCGTATTCGCACTCGAGTACTTTCTCACACCGCAGAGTGAAGTCATCAACGGCATCCTCGTCACGCAGAATGACGGCTTTGGTGCGGGTACAAAACCAACGGTCGCGATTCTCCTTGTTGGCTTTTTGCTGGTCATCTTCCTGAGTCGCAAAAGCTACCGGGCAATTCAGGAGCCGCGCCGGCTCGATGCCTTTCTGGCCGAAGTCGCAGTCGTTGTGGCGGGAGAAAGCGTTCTGTGCCGCGGGCTCATTGACACAGGGAACCAGTTGCACGAGCCCATCACGCGAATTCCGGTCATGGTGATCGAAAGCTCTTTGTTTGCTCATATCCTCCCCGCTGAACTACTTGCCCAAGTGAGCGAAAAAGGCAAGCTGGAGTCCATGGAGCGCCTGTATGAGCGGATCCCGGATGAGTGGCTGCAGCGCATCAGGGTGATCCCCTACCGCAGCGTTTCGGCTGGTATGGACTTTCTGCTGGCGATCAAGCCGGACCGCGTGATTGTCACGGAATCGGGCAACAGGTACGAGACACACCGCGTTCTCATTGGCTTAAATCCTTTCGCGCTGTCGCCGGATGGCAAGTATCAGGCAATCGTCCACCCAGCGTTAATGGAACTGGCAGCAGAGTCGGAGGCAAAATCATTCCAATAGGAGGGCTAGCATGTATCTAAAAATTCGTCTTACTATCCAGTTGTGTTGGTACCGGTTTTTGCTGTTTATCGGTGCTCGGGCAGAAGAAATCCATTACATCGGCGGAAGTGAAGCACTGCCGCCGCCATTGACGCGTGAAGAAGAAGAGATTTTGCTTCACCGCCTTCCTAGCGGAGATGTCGCTGTTCGCAGCATGCTGATCGAACGCAATTTACGGCTTGTCGTCTACATCGCGAGAAAGTTTGAAAATACCGGGATCAACATCGAAGATTTGGTCAGTATCGGGACAATCGGGTTGATCAAAGCCGTCAATACGTTCGATCCGGAAAAAAACATCAAGCTGGCTACGTATGCATCGCGCTGTATCGAAAATGAAATTCTCATGTATTTGCGCCGCAATAATAAAATTCGTTCGGAAGTATCCTTTGACGAACCGCTGAATATCGATTGGGACGGAAATGAGCTGCTCCTCTCTGATGTACTGGGGACGGAAAATGATACGATTTACAAAAACATCGAGGACCAGGTCGACAAAAAACTGCTGCAAAAAGCGCTGGACAAATTGACGGATCGCGAGCGCACGATCATGGAGCTGCGCTTCGGCCTAGCCGGAGAAGAAGAAAAAACGCAGAAGGATGTCGCCGATTTGCTCGGAATATCCCAATCTTATATTTCTCGCCTAGAAAAGCGAATTATAAAACGTCTGCGCAAAGAATTTAACAAGATGGTCTAACGCATATTTTCCCCCTCCAGGGAGATACTGTTCCTAAACTGTGCCAGAAAGTGGGAGTTGTACGCAATCACTTTCTTGTCGGTCCAAGGCGTTTCACACGTGGCCTTTCAACGACAACCGGATTAGGAACTTTGCTTTTGCTCCAGAGGAGGGGATAACGTGACGCGCAACAAAGTAGAAATCTGTGGAGTAGACACATCGAAGCTGCCCGTACTGACGAACAAAGAGATGAGAGAGCTGTTTGAACGCTTGCAAAGCGGTGAGCTTCCCGCCCGGGAAAAGCTGGTCAACGGCAATCTGCGGCTCGTCCTCAGCGTCATCCAGCGGTTCAACAATCGGGGCGAGTTCGTCGACGACCTGTTTCAAGTCGGCTGCATTGGCCTGATGAAAGCAATTGACAACTTTGATTTAGGGCAGAATGTAAAGTTTTCTACATACGCCGTACCGATGATCATCGGTGAAATTCGGCGTTACCTTCGGGATAATAACCCGATTCGCGTGTCGCGTTCGCTTCGGGATATTGCCTACAAGGCATTGCAAGTGCGCGACAGTTTGACGAACCAGCACTCGCGCGAACCGACGATTATGGAAATCTCAAGCGAGCTGAATGTCGCCAAGGAAGATGTCGTCTTCGCGCTCGACGCCATTCAAGACCCGGTCTCGCTGTTTGAGCCGATCTACCAGGACGGCGGCGATCCGATTTACGTGATGGATCAAATCAGCGATGAAAAGAACAAGGATACGACCTGGGTGGAAGAGATCGCCCTGCGCGAAGGTATGCAGCGACTCGGCGAGCGGGAAAAATTGATCATTTCGATGCGATTTTATGAAGGCAAGACACAAATGGAAGTGGCCGAGGAAATCGGCATTTCCCAGGCGCAAGTATCGCGTCTGGAGAAAGCGGCCATCGCCCATATGCAAAAACATGTGCAAACATAGGAATTATCGTGCTTCCGCAACTGTGGCGGAAGCTTTTTTTCTGCAACAATCGACTCTACTCGGACATATTCGCCGCTCTGGTCATATACTTAAACTAAGTGTGGAAAGTGCAGGTGAATGCAGATGGTCAAAATCTCCGACTTTCAGACGAAAGAGGTCGTCAATATTCTGGATGGAAAGCGTCTGGGGCAAATCTCTGATTTGGAAATCGATTTGCGCCAGGGGAGAATTGAAGCGATCGTCGTGCCGGGACCAGGCCGTTTCATGGGCTTTTTTTCCGGGGGAAATGACGTTGTCATCCCTTGGCGGAACATTGTGAAAATCGGCAAGGACGTCGTACTGGTGAGAGTCGATGAACCGGCGGGGCGCGCAGATTCAAAGCAGGCACATGGAGATGAAAATTAATGAAAAAGCTCTCGGGCGTATGCGCGAAGCTTTTTTTCTGTACCCAAAACTACCCGAACTAGCACATGGCGCTTTGGGGGTCTAAAGGTTCACTTTTACTAAAATTGCAGCAAGTTGTTGCACAAGCAAAGGGAAACCCGTTAAGATGGAAGCAGTGAATGGCAGTATTGTGGATAAGGAGGCTGTGACGTGGAAGCGTTTATCTACAGCGATGCGTCTCATCGCTTGCAGCTGATGGAGTGGGAGCAGGCTTATCCGTCCTTGGCTGCGGGCTTCACCTTGCGTTCGGGCGGACAGAGCAAGGCACCGTATGCTTCAAACAATTTTGGCTTGCACGTTGGCGATGAGCCAGCGGATGTCATCGCCAACCGGCGTACGCTCTGTGAGCAGATTGGCATGTCGTTTAAGATGTTTACATGTGCCAATCAGGTGCACGGCAACGAGGTCGTCCAAGTCACGGCAACCAGAGGCGGGGCGGGCAGCACTGACAGCGTTGAGACGATTGGCGACGTGGACGGGATGCATACCAATGAAGCGGGAGTCCTGCTCGCTTCGTTTTACGCAGACTGTGTGCCGCTGTATTTTCTCGATCCCCAAACCAGAGCGATCGGCCTGGCTCACGCTGGATGGAAAGGAACGGTAGCCCGTATTTCCGCGAAAATGCTCAACGCCATGCAGCAGGCGTATGGCAGTGAAGTAGACGATATCCGCGTAGCCATTGGACCGTCGATCGGAGGCTGCTGCTATGAAGTCGATGAACGGATTATCGAACAGGTCAGGCATGCGTCGCCACAGTGGCAGCGAAGTGTCACTGCTGTCGGGAACGGGAAGTACATGCTCGATCTGCGGACGTTAAATGAATTGATTGTAATAGAATCAGGTGTTTTGCCGAAACATATCGTACGGACAAATTGGTGTACGAGCTGTCGAACCGATCTGTTTTTCTCGCATCGCAAAGAGGCGGGAAAAACCGGGCGCATGGCATCTTACATCGGGTGGAAATGAAGGGAGAGTCAGTTGAAGTGACGAATCGATTCGTAACACAGGACGAGGTTAAAAGCCGCTTGGCGGAGTTGGAAGAAAGAATTGCCGCGGCTTGCCAGCGCAGCAATCGCAAGCGGGAAGACGTCAAAATTATCGCGGTGACGAAATACATCGATGTACCGGCGATTGGCGAAGTGCTGCAGGCTGGCCTTACTCATATTGGCGAAAATCGCGTACAGGATGCACTGCCAAAGTACGAGGCCTACACGGATCAGGCGATCTGGCACTTTATCGGCCACTTGCAAACCAATAAAGTGAAAGAGGTCATCGGCAAATTTACATACATTCACTCACTCGACCGGATGTCCCTGGCAGAGGAAATCAACCGCCGGGCACAGGCGATGGGGCTGATCGTCCCATGTTTCCTGCAAATCAACATCTCAGGCGAAGAGACAAAATTTGGACTTGATCCCAATGACGTATTGGCTTTTGTCCAGGAAATTAGTAATATGAAACATATAAGTATCAAGGGATTGATGACAATGGCACCAATTGTCGATAATGTAGAAGACACCAGACCTGTATTTCGCGGTTTGCGACAATGGCAAGAGCGGCTGCAGGCGCTAGGGTTGCCGAATATTACCGTAGAAGAGCTCTCCATGGGAATGTCGGGAGATTTTGAGATTGCCATCGAGGAGGGAGCTACGTTTGTCCGTTTAGGCTCTGTTCTCGTTCGTCCAAGTTAACGATGCCATAAACCGGTAGAGAGGAGGAGTAACATGGGAGTTATGAATCGAATTATGAATTTTCTTGGGCTGGAAAATGAAGAGATTGTCGAGGAGATCGTCGACGAACACAACGAGCCGGAGGAAACGTATCCAAAGCGCAACACCAATACACGGACAAACAATGTCGTTCCGATTCATGCGGCACGAGAAAAAGAGGGAATTCGCTTGATGCTATTTGAACCGAGAAGTTACAGCGATGCGCAGGATATCGCTGACAATCTTCGTCTTCGCCGCCCGGTTGTGGTAAATTTGCAGCGCGTTGATAACGATCAAGCCAAGCGCATTGTCGATTTTCTCAGCGGGACCGTATACGCCCTTAATGGCGATATACAAAAGGTTGGCGAGCACATTTTTGTCTGTACGCCTGATCACGTCGACATTCAGGGAAATATATCGAGCATCATAGAGGAATAGTCGATGTTTTGTCTTATCTTACAGTAGAGGTGAATCCATGGTAGCGTATTATATATGGGTAATTATTGACTTTGCGTTCACAGTGTATAAGTACATGCTGATTGCATATGTACTGATGTCATGGGTTCCGCAAATGCGTGAAACAGCTATCGGCCAATTGTTGGAGCGGCTTGTAGAACCCTATCTGGCTCCGTTTAGACGTTTCGTTCCGACACTTGGCTTTATTGATATATCGCCGATCGTGGCATGGTTCGCCTTGTATTTCGCACATCTGGGGTTATTCTCGTTATTCAGAATGCTGTTTTAAGGAGAATTCCCATGAGTATATTTGACCATTATCGCAAAGATGAGCTACCCTTTGTGGAACGGGCGCTGGAAATGCTGAAGCAGGTAGAGCGGAAGCAGTCCATGCGCCTTACTGATTTTATGGATCCGCGGCAGGCGCATATTGTACAAAGCCTGACCTCGCAGGTGGCAGATGTACGGGTAGAAGCGAGCGGCGGGTACGGAGGGGCGGAACGCGTCAGAGCGGTCATTCATCCGGCGTATTTGGCCGTCGAGCAAGCCGATTTTCAGCTGGCACTGATGGAGATCAAAGGGGATCAGCGGTTTCTCCAGCTGCAGCACAAGGATGTATTGGGAGCCCTGTTGCACATCGGACTGAAGCGTGAGAAATTCGGGGACATCCTGCTGGATGAGCACGGCTGCCAATTCGTCCTGGCGAATGAAATGGTGGACTACGTTCGCTCACAAGTGACGCATGTTCATCGCTTGCCTGAAGAACTGATTCAGATTGACTGGGAGCAGGTGCGCATTGGGTCCAAGATAAGCAAAGAGAAAACGATTACGGTACCGTCTTTGCGAATGGATGCGGTCATCGGCGAAGTCCTGCATCTGTCCCGGGCAAAAGTGCTGGTGCCGATCCGGGCTGGCAAAGTCAAAGTCAATTGGAAGATAAGCGATAACCCTGCTGACCAGCTCGAAGCCGGAGACATGATTTCCGTCGGCGGATTCGGCCGGTTTCAGCTCAAGGAGATTGCCGGCCCGACGCGCAGCGGACGGCTGCGCGTGACGGTGGGGATTTTGTAGAAGCAGACGAGCTTTAAGCGAGGCCTTCGGGGACAAAAAAAATGTAAGATATGGCAGGATAACAGCCGATCCTGTCGAAGTAATGTGTTATCGAATACTGGAGAATGGGGTGTTTTCGTGCCGTTAACGCCATTGGAAATACATAATAAGGAATTTAGTACAGGATTTCGTGGCTATAACGTTGATGAAGTGAATGAGTTTCTCGACCAGATCATAAAGGATATGGAAATTTTGATCAAAGAGAAAAAAGAGCTGGAAGACCGTGTAGCTATGTTAAATGAGCGGATTGAGCAGTATAAAAACATGGAAGATGCCTTGAGCAAATCCATCCTGGTCGCTCAAGAAACAGCAGAGGATGTCAAATCCAATGCCCGTAAAGAAGCTCAGCTCATTCTCAAGGAAGCCGAGAAAAATGCCGATCGCATCGTCAACGAAGCGCTGGCCAAATCGCGCAAGGTAGCCATAGAGATTGAAGAGCTGAAAAAGCGTGCTTCCGTCTACCGCATGCGCTTCCGCACCTTGCTGGAAGCTCAACTGGAAATGCTGGATAACGGCGATTGGGACGACATCGAGAAAGTCAATACGGAAAGTGAAGCAGGATAAAGCTATTGACAGTCATTTGAAGCAACCGGGCGAATAAAAGGTTGACGATTGGTCGAGAATGGATTTATAATTTCAACAAAATGCAAACTGTATCATATTTGACGACGATGAACGGGATAAGTAGATAAGCTGCTGTCTGCCAAGAGAGCCGGGGGATGGTGAAAACCTGGCCAGACGACTTATCGAATATCACCCGGGAGTTCAATAGCTGAACGCGAGATATGTTATCGCCAGTAAGTGAGCGTTGCATTCACGTTACGAATGAATCGAGTGGACGTACTTGGTAGCAGCCAGCCAGGCTTATGAGACGTTCATTAGGGTGGTACCACGGGAGCCTTTCTCTCGTCCCTAAGCGGGGATGAAGAAGGCTTTTTATTATGTTTGGGGAGGCCAACAGATGAGTATTGATTACAGTAAAACGTTAAATCTGCCAAATACCGAATTTCCGATGCGCGGGAATTTGCCAAAACGTGAACCGGATATTGAAGCTTGGTGGAATGAGCACGACATTTATGCCAAGGTGCAGGAGCGGACAGCAGGCAGACCTTTGTTCATTTTGCATGACGGACCGCCTTATGCGAACGGCAATATCCACATCGGTCATGCGCTGAATAAAATTTTGAAAGACATCATCGTGCGTTCGCGCTCCATGCTTGGCTACTGCGCTCCTTACGTGCCGGGATGGGATACGCACGGGCTGCCGATCGAACAGGCCATCATCAATGCCCAGGGGTTGGATCGCCGCAACATCGAAGTCAATGACTTTCGCACCCGCTGTGAGGAGTATGCCTGGTCGTACATCGACAAGCAGCGCGAACAGTTCAAACGACTTGGGGTGCGGGGCGATTGGGACAATCCGTATGTCACCTTGAAGCCGGAATATGAGGCGCGTCAGATCAAAGTATTTGGCGAGATGGCGAAAAAGGGCTACATCTATAAAGGACTCCGTTGCGTCTACTGGTCGCCGTCTTCAGAAACGGCACTGGCCGATGCTGAGATCGAATACAAGGATAAACGCTCCCCTTCGATTTATGTAAGCTTCCGAGTCAAAGACGGCAAAGGCAAGCTGGACACGGACACAGGCGTCGTCATCTGGACGACGACTCCGTGGACGCTTCCGGCCAACCTGGCCATTACGCTCCATCCTGAGCTGGAGTACAGCGTGGTGAAGGTCGGGGATAGCAAATACCTCGTTGCCAGCGGCTTGATTGAAGCGGCTTCGAAGGAAATTGGCTGGGAAAGTGTGGAGACGCTGGCCAGCTTTAAAGGCAGTGAGCTGGAAGGCGTCGTTACCCAGCATCCGTTCTACGATCGCGAATCACCGCTTATTTTAGGCGAGCACGTCACGCTCGATGCCGGTACGGGGTGCGTCCATACAGCTCCCGGCCACGGGGAGGATGACTTTGCCGTTGGCAGCAAGTACGGCTTAGGCGTACTCTGCCCGGTCGACCATGAAGGGAAAATGACCAGCGAAGCTCCTGGCTTTGAAGGCGTCTTCTACGAGGATGCGAACAAGCTGATCACAGAGAAGCTGAAAGAGTCGGGCGCTTTGCTGAAATTGAGCTTTCTCACTCACTCCTATCCGCACGACTGGCGGACGAAAAAACCGGTCATCTACCGTGCGACAGAGCAGTGGTTTGCATCCATTGACGGGTTCCGCGACCAACTGCTGGAAGCGATCAAAGAAGTCAAATGGATTCCGCATTGGGGAGAAACCCGCCTGGCTAACATGGTTGCCGACCGGGGTGACTGGTGCATCTCCCGTCAGCGCGTCTGGGGGGTGCCGATCCCGATTTTCTATTGCAAGCATTGCAATGAGCCGGTGATCAATGACTTGACGATTAACCACATTGCCGAGCTCATCCGGAAAGACGGATCGAAAGTCTGGTTTGCCCATGAAGCCAAGGATTTGGTGCCGCCTGGTTTGTCTTGCTCGGCATGCGGCGCGACCGAGTTCCGCAAAGAGACGGACATTATGGACGTCTGGTTCGATTCCGGCTCCAGCCACGAGGCAGTACTCGCTGAACGCGACAACTTGCAGTGGCCGGCTGATCTTTATCTGGAAGGGTCCGACCAATACCGCGGATGGTTCAACTCTTCGCTGACGACAGCCGTTGCGGTTCACGGCAAAGCGCCGTATAAAGGGGTGCTGAGTCACGGCTTTACCCTTGACGGTGAGGGCAGAAAAATGTCCAAATCGCTGGGCAATACGATCGTACCGCAAGATGTAATCGACAAGCTCGGTGCCGACATCCTGCGACTGTGGGTGGCCTCGGTCGATTATCAGGCCGATCAGCGTATTTCCGATGCGATTCTTAACCAGATCGCGGAAGTGTACAGAAAAATTCGCAACACGTTCCGTTTCCTGCTCGGTAACCTGGACGGCTATGACAATGCAAAGGATCGCGTCAGCTATGAGCAGTTGAGCGAGCTGGACCGCTATGTGCTGTATAAAGGTGCCCAAGTGGTCAAGAGAGCGCGCAAAGCGTACGAAGATTACCAGTTCCATACGGTGTTCCAGACCGTACACAATTTCTGTACGATTGAGCTGTCTGCGTTCTATCTCGATATTTGCAAGGACCGTCTCTATGTAGAAGCGCCTGACAGCCTGAAGCGTCGTGCCGCTCAAACCGTCCTGTACGACAGCTTGCTCAGCCTGGTGAAATTGTTGTCGCCCATTCTGCCGCATACAGCAGATGAAGTCTGGCGCTTTATTCCCGGCGTCAGCGAATTGAGCGTACAGCTGACGGATATGCCGGACGTCGATCAACAGCATCTCGCCTTTGGCACGGAGCTCGTGGACAAATGGGATGCCTTCTTGGAAATCCGCGACGAAATTTTAAAAGCGATGGAAGAAGCGCGCCGCAACAAAGTATTCGGCAATTCCGTCGATGCAAAACTGGTATTGTATCCGACCAGCGAACAATCGTCTCAAGTGCTGCAGCAAATGGAGGATCTCGCTGACCTCTTGATTGTAGCAGATGTTGACCTGCACGCTTTCGGCGGGGCTGTACCGGCTGAAGCCGCCGTACTGGAAGAGATTTCCGTTCTCGTATTGCCGGCAGAGGGTGAAAAGTGCGAACGCTGCCGCGTCGTAAAACCGGATGTAGGGGTAAAATCGGCGCACCCGCAGTTGTGCGGCCGTTGCGCGACGATCGTTGAAGAGCATTTTGCTGATGTAACCGAATAGCTTGGTTTTTTACTGGGAAAGACCTCCTTGCACTGGCTTAGATTGGCCAGGCAAGGAGGTTTTTATCTTGCAACCGTAGGTGTGGTGTTTGTGGGTTGCTCAGGATGTTGAAAACCGGTGGAATTTAGCTTCTGTTTTGTTCGAACAAGCAGTAACAAACCAATGTTTTTTCGATTTTTTCTCTACTCGTACAAGCTTTCTTTAACAGTTCAAACTTCCTTGTACAGCAGCAAGTCATGCCAACTATTCCTTTCGCCCGTTGATTCTACCCAGTTGCTCGGAGAGAGAAAAGAGGAATGGGCGGAGGCCTTTGCGGCTTGGCCCAGGTAGAGTGGAGAAAACGGCACAGCTTTATAGACCAACTCTACGGTTGAATAATCATCCTCGGAATTTTGGTCGGCGTGCCGTTTTTGGAGCGGAGCCGGACAGTATTAGCTTCCCTGTAAAAGTCGCAACGAACGGAGGCCATTCCTCTTTTCTCTCCCCACCACGACAGCCCGGGACAAGTTACATAAGAGGCTTGAACGAAAGTGGGTTCGTTCCCAGAACTGTGTAGACCCGCAGGAAACATCCAGCGGGTTTTCTGAGCGTCAATTGAGCATACTACAACAATCAAGCAGCAAAAGGCGGGATTGCTCCGCCTTGGGAGAACACCAGCAAAAAGAAGGACGGTGCAACGGTGAAACCTGATCAAATAGCGAAACTCAAGCAGCGGTTATTGTCCGAGAAACGCGACTTGCAGGAACGGACAGAGGAGAACGACCATTACCAGCTACAGAAGTCCATGTCTGAGTCCATAGATGAAATTTCCATGTACGATAACCATCCTGCCGACATTGCTACGGAAATGTTTGAACGGGAAAAAGATTTTACCCTCTACGATCTGGACCGGGAAACATTGCGGGAGATCGATAAGGCGCTGCAGCGGATGGAAGAGGGGACATACGGTATCTGTACCGTATGCGGGAAACCGATCCCGGAGGAGCGGCTGGAAGCATTGCCGCAAGCCCAGACCTGTGTCGAGCATGCACCGTCACCTGACATCAATTTGTCGCGACCGGTTGAAGAACAGTTTTTACAACCGCCATTTGGCCGAACTTCGCTGGATGAAAACGATCAGACCGGGTTTGACGGGGAAGATGCCTGGCAGATCGTCGAATCGTGGGGAACGTCCAGTACGCCATTTTCTTATCAGGATCCCGACAAGCGGTCATACGACAACATGTACATTGAGTCTGACGAGAATGTCGGCTTTGTCGAGGATGTGGAGCAGATTGGATATACCGATATACATGGCTACCACGGCCCGGACAGTGTGAACTTCATGCGCAGCGATACGTATGAAGAGTACATGAACAAGGGAGAAGGGAAAGGGAACTACCTTGATTACGACCAGTACGCCAAAGAGCGAGCAGAAGACGAAAGCGGTGGAGACCTGCGGTAGCAGGGAAGCTGGGATTGCTGCCGACTGTGAACTGACGATTGAGCGGATCGAGACGTACCCGCTGTTGTATCAGCTCAAACAGCCATACGGGGATGCAAACGGGTATAAAAAATACCGCAGTACCCACCTGGTCAGAATCATCACCCGCTCAGGCCTGGATGGTTGGGGAGAGTGTGTGGATTGGCTGCCGACGCTTGAAGCGGGCTTTCGCGAACGACTCATTCCGTTTCTCTTGGGCAAGCTGGCGACCGACCGCTTGCAATTGGTGCAGGTGATCGAAAAATGGCACCGACGGGCAGCTGCATCAGTCAGCATGGCATTAACGGAGATCGTAGCCAAATGGGCCAGGTTGTCGGTCAGCGAGCTTTGGGGCGGAGCGAGGCATCGGCAAATCCCCGTATATGCGTCGTTTCAATCCTATTCCCAGGCGAGCGATTGGCAATCCCTTTCGCACAAGCAGGTAGAACAGGCTGTCGCAGATGGATTCTCCCAGGTAAAAGTAAAAATTGGCGGCATGCCAATCGCCGTCGACCAGGATCATGTCAACGGGTTGCTTGCCCAACTCGGTACTAACGTGCAGGTGGCACTGGATGCAAATCAAAGCTACGATGCAAGCGCTGCACGCAGCTGGGAGCGGATTTTTTCCAGGACACAACAGATTTGCTGGCTGGAAGAGCCGCTGCCACTTGACCGGGTACAAGATTATGCCTTGCTGCGCAAAGCCCTGAGCGTTCCGCTTGCCGGTGGTGAAAACCTGACGAATGGCAAGCAGTTTTTGTCTTTATTGATTCAGGGGGGATTGGACATCCTACAACCGGATCCGGTTCACGAAAACGGGGTCGATGGATATCGATCGACCATCCAATTGGCCAGGACGTTTGGCTTGCGTTGTTCTCCGCATTCGTTTGACGGTGCGCTCTCACGCTTGTATGCGCTATTCGCGAAAGCAGTGACCCCTGCCTGGAGCAAGATGGATGGGGAGCAGATAGAGCCCGTGGAATGGGACGTGATGGAAAATCCGTTTACCCAACTTATTTCCCTCCGTCCGAGATATGGTAAGGTAACGGTTCCGACGGACGTGGGAATCGGTTGCGAAATCGATTCGGAGCTGCTGACCGCGTATCGTTGGGATGGCTGCACATATACGTAAGAGACGAGGAGTAAAGCATGGCGCAAAATACAAAAAACCTGATCGGCATTACGGGTGTACCGTTTGTCATGGTCTTAGGCAATTCCATGTTGATTCCCGTACTGCCGACGATGAAAGCGAAGCTGTCACTGTCGACGTTTGAAGAGAGTTTTTTGATCACGGCCTTCTCGATCGCAGCCGGTCTGGTCATCCCCTTTGCCGGATATTTGTCCGATCGGTTCAACCGCAAATGGGTAATTACCATCGCGCTCGCCATCTACGGGATTGGTGGACTTCTGGCCGGACTAGCTTCCATTTGGTGGAATAAACCGTATGCGGTCATTATGATCGGCCGGGTCCTGCAAGGGATTGGGGCGGCCGGAACCGCACCGATTGCCATGGCTCTGGTCGGCGATTTGTTTAAAGGGGCTTCGGAGAGCAGGGCGCTCGGCTTGCTGGAGACATCCAACGGGCTGGGGAAAGTGTTAAGCCCGATTTTTGGGTCGCTGCTTGCCCTGATCGCCTGGTACATGGTGTTTCTCGCGTTTCCGATCATCTGCCTCATCGTGCTTTTGCTGTTTCTCTTTCTCGTGAAGGAAAACAAGCAGAACAAGGCACCGCTTAAGCTCAAGCAGTATGGACAATCGATCAAACAGGTGTTTAAACAGCACGGCCGCTGGCTGCTGCCAGCATTTTTCATCGGCAGTATTTGCTTGTTTACTCTATTCGGCGTGCTGTTTTACCTTTCGGAGCAGCTGGAGGAGAAGTACAAAATCGAAGGAGTTCTCAAAGGCGGATTTCTGGCCATTCCGCTGTTGGCGATGAGCATCATGGCGTACATCACGGGCTGGATCATCAAGAAGAAGCTGCAGCTGATGCGACTATTTATCATCGTCGGGATGCTGCTGCTGGCTGCGTCCTACATCATCGCCAGCTTTGCCAAGAATGTGTACGTACTGATCGGGATTCTTGTCATCGGCAGCGTAGGGACGGGCATGATTCTTCCCTGCCTGAACAGCATGATTACGGGAGCAGTCAAAAAGTCAGAGCGCGGGATGATCACTTCGATGTACAACGGCGTGCGATTCATCGGGGTTGCGGTCGGGCCGCCGGTGTTTACGTGGCTTATCGGCTTTTCGCCGAATGTCATGTTTTACACGATAGCCGCTCTGGCACTTGTTTCAGCGGCCCTTGGGTTTTTCTTCATCAAGCCGCAGCAAAGCCAGTCCTCGGGTGAAGAGCAAGCGGAAGCTCAAAAGGACCAGCAAGCGATCGGGGAAGCACTCGGCATCCTGGGAATTGAGGCAGACGGTGACGAGGTCAAGCAACGGCAAAAAGGTGTGGAGTCACTCGGCTTTGATCCGAATGATCTGGTTGACAAGCTGCTGCCAGGAAAAAAGGAGAAAGGCAAATAGCCTGGGGAAAAACTCCGCAAGAAGGCGAGATGGAAAACATCTGCCTTGCAGCGGAGTTTTTTTGTCTGGATCAGCAAAAAACCTCCCTGCTGCTACAGAGGGAGGAGGTGGTGCTCGCGAATGTATTGCAGCGTCAACGGGTAGACGTCGTCATACAGATAGCGGCTAAACTCGGGCCTGTCTTTCAGCGTGGCCGGGATTTCCTCCAACAGCATGCTGCCGCCGACAGACCCGCCGAGCATTTCCGTGACGAACTGCTCGACGGTGGCCACGTATATATCTTTGACCAGTGTTTCATTGACGGTGTACTGCCCGATTTTTTTGATCGCGGACAACGCGTAGCCGGTTTCTTCATACGTTTCGCGGATTGCTGCCGCGATGCTGGTTTCATTCGGTTCGATTTTGCCTCCGGGCAGTTCAATGCCTCGTTCCGTGTTGACGGTGCAAAGCAGCTTTTGTTCGTAAAAAGCAAACACGAGGACGTGCTTGGCCTGGCGTTTCACATAGACGGATTCGTCAAACGTCAGGGTCACCGGAAAGCCGAAATCGTCTTGGAAGCTATACATGTGCAGTCGTCTCCTTTGTTCGCAGCAAAATGTGTTTGACGGCTTTCATCGCCTGGCCTGAGGCGAGGGAAAGACTGGCGTAGTCGGGGCCGTTGGTCACATCGCCAATGGCGTATATCCAGTCCACGCACGTCAGGTTATGTTCGTCGACGGCGATAAATCCCCCTTTTTCAGTACGCAGAGCAGGGAGGATCTCGGAGTTGCCCCTGACCCCGATACGCGGCAAAATCCAGTCGATCTCTATGGTAAATGGTTCGGGGGCGTTTTGCGTATGCAACGTGGCGTACGTGCGTCCGGTTTCCTCCACACCGATCAATTCGGTCTCAAACAGAATCGTTACATTGGAGCAGGCATGCAATCGCTCTTGCCACTCACTGCGGGCACGCAGCGATTGCCCGCGCACAGCCAGCCAGATGTGATCGGCGTGGCCAGAGAGGTTGATGACGCTCTCCACGGCGCGGTCGCCGCCGCCGATGACGAGTACGTTTTTGGCATGCAGCCTTTTACCGTGTGCGGTCGTGGAAAAATCGGCTTCCAATACGTGTCCGACATGCTGCAGGACGGGAAGCTGATTGGGACGGATACCCGTAGCGAGGATCATGTAAGCGGGTTTGTAGGCGGCTTTGCTAGTGGCTACGTGCCTGGAAGCCACATCCACGGCAACGATCGACTCATCACACCGCACCTGCATGCTGTGGACAACCTCATGCCGGGCCAATTCATCCAATAACGCCTGACCATTGGCGTATACTTTCGGGGGGAAATCGCTTATTTTGTTCTGGATCTGGGTCAGTTGGCCACCGATTGTGCGTTCGCGCTCGATAATCACATACGAAAGGCCGAGGCGTTCACACCAAATGGCGGCGGAAAGTCCGGCTATTCCTGCCCCAATGATTAACACCTGCATGTTTTCCAAAAGTGTCTCCCCATTTCTTCTCGCATTCATACCTGGCCTCATCATCTTTTTATTCCATGAAGATCGCGAGAATTCCTGCCGAAAACTCTTTGTCTACGGTGTAGCGTACCCAAACAGCGGCTTTGATACTTGCGAATGCAGGCTGCGGGAGTGGGCCACAATAACCGTAAGAAGTGAGGTGGGACGATGAACTCCTTGAACTGTGATTTTTCTCCGCTAAAGCAGCAGATCAAATTTGATCTGGAACAAATAGCCAACGAGATTCAGCAAACATTGGCATCATTTGATCATGCCGATACATGTCTGCTGGGGACGTTTGAAAAAATTCATGAACGCTTTACCCATATTGAACTGACAGCAGCCACGTTTTATTTGCAGTGCTACCTGGCGCCGTATACGGATCATTACAATGACTTGTCTCTGTGTATCCAGCACTTATCGGAGCACCGTCACGGCGCCTTGATCATCGTACAGCGGAAAGACTCTCTCGAAGGGCTGATCCATCCAGGCACGCCGATCGGGGCAAATCTCAGCTTTTCGTTGCTGGAATCGATTTTTTATCCGGGGAGTCCGCTTCACGACGGTGCCGTACTCATCCAGGGAAACCGGATTATTTCTGCTGGCAACGTGCTTCCCTTGTCGCATATCCAGGCAGACGAGAAGCTGGGGACGCGCCACAGGGCCGCGATCGGGCTGTCAGAGCAAAGCGACGCACTGGTGCTGGTCGTCTCCGAGGAGACCGGGAAGACATCTTTTGCCCTGGGAGGCAAGCTGCATCCGATTACTCCTGGCGGTGTTGTTCCGTTTGCTCAAGGATTCCGCCCTCCTTTTCCATCTATGCAGTAAAGCAGGTAAGAAGGGGAGGCCTGCAAAGTTTTTTGTTGTACGTGCAAGCGTTTCGGATTACCATGAAGGTGTACCTTTTGCCAGAAAGAAGTCTGAAGATAGGGCGCAAATTGCTGATGACCACCCCTGCAAAGGACGTCATCTTTTTTCGTTCCGGCAAAACGTTGCTCGGGGGATACAGGTACGAACGGCCTGCCCAATCAATCGAATGAAATACATAGCACGTTACAGCAAATAGGAGAATGGTGATGAAAGTAATTATCGCGGAAAAACCCGACCAGGCGGCCAAGCTGTCCAGCCCTTTTCCTCATAAAAAGCAGCAGGGATACATCGAGATCGCCCCCAATCCACGCTTTCCGGCAGGCGCCTTGGTTACGTGGGCTGTGGGGCATATATGCGAGCTCGTTCCGCCGGAATCGTACAACCCTGCCTGGAAAAGATGGACGATTCAAACCTTGCCGATTATTCCGGAGCGCTTTACGTATCAGGTCATGCGCTCCAAAGCGAAGCAGTTTGCCGTCATCAAGCAGCTCCTCAGGCGCTCTGATGTCAAAGCAATCATCCATGCCGGTGACGCAGGGCGGGAAGGCGAGCTGATCGTTCGAACCATCGTGCAGATGACCGGAGTGCGCAAGCCGCTTCAGCGACTGTGGATCTCGTCTTTGACGGACAAAGCGATATTGGACGGCTTTGACAGGCTGCTGGACGAGTCGGAAACGCGCAACCTGTACCATGAGGCCTACAGCCGGGCATGTGCCGATTGGCTGATCGGCATGAATGCATCGCGGATCTATACGATTCTGCTCAAGCAAAAGGGCGTTTCCGACGTCTTTTCTGCAGGGCGCGTACAGACGCCGACGCTGGCCCTCGTCGTCAAACGGGAAAAAGAAATCGCCAACTTTCGCCCGGAGCCGTTTTGGGAAGTGCTCGCCCAGTTTGACATGCCCGGCGGCAGCTATGAAGGGGTGTGGCAAAAAGACGGCGAGTCTCGATTGAAAGATCCGGAGCTGGCACAAAAAATCGCCGCTTTTTGCCAAAAGAAGCAGGCTGTCGTGAAGGAGCTGAACAAGGAGCGAAAAGAATTTTTGCCGCCGTATTTGTTCAACCTCTCTGCCCTGCAGGCGACAGCGAACAAGCTGTACAAGTTTCCGCCGAAAAAGACGCTCGATCTGGCGCAGCAGCTCTATGTGAAGGGGTATCTGTCTTACCCGCGCTCCGACTCAAGCTTTGTCACGGCCGGCGAAGCGCAAAGCTTTCCCGAAATATTGGCCAAGTTAAGCAAGAAGCCGGAGTACAGCGCTTTTTTCCCCACGCCCTTCACGTCCTTGTTGAATAATCGCCGCTACGTCAACGAGAAGAAAGTAACGGACCACTACGCGATCATTCCGACGGAGCAAGTGCCGAATCTGGCCAAACTGTCAGAGGATGAACGCAAGCTGTACGATCTCGTCGTCCGTCGCCTGATCGCGGCTCACTATGAAGCGGCGATTTTTGACTATACGACAATTACGACGCTCGTCGACGGCCGGGCGGAGTTCGTCAGCAAAGGCCGGCAGCAGATACAGGCAGGCTGGCGCAAAGTCATTTTTGCCGACGACGATGAAGAGCAGGGGGACGATGCCCTGTTGCCAGCCGTTGAGCAGGGTGAGTCGGGGCGGGTGCAAGAAGTAAAAGTGAAGGAAGGCAAAACCCAACCGCCCAAACGGTACACGGAAGGTCAGCTGATCACGCTGATGAAGACGGCCGGGAAGCACTTGGACAATCAGGAGCTGGAAAAAGTGCTGATGAAAGTAGAAGGGCTGGGCACAGAAGCGACGCGGGCAGGGATCATTACGATGCTGAAGGAGCGCAAGTACATCGAGGTGAAAAAAAACCAGGTGTACGCGACGGCAAAAGGCAGTCTCCTGATCGACGCGATCGGTGACAAAATCCTCGCCTCGCCCGAAATGACGGCACGGTGGGAGCAGCGGCTGAGCGAGATCGGACAAGGTACAGCCTCGCCCGAAGCGTTTATGGAGCAAGTAAAAAAGCTGGCTCATAAAATTGTCACAGATGCCCAGGAGCAAGCTGCGGATTGGGATTTGACGGGGATCGATCTGGCAGCCGTGCCCACGCAGGCATCCAAATTCAGTCTCGGAAAAACCGTCGCCACCTGCCGCCAATGCGGCGGGAACATCGTCGACAAAGGCAAGCTGTACGGTTGTTCCAATTACAGCAAGGGTCTATGCAGGCTGACACTGCCGAAGCGATTGCTGGGCAAGGCGATATCGCCGACCAATGTGAAAAAAATTATGGAGAACGGGAAAAGCAACCTGATCAAGGGCTTTAAAAAAGGGGAAAAGACCTTCGACGCTTATCTGGTCTGGAATGAGCAGGAGAAGACGGTCGGCTTTCACTTTTCCTGAGTGAGTACTGTTTTACGGCCTCCCGGCATACCATTGTATATGCTGCACTGAAATGAAGGAGGGGTTGGCTTGAACGGGATTTCATTTGGAACCGATGGCTGGCGGGCGATGATTGCCGATCAATTTACACTGGAAAACGTGCGCATTGTCTCACAAGCAATTGCGGACTTTACAATAGAACGCAACCAGCAAGAACAGGGCCTGATTGTCGGGTACGATACGCGATTTATGGGGCGGGCATTTGCCCAGGAAGTGGCACTCGTGCTTGCTGCCAATGGAATCAAGGCGTACCTCGTCAACGAGCCGACACCGACGCCGGTCGTTGCCTTCGGGGTCAAACACTTTGCAGCCAGCGGTGCCGTAATGATCACAGCGAGCCACAATCCGCCTGAATACAATGGCATCAAATACATCCCCGACTACGCTGGACCTGCTGCTCCGGTGATCACGCAGAAGCTCGAACAAATGATTGAACAGATTCAGGCGAAAATGCTTCCGCCGAAATTGGTCAGCCTGCAGGAAGCCCTGCATGAGAAAAGTCTGCGTTCGATTTACTTGCGTCCGCACTATGAGGCCCACCTGCGCAAGACGATCCGCTTTGACTTGATCAAACAGTCCAGGCTGCGCGTTGTCGTCGATCCGATGCACGGAGCGGGCATTGGCTATGTGAGCGGCATGCTGCAAGAAACTGGACTGCATGTCACCAGTTTGCACGAGACGGTTGATCCGTTGTTCGGCGGTCATTTGCCAGAGCCGACGGAAGAGCACCTGCAATCGCTCTCCACCGCCGTGTTGCGTGAGCAGGCTGCTGTGGGGTTGGCCAATGACGGCGATGCTGATCGCTTTGGCGTCGTGGACAACCGAGGCAAGTACCTCAGCCCTAATCTCGTACTCGCCATGCTGGCCCGACATTTGATCAAAAATCGCGGCATGCGCGGACGGATCGTGCGAACGGTGGCCACATCGCACATGCTCGACCGGATTGCCGCCCAGCATGGTCTGGAGCTGGTCGAAACGCCGGTCGGCTTTAAATACATCGGTTCCGAGATGCTCGCGGGCAATGTGTTGATCGGCGGGGAGGAGAGCGGTGGCTGCAGTATTTTGGGCCATCTGCCAGAGAAAGACGGGATCTTGACGAATTTGCTCGTCGTCGAGATGTGCGCCTGGGAGAACAAAACGCTGGAGGAGATTCGCCGGGAGCTGCAGGACGAATACGGCGAATGGTACAGCGCGAGACTGGATATCCCGCTGATGGGCAGGGCGGACTGGATGAACAGGCAATTGCGCCAACCGCCGGCGCAATTCGGCAGCTTCAAAGTAATCGAGAGCTCGCGAACGGATGGGGTGAAGCTGCTGCTCGATGGAGGAGCGTGGCTGTTGATCAGGCCGTCAGGTACTGAACCGCTGGTCAGGATATACTGTGAGGCGGAGTCGCAAACGGCTTTGGCCGCTTTGCAGGATGCCGTCCGGGACTGGGCGTTGGATGGAGAGGAATAGTGAGAATGAAATACGGAGCCGGCTGTTGGGGCAATGACCGCGATGGCCGGCTTTTTGTGTAACATTGAACACCAAAGGTTCCTGCAAGAGGGTAAAGCTCTTTTATCCACGATTTCTGTGCATCGTCATTCATGCCAGCCCCCTTTCAAGCAAACGGTCCCGGTCGGTGCAGCTCCGGTTTCGGTAAAACGGTGATTCGCAAAGGATACCGCATCGATAAAAGGGGGAATGGCTGGTAAGCTGATGCAGGTTCATTGTCATGCTCGGGGGAACGTGGTAGAATTTTGTTTTGAGGCTTTCAATAGAGGAGGACGTCCCTTGATTTACTACGTGATCGCACTAGCTGTCATCATATTGGACCAGCTTACCAAGTACATAGTCGTCAGCAAAATGGCATTAGGTGAGTCGATTCCACTTATTCCCGACGTCTTTCACCTGACCTCCCACCGCAACACGGGGGCAGCATTCGGGATTTTGCCGAATCAACGCATCTTCTTTATCGTGATTACAATTGTCGTGATTGTCGGGATTATCATCTCCCTCTATCGCATCGGGCGCAAACAGCCGGGCATTTCCTTTGGGCTCGCATTGGTATTGGGCGGGGCGATCGGCAACTTCATTGATCGGGCCAGTACGGGCCAGGTCGTCGATTTTTTGCATTTCGTTCTGATCAATTTTCCTATTTTCAATGTGGCTGACGCCGCCATTACGATTGGTGTAGTCATATTACTGATCGATGTGCTTTTTGACTCCCGGCGTACGCGAGGCTGAAACTGATACAGATTGGCGGGAACATATATGGAAGAAACAGCTTTGTTTGAACGGTTTGACTGGACCGTCGACGCGGCGGACAGCGGAGAGCGGATCGATAAATTCATTACCGGCCAAAACGAGGAGTGGACACGAACACAGGTACAGATTTGGGTTAAGGAAGGGCGTGTCACGGTCAATGGCATCGGGGTGAAAAACAACTACAAGGTTGCCGTTGACGACGAGATTACCCTGCGTGTCCCTCCACCGAAAGAAGTAGACATACGGCCTGAAGCGATTCCGCTCGATGTGTATTATGAGGATAGTGATCTCATTGTCGTGAACAAACCGCGGGGGTTGGTCGTGCACCCGGCTCCGGGTCATTACAGCGGGACGCTCGTCAACGGACTGCTGGAGCACTGTAAAGACCTGTCAGGCATTAACGGGGTGCTGAGGCCAGGTATCGTGCACCGCATCGATAAGGATACGTCCGGATTGCTAATGGTCGCAAAGAATGACAAAGCTCATCTCGGCCTGGCCGAGCAATTGAAAAATCATACGGTCAATCGCAAATACGTCGCGATCGTGCATGGAGTCATTCCCCATGAAATGGGCACCATTGATGCCCCGATCGGGCGCGACCCGAAAAACCGCCAGCAGATGGCTGTCGTGTTTGAAAACAGCAAGCAGGCCGTCACGCATTTCGTCGTGCTGGAACGGTTTAAAGACTTCACCATGGTGGAATTAAAGCTGGAGACGGGGCGGACACACCAAATCCGTGTGCACATGAAGTACATCGGCTATCCGCTTGCCGGTGACCCCAAGTACGGGATGAAAAATACGCTGGACCTCGACGGTCAGGCACTGCATGCGAAAACGCTCGGATTCGTCCATCCCCGTACGGGTGAATACATGGAGTTCGAAGCGCCGCTGCCGCCAGAGTTGGTAGACGTCATTGCGTTTCTGCGACAACAGTAAAAGAAAATATTTTGCCCGACCGTCTGTCTCTCGATATGCTATGATTAGTAGAAAGCAATATGTCGAGAGGGGCGGTTAATTGTGTCTGAAAAAGAGCTCTTAACGCAAATTCTGGTTGCAGTTACAGAAATGAGAGAAGACATTCACGAGTTGAAGCAGGACGTGGCAGTACTGAAGCAGGACGTGGCAGTACTGAAGCAGGACGTGGCAGTACTGAAGCAGGATGTGGCAGTACTGAAGCAGGATGTAGAAGTACTGAAGCATGATGTGGCTGTTCTCAAGTATGATGTAGGCGCCTTGCAACAAGAAATGCAGGCCTTCAAGCAAGAAATGAAGGAATTCAGGCAAGAGGTCAACTACCGGTTTGACCGACTGGAACGAGGCCAGGAAAAAATGATCGTTCGCGTCCATTACGTCGAAACGGACGTCAGCTTATTGCAAGAAAAAATAAACAATTAATCGGACGCATACAAAATAACCAAACTGCATTGACACGTGCAGACAAACATGGGATAATCGCTACAGAATAAAGTGAACCTTTAAATCCAGTTCTGTGAGACTGGCAAGGGCTTCGGATATAATCAACGATGGGTGAGTTCATTTGCCTGTCTGATTATGGGCTTCTTGCCGCCAAGGTAGGAAGCTTTTTTCATTCTCCCAATGCTCTTCTGTCTTCCTGCCATGTTTTTTGAGGAAAGGAGGTTGTCCGGTGATCGGCAAAAGTGAAATCATGGATGAAGCGGCGATTCGGCGAGCGCTCACGCGAATTGCCCACGAGATTATTGAGAGAAACAAGGGCGTTGCGGACTGTGTCATCGTCGGCATCAAGACACGCGGAATCTACCTGGCCAAACGTCTGGCTCAGCGCATTGAGCAAATTGAGAACGTAAAGCTGCCTGTCGGACAGCTGGACATCACCTTTTACCGTGACGATCTCACCCATGATGCGGATGATGCCGTGCTGCAAGGTACGCAGCTTCCCACAGACGTGACGGGGAAGACGATCATCCTCGTCGATGACGTCCTCTACACAGGTCGCACCGTTAGAGCTGCACTCGATGCGCTAGTGGATGCGGGCAGGCCGAAAATGATCCAGCTCGCCGTACTGGTCGATCGCGGACATCGCGAACTGCCGATTCGTCCGGATTACGTTGGCAAAAACGTACCGACTTCACGCAGTGAAATCATTTCCGTCGAACTGCAGGAAGTCGATGGGGATGAAAAAGTAACGATCACACAAATCGCTGAATAATTCCTCTTTAAGGCCAATCCCGTGAGATTGCCAAGGGGAGCAGGCGAATTCTGTCGCCATGACTCTCTTTGTGTACTCACAAAGAGTTTTTTGTTGCCCGCAGACAACACGATTCGTAACGCTAAAACAGGAGGACCGCATGAGTCAAAAAAATTTTGTCGATGTACATGAAACACCGAAGCTGTCTCGTCTGTTGCCGCTCAGCATTCAGCACTTGTTTGCAATGTTTGGCTCCACGGTTCTCGTTCCGATGCTGACCGGACTGGATGTCTCGATGGCTCTGCTCGCCAGCGGTATCGGCACACTGCTCTTCTTGCTGATCACGAAAGGAAAAATTCCCAACTACCTCGGATCGTCCTTTGCCTTCATCGGACCGATCATTACAGTATCTGCCAAGTACGGACCAAGCACGGCATTGCTGGGATGCTTCTTATCCGGTGTCGTCTATGTGGTTATCGCCGCAATCGTCATGAAGGTCGGCGTCAAATGGCTGGACCGCCTGCTTCCGCCGGTGGTCATTGCCTCGATCATCGCCGTTATCGGCTTGAGCCTGGCCGGTGTCGCGGTCGATATGGCGACGAAAGTAACCGTTGACAATACGCCGGTCATCTCGATGACCTCGATCGAAATCTCGCTCGTCACCCTGATTATCACAGTGGTTGCTGCTGTTGCACTGCGCGGATTCTTTGCCATCATTCCCATCTTAATCGGTATAATCTGCGGTTACATCTATACAGCGATTCGCCATCCGGAGATCATCGACTGGTCCAAAGTAGCCGATGCACCTTGGTTCGTCAGCTTCTCCGACATGTTTACACAGCATTTCAAAACGGCAGAGATCATCCATACATTGCTGACCAAACCGGAAGTATTGATTCCGGCCTTGATTATCGCTCCGGTCGCATTCGTTACACTGGCCGAGCACCTTGGCCACCTGCTCGTTACCGGCAAAGTCATGGAACGCGACCTGATGAAAGATCCGGGGTTGCACCGCAGCTTGCTCGGGGACGGTGTCTCGACGATGGTCGCTTCGCTCATTGGCGGGCCGCCAAGCACCACGTACGGGGAAAACATCGGTGTCCTGGCGCTGACCAAAGTATACAGCAGAGCCGTGATCGGACTCGCAGCGGTGTTCGCGATCCTCTTCTCGTTCATCGGCAAGATCGGCGCGCTCCTGATGAACATCCCGACGCCTGTGTTGGGCGGTGTCTCCATCATCCTGTTCGGGATCATTGCCGCGCAGGGCTTGCGGATGTTCGTAGAGAACAAGGTCGACTTCGCCAACAAACGCAACATGATCATCTCTGCGGCCATTCTCGTCACCGGGATTGGCGGGTACAAGATCAGCTTTCAAGACGCCAGCTTCTGGCAGTCCTTCTTGACCAACATTACGATCGACAATATCGCTTTCTCCACATTCCTGGGGATCGTTCTCAATGCCGTGCTGCCTGGCAAGGCTGCGGCAGAAGGAAAAAAGCTGGAGAAACAAACACCATAATACATCCGCATCCTTTTAAATCGGTCCTGTGAGGCTGGTAAAGGTGGCAGGGTTCCCATGCCTTGCCCGCGAGAAGCTTCTAACAAAAGCTTCTTACCCACCAGCCTCCGTACCGCGGAATTGTGTAGGTAAGAAGCTTTTTTTGCAGCAGCAAAACCATTTCAAATGAACATTGGAGGCGTGACATGGGCAAACAACAACATCTGATCAGTATGAAAGAACTGACAACACAGCAAATCGAACTGCTACTGGCACGGGCAAACAATTGGGCCAAACGGCGCGGAGTCGAGTCAGACATCCTCAAGGGACGGTTTGTGACCAACCTGTTTTTTGAACCAAGCACGCGCACCCGCTTTTCATTTGAAGTCGCGCAAAAACGATTAGGCGCACACGTGTTGAACATACAGACAGAAGCATCCTCCACGGTCAAAGGCGAGTCTGTTTACGACACGCTCAGGACGCTGGAGGAGATGGGTGTCGAGGCTGCGGTGATCCGAACATCGGAAAACGGACTGCTGCAGTCACTCGCGGAAAAAGTAAGCCTTAGCTTGATTAACGCCGGAGACGGTACAAACGAACACCCGACGCAGTGCCTGCTCGATCTGTTGACGATGAAGCAGCACTTCGGGCG
>CAMIVR010000041.1 GCA_946402065.1 uncultured Brevibacillus sp. | reverse complement strand
AACCAAACTTTTCAGCAGTTTGCGGAATTCATCCCAAGACATCGGATCTTTCGGATCAAGAAGATCGGAATAGATCTGCTGTTTGTTTAACCCGTTTTTCTCGATTTGGGCGTCGAGCAGCGTTTTGTTGTTCGTTCCTTCGAGAAAGCCGTGGGTAAAGCCGCGAGAGAAGCTCTGCTGCAATTCCCGCAGCTCCGTTTCCGACGGCCTGGCGTCCTCGCCGTTAAAGTATTTGTCGATCGCAGCTCTGTACTTGCTGACGACATTGGCGACGTATTCGGGAGACTTCAGTCGCCCTTCGATTTTAAAAGACGTGACACCGGCTTCAATCAATTCCGGAATGATGTCGATGGCAGCCAGATCCTTTGGCGAGAGCAGGTAGGCGATGTTGCCCATTTCTTTTTGCTCTCCGTCCACGATTAAATCGTAGGGCAGACGACAGGCTTGTGCACATTCCCCGCGGTTGGCGGAGCGCCCGCCCCACATCTCCGAGGTCAGGCACTGTCCGGAGTAAGAGACGCAAAGCGCGCCGTGCACGAACACTTCCATCGGCAGCTTCGCCTTGTCGCCGATCTTCCTGATTTCCTTCAGGGAATTTTCCCGACCGAGCACGACGCGCTCCAGCTGATACGGTTTGGTAAATTCGACCGCTTCCGGAGACGTGATTGTCATCTGAGTCGATCCGTGGATCGGAAAGTCGGGGGAAATCTCGCGGATCAGCTTGACGAGGCCCAGGTCCTGAACGATCACGGCATCCACGCCGGAATCGATACAGGCTTCGATCAGCTCGCGGGCATCGGCGAGTTCGTTTTCGAAAATAAGAATGTTGAACGTAAGAAAGCCTTTGACGCCATACATGTGCAGGTATGACATAATTTCCGCCAGGTCGCTCATCTGGAAATTCTCCGCCCGCGCCCGAGCGTTGAATTTTTCTACGCCAAAATAGACGGCATTAGCTCCATTGGCAACGGCAGCCTTCAGGCATTCCCAATTGCCGGCTGGAGCTAACAGCTCAATATCTTCTCGTTTGATATGGTTCAACACGTTACAATAAACCTCCACTGTTAGGCAATGTCCTACCCTCCATCATAGGAGATGTATCCGTGCAACGCAAGGGAAAGAGTTGGGTGAGAGTGTAAGGGAATGCTTATTATGCCGTGTCCAGCGAAAAGGACCAGACGCTAGCTGTCCAGCCCTTCAAATACGATCGAAACTTTTTCTTCCATTATTTCTTCCAGAGCCCAAGCGCCCTCGCTGCGAACCCAGTCATACAAGGCGTTGTAGTATATGTTCTCCAGCATGTTGGCGGCGACGAGCGGGTTGAATTTTTGCTTGAGCCGGCCCCTTTCCTGGGCGTCCTCGATCAGATCGCCGAACAGCTTGCGCAGCTCGATGTAGACGTTTTTTTCCGATTCGTATATGCCGCGGTGCTTCATCGAGGATTCTATCAGCACTTTGATAAAATCGTAGTTCTGGATGTTCACCTCGTTGAGGATTTTGTAAACGCGCAGGACCTTTTGCTTGCAGCTTTCGCCGTAGTCCCATTCCTCGCGGCGTTCCTCTATTTCTTGCAGTCGTTCATAGCCCCAGTTGGCGAGGATTGCTTCCTTTGACGTGAAATGGAGAAAGATCGTTCCCCGTGCAACATCGGCTTCCTCTGAGATCATATCGATCGTGGTCGCTTCAAACCCGAACTCCTTGAATAGCTTAATCGCAGCATTGAAGATTTTTTCCCGTGTTTCGCGCTTTTTCCGTTCTCTGCGTGTCGTCAAAGCAAACACCCCCTTGCAAATTATAGCACAATTTGCGAATGACGCGAAAAACCTATAGACGGGGAATGCGAAAAAATGTATATTTATATAAAATCATGAATATTTATTCGATGTGCCTTAGTTAAGATTCTGGGGGAATGACTCATGGAAATGACGAGAACAATCACCGTACGTCACGCTCTGATGGGCGATGTCGACCAAATGCTGGAGATCATCAACGATTACGCCCAACAAGGCTTGATGCTTCCACGAACCAAGCTGTCCATCTGTGAAAACCTGCAAGCATTCCTGGTGGCCCACGATGGCGAATCAGTGGTTGGCGTAGCGGGACTTCATATCTTATGGGAGGATCTTGCCGAGATCCGTTCCCTGGCCATTTCCGAAAAAGCCAAGGGCCTTGGCGTTGGCAAGCAGCTCGTCCTGTCGCTGACCGAGCACAGCAAGCGCCTGGGAATCAAACGCGTACTGGCGCTGACCTATCAAAAAGAGTTTTTCACAAAGTGCGGCTTTCACGTGGTAGCCAAGGAGACCCTTCCGCAAAAGGTCTGGAAAGACTGCATCAATTGCTCCAAGCTGCCTGTATGCGACGAAATTGCGATGATCCGAGAGGCCTTTTAGTTCAGGTCTCTTTTTTGTGCAACCGTAGTTATGGTGGAGGCGAGGGGAATCGCCAAGAAGAGAACGCTCCGCAAGTGACATCGCCACGTGGAAGCATCTCAAGGCCGACTGCGGCCAAAAAAACGGAACTGCGCCCCAAAAGCCTCGAGGGACGTATCTCAAGGATGCCAGTGGGGCGCAAAGATGTTCCGTTTTTTTGGCTGCAGTCTGGGTAGGCGCTGTCAAAAAGCTCCGCTTATCTCTTCTTGGCGATTCCCTGGCCGTGGTGTTTGCGGGATGATCAGGATGGTGAAAAGCGGTGGAAGTTAGGCACTGTTGTGGCCCAACAAGCGATGATAAATTCCTCCGGCTTTTCGATCTTTTCTCTCCCACCACGATAGCCCGAGACAAGGTCTTTTGATCGCTTGACGTGCCAAGTTTTCTCATTAGGCGCAGGATAATCCGGGGAAAATGTTGAATCATATAGAGGAATCTTGGTACGGATGCTTGCGGCGGTACAGTTTAAGAAAGCTCGCCGGTATGTGATCTTGGCGGGAAGCGATACCGTAGGTTGCAACGCAGTGTTTCCCGCAAATACGTGATGAATGAGGAGGGAAGCCGTTGGCCAAAACGAGCAACGTTATAAAACCGCTTCGGAGGCTTCACAGCGATCCGGGTTTTATAAGCTTTTGGCGACGGTGGCTTGACGTGCAAAAGATGGACTGGGACCTTTACCTGCTGCCATTTGAACAGGCTGTAGAAGAATTGAAAGTAAAGCTGAAAAATCTGCGCAATGAATTGAAGAAGCGACATGAACACGCACCGATAGAATTCGTCATGGGGCGGGTCAAATCCGTGCCGAGTATTTACAACAAAGCCAAGCGGCTGCAATTTCCGATCACCGAAAACATTGCCTGGGATTTGCGCGATATCGCTGGCATTCGTGTCATCTGCCAGTTTATTGATGATATTTCCGCTGTCGTCGAGATGATCAGGCAGCGCAAGGACATGAAAATCTACCTTGAAAAAGATTATGTCAGCACGCCGAAAGAGAGCGGCTATCGCGGCTACCATCTGTCCGTCGAGTATCCGCTGATGACGGCGATGGGCCAGGTCACGATTCCGGTAGAAATCCAAATCAGGACGTTGGGCATGAATTTCTGGGCGACGATTGAGCATTCGCTGAACTACAAGTACGAGGGGATCATCCCTACTGATATTCGTCAGCGGTTGATCGAAGCAGCCAAGGCTTCCTACACGCTGGACAGTGAGATGAACAACATCCGCGACGAAATCAAAGAAGCGCAAATGGCGTTCACGCGCAAAAAAGAGCCGGCGGTCGACGCCTTGATCGGACTGGTTGAGCTCGATCTCGACGTCGATACCGAGTCTGATGCGGATGAAGGCTTTTTTCTGCCGCAGGATGAAGTGGATAGAATGAAATGAAGAACGGTCGCATGAGACCGTTTCTTGTCTTTTTGGGGATACTAGCTTACTATAGAGGTTTAGTCGAGGAAGGAAGTGGTTCACATGGCAAAATCATTCGCATCATTCGGGCTGCGGCCGGAAGTGCTGGAAGGAATAAACGATCTGTACTATAAAGAGCCTACGCCGATTCAATCCGAGGCGATTCCGCTCATTTTGGCGGGAAAGGACGTGATCGGACAGGCCCAGACAGGAACGGGCAAAACGGCTGCGTTCGTGCTTCCGATCCTCCATCAGCTCAATCTGGCGAAACGGGATATTCAGGCTTTGATACTCACTCCCACCCGTGAGCTGTCGATCCAGATTGCCCAGGAGATCGAGAAGCTCGGCAAGCATTTGGGCGTCAACGCGCTGTCACTGCACGGCGGAACCGACATCGACAAACAGCTCAACAAGCTGAAGACGACCGTGCACATCGTCGTCGGGACGCCGGGACGGATTTTGGATCACATGCAGCGCGGGTCGCTTCACTTTGGGCGAATATCTACGCTGGTGCTGGATGAAGCGGACAAAATGCTGGAGATGGGATTTCTTGAAGACGTCGAGCAGGTCATTGTCGCGACGCCGCAAAACAGACAGGTGCTGCTGTTTTCCGCGACGATGCCTGATCAGGTAAAACGGCTTGCCCAGCGCTTTATGGTGCAGCCGCCGCATATCAAGATCGAGAACAGGCAAAAAACGGTGGACAACATCGAGCAGATTCAGTATATCGTCAACCAAAGCGACAAGATGGATGCCCTGCTGGATCTGATTGAAACGAGCCGGCCGTATTTGGCGATCATTTTTGCCAATACGCAGGAGCGGGTAAAAGTGCTGACTGCGCGCTTGAAGGAGAGCGGTTTTGATGCGGAAGCGCTGTACGGCGATCTGTCGCAGAACAAGCGCGAGCAGCTGATGCGGCGCTTCCGCGAAATCAAGTTTCAGTATTTGGTGGCGACCGATATTGCCGCGCGCGGATTGGATGTAGAAGGTGTCACACACGTGTTCAACTACGATTTGCCCAATGATGTGGAGAGCTACATTCATCGCGTAGGGCGCACGGGCCGGGCCGGGCAAAAAGGGGTGGCGATCTCCCTGGTATCACCACGGCAGAAGAGCATCATGGCGCGGATCGAAAAGGGGATCAAGAGCGAGATCGAGGTACGCCTGCTGGAAAAGGGGCGCCATCTGGAGTCCGGTCGCCGCGAAAGGGCGCAGGAGCGGGAACAACATTTTGCCGAGCTGCGGAAGGAAAAAAGCAAAGAGCAGGCGCTGAAAAAGAAGGAGAAAGCCGCTCCGCTCACAGAGGCTTTGAAAAAGAACATCAAAGTGAAGCCCGGCTACAAAAAGCGCCTGGCCAAAGAAACCGAACAGTGGCAAACCTCTTACGATCAGAAGAAAAAACGCGAGGAGGCCAAAGCGGCGCGAAAAGCCGGGGCGGGTGCAAAGCCGTTTAAGAAAGCGGCTGGTGCCAAACCTGCTGCCCAGGCAGGCGGCAAATCTGCTTCTCAAACAAGCAGCAAACCTGCTGCTGGCTACGGCAAATCCGGCGGGGGTAGAGGAAAATCAGGCGAACGAAGATCAGGCTTTGGCAAGGGCCGCGTTTGATGATACAATATTTCTCGTGCTATTATCCGCAAATTCATTGATCGCAGTGAGAATGGGAAGCCTATGTACGGAAAGGAGTGAACTACGACATGACGATGAAATGTATTACTGTGTACACAAACAGCTACGAAACATTCTCGGATATTTACGAAACTGTGTTGGACGAGCAATTATCTGATTATGAAGAGAAGGAAATCAAAGGTGTGACAGTGAGCGACTCTGGCGGCGTACCGGAGGAATACGTGGAAAAAATGCGTCTTCGCCCTGATGTTGCCGTGATGAAGATCAAACCCAAGGGCATTACGATTTTGCAGCACGGTGAAGTGTTTGAAATTTTAATTCCAGTCAAAGAACCTGTGCACGCTTAACCGCAAAGCAGGGTAAACACAAATGGCGTACCAACTGGCGACAGTTTTGGTACGCCATTTGCGCATAGCTGAATGGCAGCTTCAGCCAACTGGAAAGAAGCGCACGGATCGCTAGGCATCGCCTGGTCCGTGCGTTTTTTAACGTATCCGGGGGCTTGCATACTCGGCCTGACTATTAGACAGTCGCCGACAGATTGAGATATAATTTTCCTACTAGTAAGGTTAGGTACGGTGATGCCCATGACAAAAGAAAAATTGAAAGCGGCCGCATTGACGCTGTTTGCCGAACACGGCTATGAAGGCACGTCGCTCGCTGCAATCGCCAAGCAGGTCGGGATTAAAACCCCGTCGATTTACGCACATTTCCAGGGCAAAGAGGATCTTTTTTTAGCGGTGTTCGAAGAAGCTACGTGGGAGGAAGTTCAGTACGTTCGCGATTTGCTCGATACGGTCAAGCAATCTACGGTGGAGGAGAAGCTGTCGCAAATCTTTTTTGAAACGTGCCGCTTCTATTTGCACAACCGGGAGAAAACGGCGTTTCTCAAGCGCATCATGCTGTTTCCCCCTGACTTTCTCAAGGAGCCGCTGCACGAGAAATTTATCGCTTCGGAGGACGCCCTGTCCAATCTGCTGCGGCAGTTGTTTCTCGACGGAATGGATGCCGGCGTGGTCCGCACCGAGAAGGTGGAGAGCTTGCTTGCCTCCTACTACTGCTGCATCGACGGATTGGTTTCGCAAATGTTTTACTACGATGAAGCGGAGATGGCGGAACGCTGCCAGAGCGTGTGGAAAAATTTTTGGCTGGGGATCAGCAATGTTCGTCCGTAAGACAGAATATCATCGGCTATACGGGGCAGCCTGCGGGTTGCCCTGACATTTTTTCAATAGTGATATTTGTTTGACATTTTCCGTGAATTCATTTTATAATTTACCTAACTAATATTAGTTAGGGATGCTCCTTAGCATAGGAGGGACGTTTGCATGAAAAGAAAGCGCTTTCTAATTGCCGTGCTGCTATCGATGAATCTCGGTGACGAAGCACGTTCTATACCTGACGATGATATCAAACGATAAAGCAGGAGGCAGTCCAGTATGAATTCAATCGTATCCTATACACAGCCAGGCAGTTTTATCAAAGCGATTCCCAACCGCTCCGAGGCAAAGGTGGTGCTCTATGGCGCACCGATGGACTATACGGTCAGCTTCAAGGCGGGCAGCCGGTTTGGCCCGCAGGGCATTCGCCACGCTTCACAAGGGTTTGAAGAATACAGTCCGGTGCTCGACCGCCATCTGTCTACGGTCCCGTTTGCCGATATTGGCGACCTCGTCTTGCCGTTTGGCAATGTGGAAAAGTCGCTTGAAGTCATCTACGAGGCGACCAAGGAAATCGTCGAAGCCGGGCAAATTCCTTTTATGCTGGGGGGCGAGCACCTCGTCTCGCTGCCGTCTGTACGCGCGGTAGCGGAGAAGTACGGCGATCTCGTGCTGCTGCATTTCGACGCACACACGGATCTGCGCGACGAGTTTTTTGGCGAGCGGTTAAGCCATGCGACCGTGATCAAGCACATCGCCGAGTTTATGCCGGCGAAAAACATCTATCAGTTCGGGATTCGCTCCGGTGAGCAGGAAGAATTCCGCTGGGCCCGGGAAAACACGCATCTGACCCAGGACCTCGTCCTCGAGCCGCTGAAAAGCATCTTGCCGCAGATTGCCGGCCGACCGATCTACATCACACTGGATATCGATGTGCTCGATCCTGCATTTGCTCCGGGGACAGGGACACAGGAGCCGGGCGGCATCTCAGCGATGGAGATTCTGCAAGCCGTTCGCCTGCTGCAAGGGCAGAACGTCGTGGCCATGGATCTCGTCGAAGTCTCTCCACCCAACGACACTGCGGGCATCACGGCAGCGCTGGCAGCAAAAATTGTCCGCGAAGCGATCCTGGCGTTCTGGTAAGCAAGTCGGCAGCCGGACGGAACAGCGTCTGGCTGCTGTCTGAAGCTCATTTCGTCTGAATTATGGAAAAAGTCAATATTCCCCAATCCCCAAGGGAGGTTTTCCTGCATGTCCAATCACTCAGCGCCAGGGTTTAAACGATCGCTTTCCCTATGGCAAGTTGTTTTGTTCGGCTTGGCATTCATGGCCCCAGCCACGTTTTACTTTACCTACGGCGTAGCCGTATCGATTGCCGGCGGCATGATTTCAACCGCCTATGCGATCGCCATGGTCGTCATGCTGTTTACCGCCTACAGCTATGGCAAGCTGGTGAAAGAGTTCCCGATTGCCGGTTCAGCCTACTCCTTTACCCAAAAAGGCATGAGTCCGCATCTCGGCTTTCTCGTCGGCTGGACGATCATTCTCGATTACCTGTTCAGTCCCATGATCAGCTCCCTGCTGGTCGGCATCTCGCTCTCCGCCTTTTTCCCGTCCGTTCCTATGGCTGTGTGGATTATCCTGTTTATTTCGGTCATTGCAACGGTAAATATTCTCGGGATCAAGATTGCCGCCAACGTCAATACGCTGCTCGTGCTGCTGCAAGTGTTGTTTTGCGCCGTCTTCATCATTTTTTCGATTATCGGTCTGGCCAAAGGCCTGGGGACGGGGACGCTGGTTTCCATCACGCCGATTTTTGATCCGTCTGTCAAAATCGGAGCGTTGATTGCGACCGTGCCGATTCTCTGCTTCACGTTTTTGGGCTTCGATGCGGTGACGACCCTGTCGGAGGAGACGAAAAATCCGCGTTCGACCTTGCCCAAAGCGATTCTGCTGATTCCGTTGATCGGCGGTATCCTCTATATCGCCAGCGCCTATTTCGCCCAACTCGTGTACCCGGATTTCTCTTCGATCCAGGATCCGGAATCGGCTTATCTGCAAATCTTTGACTACATCGGCGGCAACCTGCTCAATTCCTTCTTTCTCGCCGTCGGACTCACTGCTGCGTTTGCTTCGGCCGTCGCTTCGTGTGCCAGCTCGGCGCGGATTTTGTACGCGATGGGGCGGGAGCGGGTACTGCCGAACAAGGTGTTTGGCTACCTTTCACCGAAGTTTAATACGCCCGTCTACAATATCCTCGTCATCGCGGCCATCGCCCTGTCGGCGCTGTTCCTCGATGTGGTGACAGCCACTTCGCTGATCAACTACGGAGCATTGTTTGCCTTTACATTCGTCAACCTGGCAGTCATCGTGCATTTTTACATCCGCAAGAAACAGCGCTCGATCAAAGGGACGATTCTCTACCTGCTGATTCCGCTGATCGGCGCGTTTTTTACCGCAGCGTTCTGGCTGCAGCTGGACATCCATTCAATGATTTTGGGCAGCGTCTGGCTGCTGTGTGGCCTCGTCTACCTGATGTATTTGACCAAAATGTTCAGACAGGCGCCGCCTGAGCTGCATCTTGAAGCTGCCGAACAGGCTGGGTAGGCGAACAGTGATGGAATTTTACCGATAAGGGAGCTGACTGATTCATGAACACGCAAGCAAAAGCAGATATCGTCCTGGCAAGCAATGCCGTTTTTACCGGCCTGGATGCCGAACCGGTGGCGATAGCGATCGCCATTATCGGCAACAAAATAGCGGCGATCGGGTCGGAAGAGGAAATCGAGCCGTATATCGGCGAGCAGACAAAGGTGTACCACTACGAAGACAAGCTGATTATCCCGGGATTTCACGATTTTCACCTGCACATCATGCTCGGCTGCATTTCCATGAACAGTGCCTATTTGTTTGCCGCCCGTTCAGAGGACGAAGCCGTCGAGATGGCGCGTGTGCATGCCGAAGCGAATCCGGACGATCCGTGGGTGATCGGATTTACCTGGGACGCGGGGTACTGGGATACGCAGAAGCTGCCTACCCGCGCTTCACTGGACCGCGTCTTCCCTGATCGTCCGGTCGCGCTCTACCATGCGGAAGGGCACTATGGCTGGGTCAACAGCAAGGCATTGGAATTGGCCGGCATCACACGCGATACGGAGAACCCGCCGTTCGGGATTATTGAGAAGGACGGGCAGGGAGAGCCGACGGGAATCTTGTATGAGACGGCGATGGGGCTTGTCTCCGATCTGGCCTTCGACTTTTCCCGGGAGAGGAGGCTTGCGATGGTCAAAAGCTTTTTCCAGCACGCGGCCAGCCTGGGGATTACGGCGGTCAATGACCTGTATGCGCCTGATGTGAACAGCAATCCGGATCATTTTGCCCTGTACAAAACGCTCGAAGACAACGGAGAATTAACTGCCCGGGTACACTTGCTGCCGGTATTGGACGGCAATCTCGACAAGGCCAGGGAGCTGAGAGCGATGTACCAGTCGAGCATGCTACGCGTCGCCGGGCTGAAGCAATTCATCGACGGCGTGATCACCGGCTATACGGCGTATATGCTCGAGCCGTATGCAGACAAACCGGAAACGCGCGGGGAAACGACCTTTCCGGCAGAGACGATCAAGCAATGGGTGATCGATGCCGATCGCGAAGGATTCAGCATCCGCTTCCACGCGATCGGGGACGGGGCGATCCGGCTTGCCCTGGACGCCTATGAAGCGGCGCAGCAAGCCAACGGTGTGCGGGACTCCCGCCACACGATCGAGCATGTCGAAGTGATCCATTCCGCTGACATCCCCCGCTTTGCCCAGTTAGGGGTAATCGCTTCGATGCAGCCGGACCACTTCGCTATGTCCGAGCGGGGCGTCTACACGTCACGCATCGGCGAGGAGCGGGAGAAGAACGTCTTTGTCATCAAGACGCTGAAAGATTCCGGCGCCAGACTGGCCTTTGGCACAGACTTCCCGATTGACCAGCTTACCCCGATGCTGCAGCTCTACCGCGCCGTCACACGGATCGACAGCAGCGGCACCGAGGTCTGGCATCCGCATGAGCGGATTACGCTGGCAGAAGCGCTGCAAGCCTATACGAGCGGCTCGGCATACGGCACGTTCAGAGAGCATGAGCTGGGGACGCTGGAAGCAGGCAAGCTGGCGGACATCGCCGTCCTCGACCGCAATTTGTTTGCAGGGACAGCAGAGGATATCCTCGAAACGAAAGTGGAATTGACGATTGTCGACGGAAAAGTCGTCTATGCAAAATAAATCACGGGGGTCCCAGAGGGGCCCCTGATTTTGTGCCTCTGTGTGCCCGTTCTGCAAAAAAAAAATCGCAGGCTGGCAAGGGGCAGCAGGCAGAAGCGTCGGCGTATACAGTTACTTAAATTTATGGTATAAAAAGGGGGTGGACTCATATAAAATACAGAATTTTCACCAATATTTGGGCAATGACAGCGACAGTCACGTTAGCTAGAATTCAATTCGTATCTTGAGCAGGCAAAAGCTCGATGAAGGTAGGTCACAGCCAAACGTTCGAAGCGAAGCACTTTTTGAAATGGGGGAGCAATTGTGAAAAAAAGAAAGACTCTGTCTGTACAAGCAATCAAAAAAGGATTGGCCGGAGCGGTATTGGCAAGTGCGCTGCTCGTGCCGATGCAGGGAATGGCTGCCAATGCACTGCCTTTCTCCGATATCGCGCAAAATGGTAACAAAGATGCGATTTTAAAATTGAACTTTGCCGGGGTATTGAAGGGCTACACGGATGGCACCTTTAAACCGGAGAAAGAAGTAACCCGCGCTGAGTTCGCCAAGGTCGCGGTTCTGGCCATGGGCTATACGGAAGACCAGGTGAAGGTGTTGGCAGGGGAAACCGTCTTTAAAGATTTGCCGGCCAACCACTGGGCGACCGGCTACATAAATCTGGCTGTATCCCAGGGTATTATCAAAGGATACCCGGATGGCACGTTCAAGCCGAACAATACCGTCAAAGTCGCGGAAGCATTGACCGTCTACGTGCAGGGCCTGAAAATCGATGTGGCGGCTTCGACGACCGGCCAATGGTACACTCCCTATTTGCTGGAGGCGAGCAAAACCGGCATTTACGATACGAAAGAGCTGCCAACTGCAGCAGCCAAACGCGATATCGTCGCCAAGTTCACCGATCGCCTGATGGAAACGCCTGTTTATGCGAATGGAGCCTATTACGATAAAAACGGCAAAGCAAACGGCACCAGCAAGAAGCTGGCGGTAGTCAAGGGAACCGTCGCCTCTTATGACAAAAAAACGCAAAAACTGAAGCTGGTCGGTCAAAATACCGAGGTCGACATCGCGGATAACGTCCAGCTGTTCGGCAATCTGATCGTCGGCGCGGAAGTGGAATACATCGTGAAAAACGGCAAGGTTGCCTTCCTCAACGTAGTGACGTCCGACTCCCGCATCGTGGAAGGCATTGTGAAGACGGGCCTTGATTTCACCACGGCAGTCGGGGACGAGCAGAAGTTCAAGGCAATCGTGAACGGAAAAGAGGTTGTGCTGGAGGTAGAGAAAGGCGTAGCGGTCTCCGATTCGCAAATCGGCAAAAAATTCGTTGCGGTCGTAGACGATCATGGAATCGTGACATCGATCAGCTTCTCGAGCAATGCAACGAAAGGCATTGTCGAGCAGACCTCATCCGTAAGCGGGACAAATGCGAAGAAACAGCTCAAGCTGGATGGCAAGACATACGATCTGGCTGCAAATGCGACGATCAAGGGAAGCCCTTATCCGACGGCTGAAGCAGTAAAAAGCACATTTGCCGACATCGCAAAAGGCGATCTCGTCGAGCTTACCCTCGATGTCGACGGCAAAGTGTCTGCTGTCACGTTCACGAAGCTGGTGACAACACAAACGATCAAAGTCAATTCGAAAAACAACACGATTCGTGTCGACGGCAACGACTTCAAGGTACTTGAGGATACGAAGCTGTACGTCGACGAGAAAAAAGTTACCGAGCTGGACGACTTGAACAGTGGCGAAGTAGCGGTTCTCACTTTTGACGAGGACGGCAACCTGAAAAGGATCGAGCAGGGCACCGGGGCGGCTGCGAACAAGCTGGTGGATCGCACCACTGCGTACGTAGCGGGCAACCCGGCCAAACCGGCGACGATCAAAGTTGACGGCAAAACGTACAATGTGCTGCCGACCGCCAAGCTGACCATTGACGGCAGCAGCGTTTCGGCGACCTCAATCAAAGCCGATCAGTTAAACGACTACCGGGTGATTTCCTGGAAGTACAATGTAGGAACGACCGATATTGTCGAGCTGGTTGCCGAAAAGCAAACCGTAAAAGGCTACATTGCGAAGAAGACAGACAGCACGGTTACGGTAAACGGAAAAGTATACGAGCTTGTTGATGGCGTTTCCGTAGACAAAGATGCGACCACCAATGACAAGGAGTACACGCTCACCCTCACCAATGACGGGCAAGTAAAAGCGCTCGCCGGGGCAGCGAAAACGGTAACGGGCGTCGTTGACTTGGTTGAGGTGGTTGAGGAAGGCAATTCCGTAAAATCTGCGGAAATTACGCTGGACGGGAAGAAGTATACGGTCGTTAAACCAGACCAACTTGCCAATGTAGAGCAGTTCGAGCTCGCCACGCTGACGCTGGATCGCAATGGGGACGGAAAAGCGGTTTCCACCCAAGGCAAGAAGGCACAGAGCAAGGTTGCCTTCAAAGGGATCGAGGCCCGCGTGAATGGCGACAAGTACGTCTACTATAACGATGTTTCAACGAGCCTGAAGCTGGCCAAGGATGCAAAGGTTCGTTACTACGATGGCTCAAAAATGAGCGAGGACGACGTGAAGTCGACTGACAAGGTTGATCTTTGGACCAATGGTGACGGTCTGGTTTACCTTATCGTCGTCGTGAAGCGATAAGGAGCATACAACAGACAGGGGCTGATATCGTCCCTGTTTTTTTACGTCCGGAAAGTATGCATTTTTGTGCCCCTTGACTATGGAGTTCTCTTTTGGTATTTTTGATAGTAACAAAATGTTATTATCAATATGATTCGAAGAAAAAACAAAATTCGGTGCAGCAAGATTCGAATGAAAGCCGGAGGGGATACGAATGAGGAAATCTTTGGGCGAATGGAACGGATACGAAATAGCTTGGCTGGGCCTTTTCTCCGGAGTCGCTGTCGTGTTGACGCTGATCATGAAGGATACGTTGTTCGGATTCACTGTCTTTCTTACAGGCGTATTATGCGTGGTTCTCGCCGCCAAAGGCAATCTGATGACCTATGTTTTTGGCATGTATAATACGTTTGGCTACGCTTATTTGGCTTACGTCAACGGATTGTTCGGGGAGGTCATGCTCAATCTGCTCTTCTTCGTTCCCATGAATGCGATCGGCTTCGTCATGTGGAAGAAACATCGCCATGGTGGCAAGCTGGCCATGAGGCAGATGAATCAGAGAGGTTTGCTCCTGGTAACAGTCGTTTGCGTATTGGGCAGCCTGTCGCTCGGTTGCGGGCTGTCGTTCATTCCGTCGCAGAATTCGCCCTATATCGATGCTCTTACGACCGTGTTATCGGTTGTGGCGACTTTCTTGATGGTGAAAAGGTTTAAAGAGCAATGGCTGGTCTATATTGTCCTGAATGTTTTCACGGTACTGCTGTGGGTCATTAGAACGCTGGAAGGAAGCCCGGACGGAGTCCTGATGATCGTCATGTGGAGTGCGTACCTGATCAACGCGATATACGGCTATTACACCTGGAACAAAGGGGCCAAGGAGGTTTTGCAATGAAAAAGCTGGGATTGACGTTGGGGAAGTTTGCCCCGCTGCATAAAGGACACCAGCTCATGTTTGATACTGCCCTGCAAGAGGTTGACGAGTTAATCGTCGTCATCTATGAGACAAATGTCATGACGATTCCGCTGCATATTCGGGCCAACTGGATCCGCAAGCTCTATCCCTCGGTGAGGGTCATCGAAGCATGGGACGGCCCGGACGGGTATTCGAATGATCGGGAGCATGAGATCCGGGAGGAGCAGTACATATTGGGTTTGCTGAGAGGTGAGCAGGTGACGCATTTTTACTCCAGTGAATTTTACGGTGAACATATGAGTCGCGCTTTAGGCGCTGTGGATAGGCGAGTAGATGAAGAGCGTACGCTTGTTCCGATCTCAGCGACGATGATTCGATCCGATCCGTATAAGTATCGGGAATTTATTAGCGACATCGTATACCGGGACTTAATTGCGAAAGTCGTGTTTATGGGAGCGATGTCGACCGGCAAATCTACGATAACCGAAGCGTTGGCGCGGCGGTACCGGACGACATTCGCAAGCGAGTACGGACGGGATTACTGGACCGAACATCAGGTGGACAGAAGAATAAGCTTGGCTGTTTTCGACGAGATCGCGGTCGGGCATATCGAGCGGGAAGAGAAGGCATTGCTTGAAGCGAACCGGTATCTTTTCGTTGACACCAATGCGATTACCACGTACATGTACGCACTGGACTATCACGGTCAAGCGCCGGAGCTGCTAACCCGAATTGCACTGGAAAATGCGCAGAGATACGACTTGTTTTTCTTGTGTGACGACGATATTCCCTATGACGACACATGGGATCGCAGCGGGGACCAGAAGCGGCATATTTTCCATAAACAGATCATCGCGGATCTGAAGGAGCGCCGGATTCCCTTTATCACGCTGAGGGGGAGCCTCGAGGAACGGATGCGGAAGGTAGATGAAGTATTGGCAAGGTTCAAGCCATACGACAATTACTTCGGAGAGCGTTAGCAGGTAAAAAGAGACGAACGGGCGGTGAAGCTTGTGGATTTGCTGGATCGCGACGGACTGACAGAACGCGAATTCATGGAACGATATCGGGCGGGAGATTACGAGCGTCCCTCGGTGGCGGTGGACATGGTTATTTTTACCATCACGGATGCGGCGGAGGACAATTACCGCAAGCTCCCGGAGAAGGAGCTGAGGGTTCTCCTCATTCGCCGGGGAGGACATCCCTTCCTGGGCAAATGGGCGCTGCCGGGCGGCTTCGTCCGGCCAAACGAGACGACGGAACAGGCCGCAGCGAGGGAGCTGCGGGAGGAAACCGGTGTCGATAACGTTTATCTGGAGCAGTTGTATACATTCAGCGATATCGGACGCGATCCCCGTACGTGGGTCATGAGCTGCAGCTACATGTCGCTCATAAATAGCGGCCAAGTGCAGTTGAAGGCAGGAGACGACGCTTCCGGCGCAGCCTGGTTCAAGGTTTGCTATCGGCTGCTGCGTGAGAGTAAGGAGCTGATCGAAGGCGGCTCTGTCAAGACGTTGCAGTATGAGCTCAAGCTCAGTTCCGATCACGGAGAATTGGCCGCGGTAGTGGAACGTACGGTGATGGCGACGGAAACTTCGACCGCGACGTCTTACACCATCGTGTCCAATAACGGGCTGGCCTTTGACCATGCGAAGATAATTGCCTACGCCATCGAGCGTTTGCGGGGCAAAGTCACCTATACGGATATTGCGCTTCATTTGATGCCGAAGCTGTTTACCTTGACGGAATTGCAGCAGGTATACGAGGTGATTTTGGATAAGGAGCTGCTGAAAGCTGCATTCCGACGCAAAGTGGCTGACCTCGTAACAGAAACGGATCACTATACCGAAAATGCGGGCCACCGTCCATCCCGCTTGTATCGAAGAAGTCTGGAGGCGTTTCGATGATTTACAGCATTGAAGATTTACGCAGCGCTTATCGACCAAGGAAAATTGCATTCCAGGCAGCAAAAATGTACAGCTTGGCGTGTTTTTTCAAACAGGGTTGCTTTTGCAGACGGATTTCTGCGAAGCGGCTCTTTTTTTTGCGGTCGGACCCGTCATGGTTCGAAATCCTTGTAAATACACAGCCAAATAGGAGAATTGCCCCTGTTTTTGCGTGATTTGTACAGAATTTGTACAGGGGTGAATTGATAAAATCTTGTTGGAATAAGAAGCAATTCATCGAAAAGGAAAGGCAGGAGATGCCATGGGGTTATTCATGTGTGATTACGAATCGTTGTTGGTACACGCTGACAGCGGATCCGTAGGTCGCAAGCGGTAGAGCTTGGCGACGGCAACAAGCGGCGGCACATGCAGATGAAAAAAAGGATGGTTGAAAGAATGGGCAAACGAAGATTCAGGGCACTTTCCCTGTGGATGGCGTTGGTATTATTGATTTCAGGATTGCTGCCGACAGCGGCGTTAGCAAGCACGATACCCGATTCATTGGGGACAGGCAATCGAGGAAATACAATGTTGATGGGAGTAAGTTCTCCTCCGATAGGCGGCACGGGAGATGCAAACAACCCTTATATTATCATGGATGCTGCCCAACTTGATCAGGTGCGGACTGGGCTCGACAAGCATTACAAGCTAGGCGCAAATATTGATCTGAGTGAGTCCGGCAGCTGGATGCCAATCGGAGACGCCATTACCCCGTTTACGGGCAGCTTTGACGGCAATGGGTATACAATCGACGGGCTAAACATCGACGATACTACTCCCGTTTCTGATAATATCGGCTTGTTCGGAGTCGTTGGCCCTAACGGGAAAATCAAAAACGCTGCGCTGCTTTCTTTGAACGTGGCTGTAAGCAACAGGCCCAATGTTGGGAGCTTGGCAGGGACCGTTGAAGGAACAGTCAGCGATAGCTACGTGACTGGAACCGTTAGTTCAGGCACAAATATCGGCGGTTTGATTGGTACCAATACAGGCACAGTTAGCTACAGTTATGCCAAAGTCAATGTTTCAGGAAGTACTTCCGGCGGGTTGGTTGCAACCAATGGTCCTACTGGGAAAATTCAAAACAGTTATGTGGTTGATAGTTCTATAGTGGGACTGGGACAAAGTGGCGGGTTGGTTGGTGCTAACGAGGGCGAGATCAGGAACAGTTACACCAACGTCACCTTTGGCTTCGCCCTTATGTCTCAATTAGGTGGATTGGTTGGAAAAAATACGGGTAAGGTCGAAAATACCTACTCAGCTGGGACTCACCCCCCCGTAACCGGGTCAATGTTCGGTGGTTTGATAGGAATGAATTACGGCGGCCTAATAACAGCCAGTTATTACGATAAAGATAAAATTATATTTCAAGACCTTTATAAAGGCGAGCCAAAATCAACCGCCGAAATGAAGCAGCAAAGCACCTTTACGGGCTGGAACTTCACACAGGATTGGCAAATGCAACCAGGGGAATATCCGACGTTGCGTGCCAGCAGCAGACTCACCGAAACAACGGCGAGCTTTGACAGGAATCCAGGCAGTCAGGCCGATATCACCGTGAGTATGATTCTGAATGGCAACACCTTGACCAAAATCGAAAATAACGGTACGGCACTTACAGCAGGTAACGATTATGCGGTGAGCCCAAGCGGCGATGAGGTAACGATCAAAAAGGCGTATCTGGCATCGCAAAGTGTAGGCATAACGACACTAACGTTTACGTTTAGCTCTGGTACTGCACAAACGCTGATTATTACGGTAAGCGAGACGCTACCTCCGATGACAGGTTCGGGAACCGAAGCGAACCCGTATGTGATCATGACAGCAAGTGATTTGGATCAGGTGCGCACTGGGCTGGACAAGTTTTACAAGCTCGGTACAAATATTGATTTGAGCGCATTTGCCGACTGGATGCCAATTGGCGATGAAACCAATCCGTTTACGGGTGGCTTAGACGGAAACGGCAAAATGATCACTGGGCTGAAAATTTTCAATGTTAGTCGCTCGAAGAACATCGGCCTGTTTGGTGTGGTCGGTGCTGGCGGTAACCTCAAAAAAATGCAGGTATTTGGTGCAACTGTGAATGTAGGGCAAAAAGACGATGTCGGCATTTTGGCCGGACGAAACGAAGGAACGGTCAGCGAGGGCTTTGTAACCGGAATGGCCGCAGGCAACGATAACATTGGCGGCTTGATCGGAACAAACAAGGGTACGGTTAGCTATAGTTTTGCCAATGTAAATGTGTATGGCAGTGGCAATTCGGTCGGTGGTTTAATTGGCTTTAACCAAAACCAAATGGGCTCAACGGACAGCAATATTAAACGGAGTTATGCGATTGGTAACGTTGATGGTGAAAAGTGGGCCGGAGGTTTAGTTGGCACGAACGAGGGTGTGGTTAGCGACAGCTATGCACAAGGAAAAGTGAACGGCCGAAACGGCATAGTCGGCGGCTTGATCGGCGGAAATTCGGGCACTGTCAATAGGGCTTATGCGACTGGCCTTGTGTCCGGATCAATGGCCGGAGGGTTAATAGGCGATAATGTAGTCTCATTTGCTGGTAGTTATTATGATAGCGAAAAAACCAGCCAATCAGATGATGTAGGCAAAGGCACGCCTAAAACCACAGTTGAGATGAAGAAAAAAGCTACCTTTACGGGGTGGAATTTCACTTCGGTTTGGAACATTTCTGAAGGAAACGGCTATCCGACGTTGCGTCAAAAAAGTACAGTTCCGCTGGACAGCACGATCAGTCCGACGACGGCGAGCTTCGATAAGAATGTAAGCAGTCAGGCCGATGTAAATGTGGTCATGGAGCTCAACGACAACACGCTGAGCAGAATAGAAAATAACGGTACGGTACTTACCCCTGGTACTGATTACACAGTATCGGCCGATGATCGCGTTAGTATCAAAAAAGAGTATTTGGCAGCGCAAAACGTAGGGACGACGACGTTAACCTTTGTTTTTAGCGCGGGTGCATCGCAAACGCTGACGATCACAGTAAACGACACGACACCTACACCAGATACAACCCCTCCGGCGATAAGTGACAAAACACTTGCCACATCAGGCTTGTCGGATACAGCAGTAACATTAACCTGGAACATGGCAACAGATAATGTCAGTGTTCCAAGTAACTTGCAGTATGCGGTATATCGTTCTGCTAGTAACAATGTCGATACGGTGAGCAACATGGAATTGTATGGTACAGCAGTTAACAGCTATACGGCAAATCTCTCAACGCTTCAAGTACAGGGATTGACGCCAGACACAACTTACTACTTCAACGTAATTGTCAAGGATGAGGCGGGCAACAAGAGCGCCTACACGATGAAACAGGTACAGACGAGTGGGGAAGCGATGACAGGTACGGGAACAGCAGCCGATCCATATGTGATCAAAACGGCCAGTCATCTGGACCGGGTGCGGAATGATCCGTACAAGCATTACAAGCTCGGTGCGGATATTGATTTGAGAAGTAATAACAACTGGAATCCGATTGCAGATTTTTTTGGGACCTTTGACGGAGCCGGGCATAAAATTACTGGATTAACGATTGACAGGGAAGCTGGCTCGAATATCGGTTTGTTTGGATCTGTTAGGTACGGTGCAGAAGTAAGGAACGTCGGTCTGGATAATGTGAATGTAAAGGGAAATCTGATGGTCGGAGGCATAGCCGGATATAATAGAGGAAGCGTAAAGAACAGCTATGTGATCGGAAATGTGACAGGCAAAGAAATGTTGGTCGGGGGCTTGATTGGAAGCAATGACGGAACGGTTAGGGACAGTTACGCCGAAGGATCAGTCACCGCAACATCCCCCAATGCCGAGACCGGCGGTTTGATTGGATTTAACACTGGAACTGCCATCAACACCTATTCGACTGCTCATGTGACCGGACCACACGATAAGAGCGGGGGCTTGGTAGGAGTTAACTGGCAGGGTACAATGGTCCCCCAATCTAGTTACTATGATTTAGAGACGACAGGTCAGTCCGATACGGGCAAAGGCATTGGAAAACCTACAGCAGATATGAAGAAACAGAGTACTTTTGAAGGCTGGGATTTTAATACAATCTGGCAAATTGATGAAGAAAACGACTATCCGAGATTACGGGCAAATACGTCGCAATTGCCAAATCAAGCTCCGACAGCCAGTAATGTAAGCATTACGGGAACGGTTCAAGTAGGTAAGCAATTGACCGGTGAGTATGTTTTCACCGATCCGGATGCTGGCGATACCGAAGGGGCCTCCGTTTACAAATGGTTTACCAGTGATGCACCAAATGGACAATTCACAGAGATTCAGAATCAAACGGGCAAAACGTACACGCCGGTAGCTGGTGACCAAGGGAAGTACATCAAGTTTTCAGTAATACCGGTCGACAGCCAGGGAATGGCTGGAATGCCGCAAATAAGTGAAGCGGTAGGTCCGGTATTACCCAATGTGCAGAACAGCACGATCAGTCCGGCAACAGCAAGCTTTGACAAGAATCCGGCAAGTCAGACAGATGTGAGAGTGGACGTAACGCTAAACGGGAACACGCTGAGCAACATTAAAAACAATGGTTCAAAGCTAACGGCGGGTACCGATTTCACGGTAAATGCCAACGGTGATCAGGTAACGATCAAGAAGGAGTACCTGGCAGCACAGGGCGTAGGAACGACGACTCTGACGTTCCTCTTCAGTGCAGGAGCAGATCAGACGCTGGCGATCACGGTAATCGATACCACACCAGGTAACAGCACGATTACTCCGACGACGGCGAGCTTTGACAAGAAAACAGGCAATCAAGCGGATATTCTGGTGACGATGGCCTTGAATGGCAATACGCTGAGCAGCATCAGCAACGGTACTTCGCAGCTAGTAAGCGGCAGCGACTATACGGTAGCGGATGGAGTCGTAACCATCAAGAAAGCGTACCTCGCTACGCAAAGAGTAGGCACAACTAGACTCACGTTCACCTTTAGCGCAGGGGAGAATCAGACGTTGACCATCACCGTCCGCGATACAACTCCTGGCATTCCGGTCCCAATCGTGACCGCCGTACAAAACCTGGCCCCACTCACGGGCATTGCCAACGGAACGGCCAAAACAGCCACCGCACTTGGCCTGCCGGACACAGTGGCAGCCAGCTTGAATAACGGCAGTACCACACAGGTCGGGGTAGACTGGGATGTGGCAGGAAGCAGCTACAATCCCGAGAGCAAGGAAGAGCAGACGTTTACGATCGTCGGCACACTCGTATTGCCAGACGACATTCTCAATCCGAATAACGTGACGGCGAGCATCCGGGTCACCGTAAAAGCGGCCGACAACGACGGCAAGATTCACGACATCATCGACGTCATCCAGCCAGCGCCGATCAAAGGCGTAGCGAACGGCACGGCAAAAACAGCCAAAGCGCTGGGTCTGCCGAAGCAAGCTGACGTTGTACTCGATAACGGCAAGACGACCAGTCTCAAAGTAGAGTGGGATGTAGCAGGAAGCGATTACGATCCGGACAACAAAGACGAGCAGACGTTTACCATTACGGGCACGCTGGAATTGTCAAAAGACATCACCAACACCAGCGACCTGACGGCAAGTGTGAAAGTCACCGTAAAAGCAGCTGGCGATGCGGGAGAGGTGCGCGATATTGTCGCCATCATCCAGCCCGAGCCGATTAGCGGTGTGAAAAATGGAACCCGCAAATCGGCAGCAGCGCTCGGTCTGCCAACCGAGGTAGAGGTTACGCTGGACGATGACAGCACGATCAGTGTCAAAGTCGACTGGGATGTGCAGGCAGCCGATTACGATCCGGACGATACGGACAAGCAGGTCTTTACGGTGACAGGGGAACTGGTGCAGCTCCCGGACGGTGTCACGAACAGCAAAAACAAGACAGCCACGATTCGCGTTACGGTCAACAAAGCGTCCCGCGGCAGCGAGAGGGAGAAAGACCGCGATCGCGACAGCAACAACAATGGCAGCGGCGGCGGAACGAGCAGCCGTCCGGGCAGCAGCACGGGGAACGAGTCAACCCGTCGCGTGACCCTGGAAGCAGGAAATGCGGGAGCCAACAGCTCCATGACCGTACAGCTTGAGATCACGAGAACACGTTCCGCCAGCGGAGCGAAGGTAGATGAAGTATTGCTTGATCAGAAGAAAACAAAAGATATTTTGAAAAAAGCAGCTGAAAGCAACCAACATGTCGTCCGCATCATCATTGACGACTACCCGAAAGATCCGGCCGATGAAGTGATGGTACGGGTGGCGAAAAACGCCCTTGCGCTGTTGAAAGACCAGGAGGTTTCACTGGAGATCAAGACAGGCGATGTGACCATCACGATTCCACGGGAGACACTGGCAGCACTTCCGGACAGTGAACTGTACTTCCGAGTGGTGCCGCTCAAGGCAACAAGCGATTCGCAAGCGGTGGCCAACCGAGTCCTCCATGCGGATGAAGTCGTCCAAGCGGCAGGCGGACAGGATGTCCAGGTCGTGGGAGTACCGAAGCAGATCGAAACCAACTACAGCAACCACACGACAAGGGTAATGTTCCCGATCGATGCAGCAGCCTTGCCGACGGATCCGGCTGCGCTGCGTGCTTTCCTCAGCTCACTGGCCGTCTATGTCGAGCACACAGATGGTGAGAAAGCGCTGAAGACCGGAAGCATTCGTTATGATGAAGCAGGAAAACCGCAGGGCATTGAAATTGAGCTCGACAAGTTCAGTACATTTACCGTTCTTTCCCTGAAAGGCAAGCAGGAACATGTTTCCCATAAGCCGTACATGAAGGGATATCCAAACGGTACGTTCCAGCCAAACCACACAATGACCCGGGCGGAAATCGCTTCTGTGCTGGCTACCTTGCTGCAAGCGGAAGGAACGCAAGCAGCAGCAGCGGAGATGAGTTTTGCCGATGTGGCAGCAAGCCATTGGGCAGTTCAGGCGATTCGTCAGGTAAGCGGCGCCGGACTGATGAACGGCGATGCGAACGGATCCTTCCATCCGGATGCCAAAGTCACTCGCGCTGAGATGGCGACGATTATCGTCAAGTGGAAGCAGCTCGCCGCATCGCAGAAGGCAGGGGTCTTTACGGATACGAACGGGCACTGGGCTGAAGCGAGCATTGCGACGGTGGCTGCACAAGGCTACATGAAGGGATATACAGATGGAGCGTTCCGTCCGAACCAGGGACTGACTCGTGCGGAAGCGGTGACTCTGCTAAACCGTTTGGTTGGCCGCGGACCACTTGCTGGAATGTCACAAATCTACAGCGATGTAGCGCCAAACCATTGGGCATTCGCTGAGATCGCCGAAGCCACAATGTCCCATGCAGCCATTAAGCTGGTGGATGGAGCAGAACGTGCCGAGGAAGGGACAAAGTAAAGCATGGCACTTTGAATGATCTCGATTATTTTGCAGGGAACAGCGAGACCGTATGGGCAGCATGAACCAGAAGTCCATATGTAGCATAAGTACCTCACAAGGCTAAAAACCCGCCATGGTCGCCATTTATCGGCCAGCATGGCGGGTTCTGTTTGTTTGAACTCTAAAAAGCGTTGCAGACGGAACAACGTAATCTCCGCTTTTACTCCGCGAGCATCCGCCGCTGCTTCGCTTTTTTCCACAGCACACCATGGCTCGGGGAGAACAGCAGGACTGCTAGAAAAATAATCCCGGCAATGCTGATCATCGAACCGGCAATCGACGCGTCCAGCAGGTGGGCGACAAAGTAGCCCGATACAGCGCTGAGGCAGCCGAAGCCGACGCTGTAGGCAATCATGCTGCTGAGCCTCTCCGTCAGTAAATAAGCAGTCGCTGGCGGCACGACGAGCATGCCGACGACGAGAATCGCCCCGACACTTTCGAATGAAGCGACTGTCGTAACAGAGACCATCCCCATCAGCAGGTAGTGGAAAAATAGCACCGGAATGCCGACTGCCGCGGCCATTGCCGGATCGAAGGAGCAGAGCTTGAACTGTTTGAAAAACAACCCGATCAAGCTGATGTTTACGAGCAGCGCGAAGCCGACGATCCAGACAGCTTTCGGGCCGAGTGACAGCCCGTTCACGGTGATGACATTCCACGGGACGTAGGCGATCTCGCCGTAGAGCACGCAGTCCAGATCGAGATCGATATCGCGCGTATACATGCTGATCAGCACGATGCCGACGGCGAACAGGGCGGTAAAGACGACGCCGATCGACGCATCGGACTGGACGCCGCTCTGATGAAAGAGCTGGATAAAAAATACAGTGACCAGCCCGATGGCAGCAGCTCCCAGCAGCATGACCAGCGAATCGCGCGAACCGCTGATCAGAAAGGCAATGACAATCCCCGGCAGAACGGCATGACTGATGGCATCCCCGATCATCGTCATCTTGCGCAGGACGAGAACGCACCCGACGATACTGCAAGCGCTGGCGACCAATGCCGCCGTCAAAATAATCCACAGTGTACTCATACGATACTCCTCTCCCGTGTCCCCTGGCTACGGCGATCCTCGCTTGTCACCTGGCGTTTGACCGAAAGGCGAAGCAACAGCTTGGCGAGACCGCCGCGACGCGGGGCAAAGATCACCGATGCGATAAAGAGCGCGGTCGCCGCAAGCACACACAGCGGTCCGGTCGGCAAATTATTGCCGCTGGCGCTGATCAGCGTGCCGGTAAAACCGCTCAAAGCGCCAAATACTCCCGACAACAGCACCATAACGCCGAGCCTTTCTGTCCAATACCTGGCAGAGACAGCCGGGGTGATCAGCAGGGCGGCCATCAGCACCACACCGACAGCCTGGATGCCGACGACGACAGCGATGACGATCAGAAACATCAGCAGCTGGTCGAGAAACGCGACAGGGTAGCCCATCCCGCGGGCAAAGCCGGGGTCGAAGCTGATCAGCTTGAATTCCTTGAACAGCAGCGTGCAGGCACCGACGAGCAGAAGCGAAATCGTCGCCATAATCGTCACGTCAGAGGGGACCATCGACGCGGCCTGGCCGAACAAAAACTTGTCGAGGCCGCTTTGGTTGCCCATGCCGCTGTGCTGAATCTGCGTCAACAGGACGATGCCGAAGCCGAAAAACACGGACAGGATGATCGTCAGCGCAGTATCCTGCTTCAGCCGCGTGTTGCGCACGATATAGCCAATGCCAAAAGTGGCGATGAGCCCGGCGATCGATGCGCCGACGAGAAACAGCAAAACCGATTTGGAGCCGGACAGCATGAAGGCGATGCAGACGCCGGGCAGGGCCGCATGGGACAGCGCATCGCCCATCAGCGACTGCTTGCGCAAATAGGCAAAGCTGCCGATTACACCGCTACTTAGTCCAAGCAACATGCACCCGAGCAAAATCCACTGCGCGTTCGGATCGCGGAAAAGCCATAACCATTCGCCCATGCTGATCACCTCGAATGCACGAGCAGGGGCGTGTCAACCTCGCGATCCAACACGGTCAATTTCCCCCCGTACGTTTTCTGCAGCAGCTCTTTCGTAAACACTTCAGAAGTCGGACCGAATGCGACCACCTGCACGTTTAAGAGCAGCACCCAGTCAAAATACTCTTTTACCGTAGCCAGATCGTGATGGACGACGAGAACGGTCTTGCCCTGCGCCTTCAACTCGTTGAGCAGCGTAATGATCGCTTTTTCCGTCGCGGCATCTACGCCGACAAACGGTTCATCCATAAAGTACAGACGAGCGTCCTGGGCCAGGGCTCTGGCTAAAAAGATGCGCTGCTGCTGTCCACCGGAGAGCTGGCTGATCTGCCGATCGGCAAAATCGGCCATGCCGACTTTGGCCAGACAATCCATCGCGATTTTGCGCTCGTTCGTACCGGGCCGCTTAAACCAGCCCAGATGGCCGTAGCGGCCCATCATGACGACGTCCAGCGCATTGGTCGGAAAGTCCCAATCGACGGATTCGCGCTGCGGGACATAGCCGACGGTTTTGCGCTGCTCCTTGTAGGGGGCACCGTAGATGGCGACGTCGCCGGTAATGCGCGGGATCAGCTCCAGAGCTGCCTTGATCAGCGTTGATTTGCCTGCGCCGTTTGGCCCGATGATGCCGATCAGCTTTCCTTCCGGCGCGGAAAACGAGACATTGCGCAGGACAGGCTTCTTCTGATAAGCGACAGACAGGTTTTCAATCTGTAGCGGTATGTGATTATTCATCGTGAGGCCTCCTTATTTCAGTGCATTGACGATCGTATCGACATTGTGTCGCACCATCCCTATGTAGGTGCCTTCAGGCGTGCCGTCTTCGCCCATCGCATCGGAGAACAGCTCTCCGCCGATCTGTACCTCGTGCCCTTGTTCCTTCGCTCCTTGAATGACGGCGTCGATCGCTTTGCGGGGCACGCTGGACTCGATGAAGACAGCCTTCAGCTTGTTGGCGACGAGGAAATCGCGCAGATCGGTGACATCTTTTGTCCCGGCTTCGGAAGCGGTGCTGATGCCCTGCAAGCCCATGACCTTCATCCCGTAGGCGTCGCCGAAGTATCCGAAAGCGTCGTGGGCGGTGACGAGCACGCGGCTCTGCTCCGGAATCGACTGGATTTTCGCCGTCACTTCCGCGTGCAGCTGATTGAGCTGGTCGATGTAGGCTGCGGCGTTTTTGCCGTACTCCTCGGCGTGCGCCTGATCGAGCTTGCTCAAGCCGTCGCGCACAGACTCGGTCGCCGAGATCCAGTGGCGAACGTCAAACCAGATGTGCGGATCGTATTCAGTCCCGCCAGTCAGTTCGCCAGAGCGCAGCTTGGCGCGGTCGATCTTTTCCGAGACGGCGAACGTCGGTTTCTTTTGGCTCATCTGCTCGAGGATGTCAACCATTTTTCCTTCGAGGTGCAGACCGTTGTAGAAGATGATGTCCGCTTTGTCGAGCTTGCCGATATCGCCTGCCGAGGCTTTGTACAAGTGCGGGTCGACACCGGAGCCCATCAAGCCGGTCACGTCTACATGGTCACGGCCGACCTGTTGAACGATATCCGTTATCATTCCGATTGTCGTCGTAACCTTTACCTTGTTCCCGGCTAGTGGGGCGGCATCCTGCGTCCCGTTGCCGCAAGCAGTTGTGAGCAGCAGGACAGCAGCGCCGAGCAGAGGCAGTACCCCCTTTCGCAGAGATGAGAACAACCCTGATTGCTTCCATTTCATGTCATTACCCTCCAAAACATAGTGATCCGAGAAGAGGAATTTGCCAAACGACAAAATTTTTCTTCCGGGAATATAAATTGGTGCTTATAACCTTTTTAGATTATATGCAATAAATTTGCATTAAGGCAACATATTTTTGCGAAAAAGCCTGCAGAAAATTTCTGCAGGCCTGGACAAACCTTGGTCTCATCCGGTTTTAATGCTGCCTTTAAAGCAATGCCTGTACTTCCAGGCGTTTGTTCTGCGCACCTTTGCTTTTCACGTCGCGAATGACCATGCTGCCGATCTCGCCTGTCCGCTTGAGGTGGGTACCGCCGCACGCTTGTTCATCGATCGTACCAATGGCGATCAGCCGAACCTCCGTGACAGCCGGGGGCAGCAGACTGACGAGCGTCTTGATCATGCCCGGTGTGTTTTCTGCTTCCTCGCGACTGATCGTGCGGGAAGTGACGGGATGATCTTCGGCAATGATGCGGTTGGCCTCGGCTTCGATCTCAGCGATCTGTTCCGGACTGAGATCGCCGAGCTGGCTGAAATCAATGCGGGCGCGTTCGGGATAAATCTGGTTCCCTGTACACAGCCCGCCGAATTTCTCATAGACAACGGCACCCAGTACGTGCAGCAGCGTATGATGCCGCATCAATCCCCAGCGTCTGTCCCAGTTCAGTTCAAGCGAACCCGGTCCCGGCTGCAGCTCGTCCGCGTGTTTGACATAGTGGATGATCTGTCCGCTTTCTTTTTTGACCTGGTAGATTTCAAAAGCACGCTCTCCCTGGCGCAGCAGGCCGGTATCATGCTCCTGGCCGCCCCCGGTCGGGTAGCAAATCGTTTGGTCCAGTACGACCTTCTCGCCGTCAACGCTCATGACAGTAACATCACAGCGCTGTGCATAGCTGTCTTGCAAATACAGTGGTTGCGTCATGTCAGGTAATCTCCCTTCTTGCCAAAAAGCAGGCAGCACGCGATTGCCGTAATAATATCCTTCAGTCAGTGCTAGTTGCTCATACGTAGTTATTTAGCACGTCCGGGAAATAATTGTCAATGTTTTCTGATAAGTGCAGGCTGCGTGTCGGGCAAGAGGAGGGAGGTCGCCGGATAAACAGGTGAGCAGCATCCGCTGGTACAGGCATGACGGATCGGAAAAAAAGCGGGGATTACGCCCCGCTTCCGGAAGAGACATACGCATTGCGCCCGGCTCCCAATCCGGCGAATAGCTGAATCACGGTAACGGCTATCAGAATAACAATCGGAATCGTCCAATCGCGTGTGGCGTCATGCAAATACCCTAACAAGGTCGGACCTACAGCCGCCAGCAGGTAGCCCAGCGACTGCGCCATTCCGGACAGCTCAGCCGCTTGCTGGGCGTTTCGCGACCGCAGGGCAAACAATGTCAGCGCCAGGCTGATGCTGCCGCCTTGACCAAGGCCCAACAGGACGATCCAGAGCGGTACGAGTGCGCCCCTGCTGCTAAGCAAGCCTGTGTAGCCGATCAGGCAGAGCAGTGTAATGATGACGGCCAGTCCGCGCTGACTCGCTCTGCGCCCGGCGAGAACCGGGACGGCAAAGGTGGTCGGCAGGCTGACAAACTGCATGAGCGAGAGCAGCCACCCGGCTTGGGCGATAGTCAATCCGCGGTCGTGCAATACCTCCGGCAGCCAGGTAATGCTGACGTAAAAGCCGAGCGATTGCAGTCCCATGAACAGCGTCACTTGCCAGGCGAGCCTGGAGCGCCACAGTCCGCCTGATGATGCACCGACCGCGCTTTGTCCAGCATTTGCGCGGCGCTTTGCGAACGCCTGCGGCACCCAGAGAACGAGGGCGATGAGGGAGAGCAGCGCCCAACAGCCGAGTGCGCCCTGCCAGCCGAAGCCAAGCCCGTGCGCAAGCGGCACGCTGACCCCGGAGGCAAGCGCAGCCCAGCCGTTCATCGAGACGGAATACGCGCCGGTCATAACGCCGACGCGGTGGGAAAAATCGCGCTTGATCAGCCCGGGAAGCAGCACGTTGCCAAAGGCGATGGCCGAGCCGAGGACGGCTGTACCGACGAACAGTGCGGCAGCGGTCGGCAATGATCGTACGATAATTCCGACGGTAAGGGCGATCAGGCTTGCGAGCAGTATCGCTTCAATCCCGTAACGCCTCGCTACCCGCGGCGCAAGCGGGGAGAGGATGGCAAATGCGATCAGCGGGAGTGTCGTCAGCATGCCGACAAGCGTATTGGACAGGCCGGTACTCAAGCGAATGTCGCCGATGAGCGGGCCGACCGCAGTGATCGCCGCACGCAGACAAGCGGCGACGAGCAGGATGCCGAGCGCAAGATAAGCTTTGCCGCCGAGCGAACTGCTGCGTGCAACGCTTGTATTCTCATTGGTAGTCATGTCAATCCTTCTTTCGATCAGTCGTTTTCCAATGTCGCTTGCGATGCCGCGATGTGGACCCGTACCGCCTCTTCAGCGGCTGCCGGATTGCCGGCGATGATCGCATCGACGAGATCGTGATGATTCCACGGATCTGTGTGGGACATGGCATACTCTCTCGCCACGCTGCCGATCGATTCGCGCAAGGCCTCGGACATGTGGCCGTACAGTTCAATCAGCACGTAGTTGTGTGTGGCGGCAACGATCGCCTGGTGCAATTCGAGATCGGCCTGAATGTACTCTTCCGTGTCTTTGGCGAAATGGCCGTTTGTATCGTCGCGGCGTTGCAGGCACATCCGCAATGCCGCGATATCCTCATCGGTGCGGCGCAGGGCAGCGAGTCGGGCGGCCTCCCGCTCCAAAGCATGGCGGACTTCCAGCGTTTCCGTAAGGCTCGACTTGCGCAGGCGACGCAGCAGGGCAGCGCCGAGGCTGTTCGATTGGCAGACGTACGTGCCGTCCCCTTGCCTGGCTTCCAGCATGCCGACGTGAATCAGTGCCCGGACGGCTTCCCGCAGCGTATTGCGGCTGACGCCAAGCTGGCGGACGAGCTCCGGTTCCGCTGGAATTCGCGTACCGACCGGCCATTCGCCCGATTCAATGATCGCTTCTATTTGCATGACAACTTGTTCGACCAGGGTCAGACGGGTTGCTTGCTTCAGTGTCATAGACATTCCTCCAAACATAGGATGATTGGGACAATTCACATCCTAGCACCGGGCAGGCGCTTCGTCAACAGTGTAACTGCAGATGACAGTTGCAAGATTTTTTCTTTTCCGGGGTTTTCCATTATTCAGAGAACGGGTAAAATAGAAGGCGGACGAGGTTTACGGAACGATAGATTGTGGTATTACATGTATGAAGGCAATCATGGTTCTGTTATTTCAGGGCGAGAGGAGATTCCTATGATTGATGTTTGTCCGAGTTGCAACAGCCCTAAGCAGCCCAACCAAGCCTACTGTAGTATGTGTGCAGACAATGAGTACGAAGTTTATAAAACCGTGAAGGATTATTTGCGCCAGAAGCCTAACTCGAACGCAATGCAGATAGCCAACGCAACCGGCCTCCCCGTCTCCAAAATCATTTCCTATATCCGGGATGGCTCCTTAACAGTGGTGGATAGTGAAGGGCGAAAACCCCGTTAAGAGCATGTGTTTTTGCTCTTTGCGGGGTTTTTTTGGGTAATCTGCCGAGGCGCTGCAAGCCGGTTCGACAGACGCTCGCACAGCAGAGCAGCGAACGCTCCGCCGAAGTGACTCGGCGAAGCCGCATTTTCGCACAAGCCATGGCCTGTTATAGCCAGCGCAAGCCTTTTGGATAATGGTTTTTCAACTGTCCGTCCACCTGTTTTCCCCAACCGAGCGGGTGGCTGTCGACAGTCACCAGTGTCCATCCGTCTATACCTGGTCGGGTGAGCGATTCCCCGCGCAAATAGCGCAGGACATCCGGAGCATCGGCGGCGTAGTCGGCTGTGCGCGCGGCATCCTCTGCGTGAAGCGAGAGGGCGAGGGCATGCGACGGCTCGAAGCGGTTCTTTTTCACCGTACCGAGGTGCCAGCCGGGCCGGACTACGCGCAGGCTGGCCAAGTCAGGCGAGGGCAGCGGGCTATAGTAAAGCTGTTCACCGAACAGGGTAAAGCGCGCGGAATCTTCCGTTCGCACCGCGAGTGACGGAACGGATTCGCGGGCGAACCCCTGCCAGCAGGCGATGGCTTCCTGGATGGCGCTGGTCGGCTTGGCTGGACGCTTGGACTTTTTGCCGGACGGATGACTCGTCTGCCCGTCTGCGTCGTGGTCCCCATCTTTTTGCAGCACGGCGATAAAGTGGCCTTCCCCGCGCAAGAGATGCGGCCAGAGACGTGCGGTTTTTGCCAGCTCGGGATCGGCTGGCGTCGCCCAAGCCGGTTCGCCGGGCACGAACATCTCGTGATGCGGTACGATCTGCAAGCTGAACTGTGGGTGCGTATGCAAAAAGGAGGCAATCGTCTGCTCATTTTCCAAAGGGGCAAAGGTACACGTCGAATAGACGAGGCGCCCCCCTGGCTTGAGCATGGCGCTGGAGGCGGCCAAAATCTCCAGCTGCATCGCGTGGCATTCGCTCACCTTGGCAGGGGACCAGTCATCGATCGCCTCAGGCAGCTTGCGAAACATGCCTTCCCCTGAACACGGAGCATCGACGAGAATTTTGTCGAAAAACTCCGTGAAGCGGGTCTGCAAACGCTCAGGGGATTCATTGGTGACCAGTGCGTTGACAATCCCCAGCCGCTCGATATTTTCGGAGAGCGCTTTGGCCCGTGTCGGGTGGATTTCATTGGCGACGAGGAGACCGCTGCCCCCCAGCTTTCCGGCAATCTGGGTCGATTTCCCGCCCGGTGCGGCGCACAAGTCGAGAATGACATCATCTGGCTGGACGTCGAGCGCTTCGGCGACGGCCATGGCGCTCGGCTCCTGCAGGTAGTACAGGCCACAGGCGTGATAGGGATGCTTGCCGGGCCGCTCCTCGGGCGGGAAACGGAAACCGGTGGGACACCACTCGACGGGTGTGAGGGAAAACAGCCCGGCTTGCGCAAACCACTCGGCAGATACTTTGCCTGGATTGACCCGCAGGCCATGTGTCGGGAGCGACTGGTAGCTGTGAAGAAATGGGACTGCCGCAGCTCCCAGCATCTCTTGCGTGCGGTTGATAAACATTTCGGGAAGCGGACGATTCATGCAGACCTCCTGGTTCGGTTCATTTTTGCTAGTCGAAAGGATTATGGCGAAATATGGCGAATCAATCAATGCAGTGGGGTGAGCGTGAATTGAATGTATCTCGTGCTGAAAAGTATCGCACACGTCGGCGTTTTGACATAGATGTAAGTCGGTTCTGGATCCTTGGGCTGCTGTTTTCTGCACTGGTGTTTGCCTTCGAATACTTTATTGATATACCTGCAGATGCGGCATGGCTGCAGGAGATGGAGATGGCTTTGTTCAGCGCCAGCTTTACGCTGCTAGCGTTTTACTTGCTGGGACTCACCTTCGTCTTTTCCAGGCAGGAGGAGGCAGGGAAAGTCAACCATCAGGTGATCATCTATGTCTGGTTGGGCGCTATTTTGTTTCATCTGTTTTTGCTGATCAACAACGTCAGTAATCAGCATGTCTACAAAGCGGGAATCATCCTGTTTTTGGGACCGCTGTTTCTTACCATTTACCATTTTATCACGTACTTGTCCGCTTTGCGCGAGGCACGCCGCGAAAATCAGCTTGCAACCGCAGCATCGTATGCACGGATGGCGTACCAGATCATTCTGGAGGCGACAAAAGTCCACGGTGAAATCAAGCGGCTCAAGTCAGAGTATCCGGAAGTGGAACAGATGCTGAAGGCCAACGACTTTTACAACAAGATGGAGCGCTTTATCCTGGAGATGCAGCAGTATCTGCAGGTCGAAAAGTTCGAGCGGAAGGATATCGAGTTGCTGGAGGGGCACTTCTACTTTTTGGAAAATATGCTTACCCTGGCGAAACAGCATCCGGGCGTAAAAGAATCACGCCTCTTTGCCCATCGTGAGGAGCATTCTATTTAGAAGCAGCTGGAGGAGGAGAAGAAATGTTTTGGAAGAAAAAGGCGGAGAGAGAAGAAGCGGCAGCAGTAGCGGTGGCTGTAAAGCAAGAAGAGCAGACTGCAGAGGACAAGCAGGAGCGCGTACAGGAATTCTACGCCCTGTACGAACGCATCGGCGGCATTATCAAGCAGCATGAACTCGTCAATGCCCAGCATGATGACCTGGCCGAACTGGCGAATGGCATGAGGGCGATCGTGGAAAAAATTCAAGGCATCAGCCATTCGTCGGCCGAGACGGCAAATCAGCTGCTCTCCCGCGGCGAGCGCCTGAGCCAAATTTCCAACCAGTCGGCTGAACAGTTGCAGGAAGGAAAAAAAGCACTGGAAAACGTCGTCAACGTCGTGACGCTGCTGGAGCGCGAATCGGCCAATACAGCTGTTTCCATGAGCCGACTGGAAGAGCGTTCCTCGGAGATTACGAGCATCGTTCAAGTCATTAGCGACATCGCGAATCAGACCAACCTGCTCGCACTGAACGCGGCGATTGAAGCCGCACGGGCCGGGGAACAGGGCCGAGGCTTCGCCGTCGTCGCTGACGAAGTCCGCAAGCTGGCGGAAATGACCGCCAATTCTACGAAAAACATCGCGTCCCTGATTGAAAAAATCCAGGAAGAGACCAAAGAAGCGCTGGCAAACAGCGAAAAGAGCACGAAGGCGATCCACGAAGGCTTGAATGCCAGCAAGGAAGCGACCGGCAAAATGGACGGCATCGCCAAGACCTTCCATGAGGTGGGCGTCGAGGTAAAAGCGGTGATCGATACGATTCAGCAGCAAAAGCGCTACTCCGGCGAGATTGACAACCAGGTAGAGCAAGCGAACAGCCTGCTGATTGAAATGAACGAGCACCTCGCTGCCCATGTCGAAGAAGCCAGCGTCGTTGACCGCGAGCTGGAAGCGAGCTATGAGGAAATGAAGGAATTATTGGGATAATTGTCGTCATGAACGAAAAACCTCAGCGAGCGGCTGAGGTTTTTCGCATGTCTTTTTTGTCGACGCTACAGTTGCTTCTGCAGCGCGAACAGCGTGAGGAAGCTGACCGCCTGCTGCAAATCCTCCGGCAGCTGGCGAGCAACCGTTGGGCCAATCCCGGCTTTGTAGACAGGCTCCGTACCGATCAGGCCGAACCCGTTTTCTTCCGCCAACTGGCGCGCTTCCCAGGGCATCAGCGTATTTTGAATCGCATGCTCGTCGTAGAGGCGGCGATAGCTGAAAGCGCGTGGTCCGGCAGTGGGTCCCAGTATTCCGATGACGAGCACACCGCCTGAGCGCAACACCCGGTGAAATTCACGCAGCGTCTTGAGCGGGGAAGGGGTGAACTCCACGACGTTGATCGAGAGGATCCCAGCGAAGCAGTCATTCTGATATGGCAGTGCGGCGACATCACTCTGCCGGAAGTGCAGTGTCCCGGTTTCAGCCGTTCGCTGGCTGGCCAGGCGAATCATCTCTGCAGACAGATCGACGCCCTCGACGCGATAACCGAGCTGCGCCAGCTTCCAGCTCGCGTAGCCGTCGCCACACCCCGCGTCCAGCACACAATCACCCTCGGCAAGCGGCACATGCCGGGTAAAGAAGGGCACGATCGTTTTTCGGCTGCCATGCTCCCACATGTCTGCACTGCGCGCGTGCCAATCGGCAGCGTTTTGATTCCACGCTTTTTCCACCTGATCATTCCACTTGTTTTCGTCCATCATGCCCGCCTCCTACTCTGTGTTAATCGGTCAAGTACACTCCGTCTTTTGAGCCGGAGATAGAACACTCCGTCATTTTAGCCGGAGAAAGTACACTCCGTCTTTTTAGCCGGAGAAAGTACACTCCGTCTTGAGACGGAGAAAAATCCAAACCACAGTCTGTTTTTCTTCGCCTTGATCCCGTCTACACTATAACTATCAAATATTTTAACGTTGAGTGAGGGAACAGTAAATGGACTCAAAAATTATTAAAATTGTCATCCATGCCAGCACGTTTTTCGCCCCGATTTTGCTGCCGTTAATCGTTCTGGTCATCGCTTCCGACCGATCAGTAAGAAATCTCGCCTTGCAGGCGTTAATTTTCCACATTGCCATGACCGTCCTCATCGGAATTTCCTGGGCGTTCTCGTTCATTCTGATCGGCATTCCGTTCCTGATTTTGTTCAGCCTGATGGCACTATACTATCCGATCAAAGGAATTCTCTACGCGCTGTCGGACAGAAGATTCCATTATCCGCTGATGGGCTGAAGCTGATCCGGATAGTGGGAGAGAGCACACTCCAGTCCTACCCGGAAAGACACCTGCTTCTTCGTAAAGAGACGAAGCAGGTGTTTTTACGCTATTCTGGGGAATACTCCCTAAAGAATGTTTTTCCACAGCAGACACCGCATGGGTTTAATTACCACTGTTTCTCTTTTTTTGTTTGTTGTAATGTACTAATGCGGCGATCGGATGTTTTCGACCTTCGCCATTCCATTATCACCTTTGTCAGCGGACAGAAAAAGGAGAATATACATGCCATCAATGCGAGAAGAGCAGCATGAACTACAACGCTCGCTAAAGAGCAGACACCTGTTTATGATCTCGCTCGGCGGGATTATCGGGACGGGGCTGTTTCTCGGTTCCGGATACACGATCAGCAGTGCCGGACCGACAGGAGCGATTGTTTCCTACCTTGTAGGCGGGTTTATCATGTACCTGACCATGCTCTGTCTGGGGGAGCTGTCTGTTGCGCTGCCGGTAGCTGGCTCGTTTCAGACGTATACGACCAAATTTATCAGTCCGGCACTCGGGTTTACCGTCGGCTGGCTGTACTGGCTGGGGTGGGCGGTAACCGTGGCACTCGAACTGCTCTCATCCGGGCTGCTGATGCAGCGGTGGTTCCCCCATTCGCCGGTCTGGATCTGGTGTGCCGTTTTCGCGCTCGCTTTGTTCCTTTTGAATGCGCTTTCTGCACGAGCGTTTGGCGAGACGGAGTTTTGGTTTTCCAGCATAAAAGTAAGCGCCATCATTTTGTTCATCATTCTCGGTGGCGCGGCTATGTTTGGTTTCATCGAGATGAAGGGCGGGCAAGCAGCGCCGCTCCTCGGCCATTACGCCCAGGCTTCGCTTCTGCCGAACGGGATCACGGGCTTGTTGCTGACGATGATCACTGTCAACTTCTCGTTTCAGGGAACTGAGCTGATCGGGATTGCCGCCGGGGAGAGTGCCGAGCCGGAAAAAACAATCCCCAGGTCAATCAGGGCGACGGTCTGGCGCACGTTGATTTTCTTCGTACTGGCTATTTTTGTCCTCGGGGGACTGATTCCGTACGAACAGGCCGGCGTCATCGAAAGTCCGTTTGTCGTGGTATTTGACAACATCGGGATTCCATATGCCGCAGATATCATGAACTTTGTCATCCTGACAGCGCTGCTGTCCGTGGCCAATTCGGGTATGTATGCGGCTACGCGGATGCTCTGGTCGCTGTCCAAAGTCGAGATGGCCAGCCCGGCGCTCGGCCGGTTGACGAAAAAGGGCGTGCCGATGAATGCCTTGCTGCTCACCCTGGCCATCGCGCTGCTGTCGCTTCTGTCCAGCGTGTTTGCCAAAGATACCGTGTATCTCTGGCTGATCTCGCTTGCCGGACTGGGGGCTCAGGTGGGGTGGATTTCCATCTCGGCATCACAGCTGGCTTTTCGCAAGCAGTATCTGGCCAAGGGAGGCAAAGTGGCGGATCTGAAGTTTAAAACGCCGCTCTATCCCGTCCTCCCGCTGGTCGCCTTAACGTTGAACATCGTCGTGCTGTTGAGTCTGGCCTTTGATCCGGAGCAGCGTGTCGCGCTCTACTGCGCCATTCCGTTTACGATTTTCTGCCTGCTCTACTATCACTTCCGCTTGAAGAACAAGATCGAACCGGGAAGCGATCTGCAGCCGGCAGAGGAATAAATGCAAGCAGCCTGTTCCAGAGAGAGGCCCTGATCCGTTTCGTCCAGACGGGTTCAGGGCCTCTCTGCTGTTTGGTTAATAGGCCTGAATGACCCCGCAGGCCAGGCGCTTGCCGGAGTTTCCTGCCGGCTGTGTCCGGTAGTCATCCGGATTTTGATGAATGATGATGGTTTTGCCGATGATGTCGGCGACCCGGAATTTATCCGTAAAGAAATTCATCAGCGCATAGCCATGGTTGGAGAAAAGGGCGGGAAAGTCACCGGCGTGATTGCCGTGCGGCTGATTGGTCGGGTTCCAGTGACTGCCTGCAGCCTGGAACGGATCGTTCGGATTGCCGACGTCACACGAGCCTTTGTCGTGGATGTGAAAGCCGTGCGGTCCGATCGGTGACTCCGTGGCTGTCCCCGGCCGATATGGCGGTAGGCCGTTGACCTCCACTGTCACATCGGTGCCGTTCGGAACATCTGCGAACCATACGTAGCCATTGAGATTCGGTGCGAGCGGCCCGCCGTGTATGTAGGCTATCGCCCGGTTCGGCTCCGCCTGGGACAGATAGGCAGGCATATCGCTTGAATAGTACCCGGAAGTCGAATACTCAAACATGATAAATCCCCTCCAGCTTGTGTCGTGATTGTATAATCTCTTCTGTATCGTATGTGGCGATTGGGCAGGGCGTTCATCACGTTTTAACGAAGAGGGGCACCAGCGGCGAAACGCTCCGATCATCTTGGAGACAAAGTAGGCAGAAGCGCTGGGAAAGCTGCCGACGCGGATGGTACCGATCTCCAACCCGCGTTCGGCTGCCGCCACTTGCTCAATCTTATCGATCTGGCACAGTACTTCCCGGGCGTGTTCAAGAATCCGTTTGCCCACCGGGGACACGAGCAGCCCGTTGCGGCGATCGCGAATCAGCAAAGGGACACCAGTTGTCTGATCGTCATAACATTTTCCTTATATCAGACATAACAAACATTCATTTTCTTTATCATGACTTGCGAGAAGACCCCCACCTCCACGAAATTTTTTTCGTAGGTGGGGGATGAATCGCCTCTTTCCCCTCCGAATAAGTGGTATACTCAGAATGTATGTTTGGAGAACGCTTATTCGGAAAGGAGGTGACGAGGATGGGCGCTAAAAAAGCCAAGCGCAAGGCTCCTGCCGGAGATGTCTTGGTGACCAAGGTTC
>CAMIVR010000040.1 GCA_946402065.1 uncultured Brevibacillus sp. | reverse complement strand
TATTTTCATCCATCAGTGGTGCCGCGAACAGCGGCATGGATGTCTTTTCTCTCTCCCACGCGATAGCCCGGGACATGGTCTTTTCCTTCTTTCATGCTAATCTGCATAAGTGTGACGAGGACTCAGCCAATAGTCTTGGTGTAACCACGTTTGCTAACAGGTGACAATCGAGAAGCAGCAACGAATCATTTTTTATAGTAATAATGAAATATTTATAAAATAAATAAAACATGTAGTATAATTTTGTGACATATACGATTTTCACGAGGTGGTTGATCCCATGGAAGAGCTGTTTGAACGATCCAATCAATTGGAACAGATTTTTTCAGTGATCCGCGAAGGTGTCTTTGTTGTCGATTTGGACCTGCGCGTTACGTACGCTAACCAGGCTGTCCAAACCATCGGCATCCATCCGGAAAACGTGATCGGCGAGAACATATTCCACGTCTTTCCGAATCTGCAGCGGGAACACAGCCTCATCGTCAAAGTTCTGTCAACCGGCCAACCGATTCTCGATCAGGTGCTTAACTTCGTCACCTATCGGGGGGAGCGAAAGACAACGCTTACCTCCACCTATCCGCTCTTCCGCAATGGCGAAATCGCGGGAGCATTCGAAGTATTTGAGGATATTTCCGCGATAGATGAACTGTCGAAAAAAATCGTCTTTTACCAGAACAGAGGACGAGCCGGACAGAAGAAGGAGACCCGAGCTGTATCGGCACCCATGTATACGGTTGATTCGATCATTGGCAAGAGCCAGGCGATAAACCTGCTGAAGGAGAAAATCGGCATGATCGCCGACAGCTTTTCGCCGGTTTTGCTCTATGGCGAGACAGGGACAGGCAAAGAGCTGATTGCCCAGTCGATTCACACCGCATCTGCCAAGAAGAACGCGCCCTTCGTCGCACAAAATTGCGCAGCGATTCCCGAGGCGCTCCTGGAAGGGATCCTCTTCGGTACGGAAAAGGGCGGATTTACAGGGGCAGAGGACAGACCGGGGCTTTTTGAGCTGGCACACGGCGGCATTCTGTTTTTGGACGAGATCAACTCGATGCCGCTGTCCCTGCAAGCCAAGCTTCTGCGGGTGATTCAGGAAAAGAAAGTCAGGAGAGTCGGCGGACAGAAGGAAATTGATGTCGATTTCCGCATCGTCGCCGCAACAAATGTAAATCCCGCCGTAATCCTTCAAACCGGAGAGATGCGTTCAGATTTGTACTACCGGCTGAATGTGATTTATCTGGAGCTGCCTCCGCTGCGCAACAGACGGGAAGATATTCCCTTGCTGGTCGATCATTACATCGACTACTACAACAAGCTGTTTGGCAAGCGGGTCTTGAGTGTGGATCAAGCGACGTCCGACTTTTTTATGGAGTATGGCTGGCCGGGGAATATTCGCGAGCTGCGAAACATGATCGAGCGGGCCATGAACATGCAGGATGGGGAAATCATTCACTTGGAGGACATCAACCTCGGGGTGCTTTTCGGCGTCTCATCTGCCGCAGCCTCCACATTCCCGCCTGTCAGCCGAAAACAGTACGCATCATTAAAAGGCGCCTTGAAGGAAGTCGAGCTGGAGATGATCAAACAAGCGCTGCTGGATGCCAATGGCAATGTGTCCAAAGCGGCCCGGCAATTGGACATCCCCCAGCAGACGATGAATCATAAAATCGAGAAGTACAACCTGCGATCGTTTATCTATCATATCAAGCTGAATCATACCCAAAAATGAGTAATTACCCAAAGACATACCCTCGATATTGGTGAAGCGGCTCTCTTGCGCTGTCGCCTGCGTGCAGAAATCAACGGTTTGGGGTTGGCACGACAGTTGCTTTATTCTCCTGTAGGAAAGGAGGATACAGTGTAGTCGCAACGCATGTATACGCATGGTGACGTTATGTGTTCGCAAAGAAAAGATGTGGGGGTGCAGGAATGAACAGTTCTCTTCCTTTTGTCGGCTGGTTTCTTTATGTGATCGTTCCGGTCGCGACCTTGATCATTACAGCAGTGGTCTTGCAAATCATAAAAAAGAAGGAGGAGTTGCATAAATGATAGCCACCTTCGTCATCTACCTCGTTCTTGTATTTCTCATCGGCATCATGGCTGAGCGGTTCATGTCCAAGAGCGAAGAAGGGTATTATTTGGGGGATCGCAATTTTGGCCCGGTCGCGACGGCGATCAGCGCCGGAGCTACGGATACGAGCGGCTGGATTTTCATCGGAGCGGCAGGGTATTCGTACGTCGCCGGGATTTCAACCGTATGGATGCTGCCCGGCTTTGTCATCGGCTACTTTATCAACTGGTTTGTCGTCGCACCGCGCTTGCGCCGAATGGGAGCCGAATACAAATGTCTGAGCATTCCGGACTTTTTTGAGAAACGCTACCATTCAAGTTTATTGAAAATTGTCTCTAGTATCATTATTGCCGTATTTTTCATCGCCTACATGGGTTCGCAATTGACAGCGGCAGGAAAAGCTTTCCACACGATTATTGAAATCGATTACAATACCGGCCTCGTCTTCAGCGCGTTTTTTGTCCTTGCCTATACCGTCTTTGGCGGGTATCGCGCTGTCGTCTGGACGGATGTGATTCAGGGCTTCATCATGATTATGGTACTCGTCACTTTTCCTATCTATATGATCATCAAGCTCGGCGGGTGGGAGTCGTTCTTTGCCCAGCTCGGTCAGATCGACCCGATATTGCTGACGCCGGCAGGCGGTTCGGTGGGAGCAGCCGCATTTGGTGTAATCGTCGGCCTGGTTGGTTTTGGCTTGGGTGAACCGGGACAGCCGCACATCATCCAGCGCTTTCTTTCCGCCAAGGATGACAAGAGCATTCGGGAAGGCACGTTTATCGCCATGGTGTGGGTCATTATCGTGATGGTCGGATCGAATTTGCTCGGACTTATCGGACGCATTGTCATTCCCAATCTTACCGACCCCGAATACGTTTTTCCGACGCTCGTCATGGGCACGATGAGCCCGGTGGTCATTGGAATCGTGCTCGGGGCCATTTTTGCAGCGATCCAATCGACGTTTTCCTCTCAGCTGATGGTTGCAACGCAGTCACTGGCCAGCGATCTCTTGCGCAGCATTTCCAAGCGCGAGTACACGAACAAACAGCTCGTGCGAATCAGTCGGATCACCATGGTGGTGCTCTCGATTCTGGCGACTGTCCTGGCATTTATGGATATTCAAGCCGTGTTTGCACTTGTCTTGTACGCCTGGGCTGGCCTGGGTGCAAGCTTTGGGCCGTTGATCATTTTTGCTCTGTACTCCAATATCGTCACCAAATGGGGGGCGTTCTGGGGAATGATTTCCGGCACGTTGACTGTCGTCATCTGGAAAAGCACGCCGTATGCAGATTATTTGTATGAAATTATTCCCGGCATGATTGTCTCCGCGATCGTCATTCTCGTTGTCAGCAAGCTGACCGCGTCTTCGGAGCGCGTGCGCCTCAGTGAGAAAGCGGATACGCGAGCCGTTTAACAGCTACAGGAGGGGAAAAGCCAATGAACCGATCTGTCTTTACACATGGAAACAATGTTCCGATACAAACACCGCTAATTCCTGATCCGTTTGTGCCGTACGAGTGCAAGGGCTATCGGTCTGTCTTTGCCATTTGCCGCGGACAGGAAGTGATACGCAAGTACCTGGAACCGACGCCGTTTGAATACGTCGACGACACGTTTATCGTCAGCGTCAGTGATTTCAGCAATTGCAATGTCGTTTCGTTCATGGACTGTGCCATCGTCATCCCGGTGAAATACAAGGATGTCTACGGCGGCTATTACCTGTTCGAGTATGAAAACGACGATTCCGCCATCGCTGCGGGAAGAGACTTGTGGGGCTACCCGAAGAAGTATGCCGACATTACGCTGCAGGCTGAAGGCGCGACCGTGAAGGGGCAGGCGGTGCGGAAAGGCACGCTGATCGTCGACATCGAATGCGATCGCAGCGCCAAAGTCGACAAGCTGCCTGCGCTGCAAACGTATCCGCACCTCAATCTGCACGTCGTACCGAAGCCGGATGGGCCAGGCATCGCCGCGATGAAAATCATCGCCAGAGATACGTCGCCGGATTTTCAGCTGATCAGCGAGGAACTGGGAAAAGCGACCGTGCGCTTGAATGGCTTGGCGACTGACCCGCTCCACGAACTGCAGCCAATCGAAGTGCTGGGCGGCGGATTCACAGTCGGCGACTTTTACGCAACGGAAGAACATGGCTGGGGGCGGGTATTGGAGACACTGATCTGACAGCGTGCAAATGGAATAGCCGTGGATGCCGCAGCCGATGTTGCCAAGAGAACATCGGCTGGCATTTTTTTCGAGAGAAAGCGCATGACGATAGTCGAGAAAAAGACGAAGGAGTGTAATCGAGTGGGTCGTTTAAGCAATCGCGTGGCAGTAATTACTGGTGGCGGTTCGGGCATCGGCAGGGCGGTGGCGCGGCTGTTTTCCCGGGAAGGCGCGAAAATCGTCATCGCGGATCGCTCCGATCAAGCGGTACAGGTCGTGGATGAGATTGTCGGGAGTGGCGGGCAGGCCGTATTCGTTCCCTGTGATGTATCCAGGGAAAAAGATGTACAACGCCTGATGAGCGAAGCGGTGGCGGCATTTGACACGATCGACATCCTGATCGCCTCTGCTGGCATCGATCAGATCTCCCCTGCCCATGAAACGAGCCTGGATGATTGGCAAAAGCTGATCGACATTAACCTGACCGGCGTGTTTTTATCCAACAAATATGCGATTGCGCATATGCTGCAGCAGCAAAACGGCGCCATCGTCAATATTTCCTCGATCCTGGGGCAAGTGGGACAGCCGGACATTACCGCCTATGCCGCGGCAAAAGGAGGCGTATCCAACCTGACTCGCAGTATTGCGGTCACGTATGCGAAACAGGGAATTCGCGTGAATGCCGTATGTCCGGGATATATCGAAACGCCACTGCTCAAGGAATTGACGGACGAGATGGTGCAGGTGCGGGTAAACAAACACCCGATGGGCAGGATGGGACGCCCGGAAGAGGTGGCCCAGGCATGTCTCTACCTGGCGAGCGATGAGTCGTCGTTCGTGACAGGTGTCAATTTGTTCGTCGATGGCGGATATACGGCACAGTGACGATTGTGACAAGAAAAGGGTACAGCCGATCCGCGAAGGACGTCTGTACCCTTTGGTGTATCACGACAATTTGCTGCTTATTTGCCGAAGCCCATTTTCTTCGGATCGTACCATACTTCTTCCAGGATGCGCAGCGTGTTTCCGCCGATTACTTTTGCGATATCCTGATCGGAGTAGCCGTGTTTGACCAGCCAGCGGACGATATTCGGGAACGCTTCGGTCGGATTTTCGATGCCTTTTACGTACTCAACTTCCTCAAAGCCTTTGGAACCGTGAGCAGACGAGATCGACAGGGCAGCGGCAAACGCGTGGTGCAGCCCGACGTGGTCGCCAAACAACACGTCCGGTCCGAATGTTACGTGATCGATGCCCACCAGGTTTACGCAGTACTCGAAGTGCTCCATGATCGATTCGATCGAGTGCAGCGGATGGTTTTTCGTCAATGTCGTATGTGGGGCAGCCTCGATCGCAATCGCTCCGCCGCGCTCTGCACACGCTTTGATGACGTGGTCTGGCTTCAGGCGATTGGAGTTCCACAGCGCACGTGCGCCGGCGTGGGTGATGAAGATCGGCTTTTCGCTCACTTCAATCGTATCCATGGCCGTCTGGTCACCGGAGTGGGAGACGTCAATGGCGATACCGAGCTTGTTCATGCGGCGCACAGCTTGCTTGCCGAATGCAGTCAAACCGCCGTCGCGGGCTTCTTTCAAACCGTAGCCGAGCGAGTTTCCTTCGCTGTAGGCAATCCCCATGCAGCGAACGCCGAATCCGTACAGAATGTCCAGACGATCCAGCTCGTTTTCAATCATTGTTGACGATTCAAGCGATGGCACAAACGCGATTTGGCCATTTGCTTTGGCACGGCGGATGTCATCGACAGTCAAACCGAGGATGACCATGTCCTGGTGGGCAATATCGCTCAAACGCATGCCGAGGTCGTAAATGATGTCGTCCCACTTCCAGCCGGCGCGGGAGGTAATCATCGACGTACCGTTCATCAGGTTGTCGAAGACGCAGTCCAGACCGGATTTGCTCAAGCCTTCATAGCCTGTCCAGTCGCGGCCCCAACGACGCATCTCCATGATTTCGCCGAGGTTCTCGGGAGCGATGAACATGTGATCGTGCAGGGAGATGACGACATTTTCCTCAAAAATCCGCTTTACGCGCGCTTCCTCTTCTTCCGTCACGGGAATCACGTAGCTTGGGAATTGGCCGAACTCCTTTGCCAGTTTAAACTCTTTGTAATCCACGCCAGCTTCTAAGTACTGGAATGATTTATAACCGCGGTAATTTTTTTGTTTCATCTGATGTCAGCGCCTTTCGAAAAAGTTTGAGAGTAAAAATAATTTCTACGCTTTTGTTGTCGGGTGAACTTCAGCCAAAAAGCTGCGAACTTCCGCGAGGAACTTCTCCCGTTCCTCCCGTTGCGGGGAGTGTCCGCTGTTTTCAAACACGACAAGTCGGCTGTTCGGCACTTCGCGGGCAATTTCTTCGGAAGCTTCCAGCGGCGTAATCCAGTCGTGGCGGCCACACAACACAAGCATCGGGACCTGGATGGTTTTCAGCCGATCGACCAGGTTGAACGTCGGCTGGTTGTTGGCAAACGCCCAGTTATGTGTTTCGTGACGGAACGTTATCGAATTGAGGTACTCTTCCAGCATCTCCGGAGTGGACGTTACCCAGTACAGCGGCAGGATGGCCCGATACAGTTCGCGGAAATCCTCGTCACTGTATGTCTGTCCGCTAAACAACCGATCCAGCATGTCCGGATCGATGCCAGGCAAGCCGCTTTTCAAGGCGCGTTCCTTTGAGGTGTGCTGGTACGCATTGGACGCTGCCGTGTCGCGAAGGACGATGCCGGCCAAATTTTCTGGATATTTGAGCGCGTACTCCAGCGCGAGATGACCGCCATAGGAGCCTCCGGCGAGGACGATTTTGCCCAACCCCAACGTTTGCCGGAGCGCTTCTGTATCTGCGATAAACTGCTCGTGGCTGTAAGGGGCGGCTCCTTCCGATTCGCCATTTCCGCGTTGATCGTAGGATACGACGCGGTAACCCTCTGCCGCAAACGCACCAAAGGTGGCAGCATCACCGTGACGCGACCCCATGCCGGGACCGCCGTGAAGGGTAATGATGGCAGGGCCTTCCCCTTGATCCTCAACGTACAGCTTGACGCCGTTGATTTCCAAAATTTTCAGCATGCGCAACTCTCCTTCCATTCTTCAGGTTCACTGGTTGTCAATAAGCTGGAAAAAGACGAACCGTGTTTTACAGAATCAAACTTGTTTGAATTTTAGCATCAAAATGATAATGTGAAAACCCCGAATTTTTATTACAAAGAAAGTAATAGTGAAATAAACCGCAATATTTATGTAGTTATTCATTTTTCAAAAAAAATAGAATCAAATATGTTTGACTATTTATTCATCCTGTGATTAGAATTAGAGAATAATCTTTTCACCGACTCTGACACACAGAAAGGGGGATAGTCGTGGAAGAAGAAAAGTCGACTTTGAGTTCTGAAAAAGGAAAAACGGGTGAAAATCGTTATGTCATTGAATCTGTAATGAAAACATTGCAAATCTTGTTTACATTCCGGCATTCACCTTACCAATTTACGATTGCGGAAATCGAAGCATCGACGAAATTATCAAAAAATCAGGTGTTTCGCAGTCTCAAATCGTTAGAAGAGTTCGGTATTATCCGCATGCTGGCAAATGGACAATACGTCGTTACGCCGATCATTTACCAGCTCGTCCCAGCCGTCGGTCTGGATGCACCGATCGAAGAGGTGGCACAGCCGTTCATGGAGAATTTGCAGCAAGCTACCGGAGAGACGGTCAATCTCTGCTGCCTGGTCGAAGGACAATCCGTACTCGTCGCCCGCAAAGACAGCAAGCATGGCGTCAGACTGACATCGACAGTCGGCATTCGCTCGCCCATGCACGCGGGAGCAAGCCCGAAAGCAATGCTCGCTTTTTTCCCGCCGGAAGAGCAGGAAAAAGTGTACGCAATGGTTCCTTATTATCAGAAATTTACAGAAAAAACAGTTAACGACCCGGATCTCCTGCGCGCCGAGATGATCGAGACGAAGAATCGCGGCTACAGCATCAGCGATGAGGATTTTGAGCTGGGGGCGCGCGGGGTCGGAGCACCGATCTTCGACAAGCACGGAAACGTCGTCGCGGGTATCACGGTGGGCGGTCCGATTAGCCGCGTCGGCTATGACAAATTGCCGGAGTTTGGCGCACTGATCATCGAGGAAGCCAAACGCATCTCCAGGCTGCTCGGCTATTATCCAAATACGTAAACTCATTTACATCAGGAGGGGAATCTTCGTGAAAAAGAAAAAAACGATCTACAGCTTGCTGGGCGGTTTACTGGCGCTATCGCTGGCAGCGACCGGATGCGGCGGCGGAAGCACAGGCAGTAATGCGAACCCGGATGCTAACGCAGGCGCAAACGGCAACCCGCCGGCAGAAGCGCAGGCCGACATTGACACCAATGCGACCGTCAACTTCGCCACTTCGGCAGACCCGAACTTCAACCCTTGGTCTCCGTCAGGCTACATGGAATCCCAGACGGTAACGGAAATCATTTTTGACGGTTTGACAAAATGGGGGACGGACTATACACCGATTCCTTCGCTTGCAACGAGCTGGGAACCGTCCAAAGATGGCTTGACCTGGACATTCAAATTGCGTGAAGGGGTAAAATGGCACGACGGTCAGCCGTTCAGCTCAGATGACGTCGTCTACACCTTCAACGAAATCGTGCTGAAAAAAGAACTCGGCGCCAACGGCTCGTCGAACTACACCGACGTGGAAAAAGTCGTCGCCAACGGGCCGAATGAAGTGCAGTTCATCCTGAAAAAACCGTGGTCATCTTTGCCGAACTACCTCGCCTACTATGCGAAAATTTTGCCGAAGCACATTTTTGCAGGACAAGACCCGTGGAAGCTGACCTCCTTTAATAAAGAAAAACCGATCGGTACGGGACCGTTCAAAATCGTCAAATATTCGCCTGGCCAATCGATTGAGCTGGAACGCAACCCGGATTACTTCGGGGGCGCGGCCAAAATCGCCAAGGTCATCGTGCATATCGTGCCGGATACGAATACGCAAATCGCCCAGCTGCTCTCCGGTACGTTGAACCTGGTTGACGTGAAAGACCCGACGCTGCTGGATCGTCTGAAGCAGAACCAAAACCTGAACATCACCCCGGTAACGGAGAACAAATACTACTGGATTTCCCTGGATCAATCCCAGGAACGCTTCCAGGACGTGAAAGTGCGTCAAGCTCTGCTGACAGCCATCGACCGTGAAGCGATCATCAAAGGGGTATTGAAGGGATACGGCGAAGTAGCGACAGGACCAATCCCGCCGCTGCAATCCAAGTACCACAACGCGGATGTGCAAAAGTATCCGTACGATCCGGAAAAAGCGAAAGAATTGCTGAAGGAAGCAGGCTATACACCTGGTGCTGACGGCATCATGCAAAAAGACGGCAAGCCATTGGAAATCGACATGCCGACCGGACAGTTCAGCATTCTCGTTCCGGCAACGCAGCTGGTGCAGCAATACTGGCAAAAAATCGGCGTGAAAGTAAATCTGCAAGTAATGGAGTGGAACTCCTTCATTCAGCAGGTAGTCGTAAACCGCAAGTACGATGCTACCTTGAACTGGTGGGCGATGCCGACCGATCCGGACGTGTTGACGTACTACCACAGCTCGACGGCTGGCACCGGCTTTAATATTCCGGGCTACAAAAATCCGGAGCTGGACAAGCTGATGGAACAAGGCAGAGCGGCTGCAACAGAAGAAGAACGCGTGAAAATTTACAACGATATGCAAAAACTGATGGCGGAAGAATTGCCGTACCTCTATCTGTGGTATCCGCAAGCCTTCATTTCCACTACGAAGAAGCTGCAATTGCCGAATACAAGCGTAATCGTTGCGGAAGACCACATCACCGAATGGACCATGACAAAATAGGTTTTGCATCCAATGGTACAGGGGATAACCCTGTACCATTGGCAAGCCGATTTCACCACGAAAGGAGGTCATCTAAGTGGCTAGATATTTGGTAATCCGACTGGGACAGGGATTGTTGACACTGTTTCTGGTTACGCTGTTGACATTTTTTCTGATCAACCTGTCTCCCGGGGGACCGGCTGCTGTCATGAACATGCAGACGACGGCCGAACAGCGGGAAGCGTTAACCAAGCAATTGGGTCTGGACAAACCCGTCGTCGAGCGTTATGCAGACTGGTTAAAACATGCCGTGCAGGGTGACCTCGGCCTTTCCCTCGATTCGCAACAGCCCGTTACAACCCTGTTAAAAGAACGGTTCCCGAACACGGTCATTTTGGCCTCTGTCACCTTGGTGGTTACGCTCGTAATCGGGATTCCGCTGGGGATTCTGGCAGCCGTCAAACGGGGAAGCTGGATCGACAGGCTCAGTACGTTTTTTTCAACCTTCGGGATGGCGGTTCCCGACTTTTGGCTCGGGACGCTGCTGATTATCCTGTTTGCCGTGACGTTTCAAGTGTTTCCCGCTTCGGGGATGACGACGGCAGGGATGAATTTTTCCATTGCCGATTTGTTTGAGCATATGGTCATGCCGGTGTTGGCACTGTCTATTTTGATGCTGCCGAACATCGTGCGTTTTACCCGTTCGGCGATGGTGGATGTGCTCGATCTGGACTACATCCGCACAGCGCGGGCAAAAGGCTTGCTGGCGGGCAGAGTCTTTTTTCGCCATGCCTTGCGAAATGCGCTCGTGCCGATCGTCGCTGTCATCGGGCTGATCATTCCGCTGCTGCTCGGCGGTTCTGTCGTGATTGAAAGCGTGTTTGGCTGGCCGGGAATGGGGAGATTGGCCGTACAAGCCGCGACGAATCGCGATTATACGCTGGTCATGGGGGTAACGGTGCTGGTGGGAAGCATCGTCATTCTTTGCAACCTTCTGACTGACTTCATTTACTCCGTACTGGATCCGAGGATTCAACATGACTAAAGCCGCTTATAATCTGGCGCCGACTGAACCCACGAACCAGTCAGGCCAATCACTCCCCAAACGCAAAACGTTTTGGAAAAAGCTGTTGTCGATGCCTGCCATCGGGAAAATCTCGTTACTCGTTTTACTTGTCCTGCATGTGATCGTCTTTATCGGACCGCTCTTCATCAGTCACTCGCCGACGGATACCGACCCGCTCTCGATTACATTGCCGGCGAGCGCGGAGCACTGGTTGGGTACGGATGAGCTGGGCCGCGATGAGTTCGCCCGCATTCTCGCCGGGGGTCAAATTACGTTGACCGTCGGGATCAGTGCAATGCTCTTGGCGGTTCTGATCGGCGGATTCATGGGCTCGATTGCCGGGTTCTTTGGCGGTGCGACGGAATACATCGTCATGCGTCTGGTCGACGTGATGCTGTCCATCCCTTCGTTCTTCTTGATTCTGATTGAAATTACCTCGTTTGGGCACAGCCCGAAGGTCATTATCCTCGTCGTCGGCTTGACCTATTGGCCGCAAATCGCCCGTGTCGTCTACGCGGAAGTGCTGAAATGGCGTACCAGCAGCCTGGTCGAAGCGGAGATGACGATCGGTGCCGGACCTTGGCGGATTCTGTTCCGCCACATCCTGCCGCAGACGTTTTCTTCTATTATTGTATTGGTCACGCTGGGGATCGGTTGGTCGATCCTGGCTGAATCCGGACTGTCTTATCTCGGTCTGGGCATCCAGCCGCCACTCGGATCATGGGGGAGCATGCTGCAGAATTCGCAAAATTACATTTGGACATCCCCGGTTTTGGCAGTCTATCCCGGTGTGCTGATATTATTGACGGTTTTGGCTTACAGTCTCTTGGGGGAAGCACTCAGAGATACCTTTGACCCGCGCAATAATCGATAACAGTCAACAAGAGAACCCCCGTACAGGTATGAACGCTTTGCGACGGGGCGCAAAACTTGAATGAACAAAGGAGGTGCCAAGATGACTGAGCCGTTGTTGGAACTAAAAAACCTGAAAACGTACTTTATCAGCAAACAAGCGACGGTTCGAGCCGTTGATGGTGTAGATCTCAAGGTATTCCCCCGGCAAATCGTCTGCATCGTGGGCGAATCCGGCTCCGGCAAAAGCATTACGTCACTCTCCATCATGCAGCTTTTGCCGCGGCCAAAAGGAAAAATCGTCGATGGACAAATCCTGTTTAACGGTCAGGATCTGGCCAAACTGACGGACAAACAGATGACGGCGATTCGCGGAAACGACATCTCCATGGTCTTTCAGGAGCCGATGACAGCATTGAACCCGGTGTTAACGGTAGGGGAACAGATCGTCGAAGTGCTGCTCCGCCATCGCAAGCTCGCAAAGCAGGAGGCGATGAAGAAGGCGGTGGAAATGCTGCGTTTTGTCGGCGTTCCCCGCGCCGACCAGATCGTCCATGAATACCCGCATCAGCTCTCCGGTGGTCTCCGCCAACGGGTGATGATTGCGATCGCGATGATCTGTGAGCCGAAGCTGCTGATTGCCGACGAGCCGACCACCGCACTTGACGTGACGGTACAATTGCAGGTGCTGGAATTGATGAAGAAAATGCGCGACGACTTCGGCACGTCGATTGTCCTGATCACCCATGACTTGGGCGTTGTCGCGGAAATGGCCGATCACGTGGTCGTCATGTACGCCGGGCAAGTCGTGGAAAGCGTCAATGCAGACGATTTGTTCGAAGAACCGCTGCATCCGTATACAAAAGCATTGCTCGCTTCGATTCCGACGCTGGAAGAAGAGAAAGACGTGCTGTACTCCATTCCGGGGACGGTTCCCAGTGCAGCAGCGTTTCCAGCCGGCTGCCGGTTTGCCAAGCGCTGTTCGCTTGCCCAGCCGAGCTGTTTTGAAAAAATGCCAGAGCTGCGCGAAATTCGCCCAGGTCATCTGATTCGCTGTGACATCGTGGAGGAAGGAGGGGCATCATGAGCGAATATCTCCTGGAAGTAAAGGACTTGAAGAAACACTTTCCGATCAAGGCAGGCTGGTTGCGCCAAACCGTCGGGTACGTAAAAGCGGTCGACGGCTTTTCGATCAAGCTGAGAGCAGGCGAAACACTGGGCATCGTCGGTGAATCGGGCTGCGGCAAATCAACCACAGGCCGGATGATCATGCGGGTGATGGAACCGACTGACGGTCAGATTCTCTTTGACGGTCAGGACATTACCAGATTGGGCGGGAAAAAGCTGCGCGAGATCCGCAAAAACTTCCAGATGGTGTTTCAGGACCCGTACGCTTCGCTGAATCAAAAGATGGCCATCCAGGACTTGATCGCCGAACCTCTGCTCATCCACGGTATGGCGACAAAGGCAGACGTCAACGATTCGGTCAGCCAGCTCCTGGAGACGGTTGGGCTCCGCGCCGAAGACCGGTTCCGTTATCCGCATGAATTTTCCGGCGGACAGCGCCAGCGCATCGGGATCGCCCGGGCCTTGGCGCTCAATCCCAAGCTGATCGTGGCGGACGAAGCGGTGTCGGCACTCGACGTGTCCATCCAATCGCAAATTTTGAACCTGATGGTTGGCTTGCAGCAGCAGTTCAACCTTTCCTATATTTTCATTTCGCACAATCTGGCAGTGGTCAAGCATATCAGCGACCGCGTCGGCGTGATGTACCTTGGCAACCTGATTGAAGTTGCGGACAAGGCAGATTTGTACAAGACACCGCTGCACCCGTACACGTCAGCGCTCTTGTCTGCCGCACCGGAACCGAATCGCAAGGTCAAGCGGGAGCGCATTATCCTTGCAGGCGATGTGCCCAGTCCGGCCAACCCGCCGCATGGCTGCCCGTTCCATACGCGCTGTCCACGCGTGATGGACCGCTGCAAGAGCGAACGACCTGTCTTGCGCGAAATGGCGCCGAACCATCAGGTGGCGTGCCATCTGTATTGAGGGCATGATGTGGCAGAACGATAACGTTGCGGGGAGCGGTGGAAACGATGATGCTAGCAATTCCGAAAGAAGAAATTCTTGAACGGCAGGCAAAACTGAAAAAGCGACTCAGCGAAAACAAGATTGACTGTGCCATTCTGTTTAGCGTGACGGACATCTTTTACCTGACGGGCTTTCACTTTATCCCGACGGAACGTCCGATGGGATTGTTTATTGACCCGTCCGGCCTAACCCACATGTTCGTGCCAGCATTGGAGCATGAGCATACTGAGCTGCACGCGTACGTCGATCGCGTTCATTCTTATCCGGAGTATCCCGGCATTCGCCATCCGATGGAATATTTGCAAGACGCGCTGACCGAAGCGCAATTTGTCGGCAAGACAGTCGGGATTGATGCCGATGGATACGGCTCGCCGATGGGGTATCGCGGTCCGCGGGTAAGCGAAATTCTCGAGGCAACGTTCGTTTCCCTGGCCGGCTGGGTGCAGGAGGCGCGGTTCGTCAAATCGGCGAATGAGCTGGAGCTGATTAAAGAATCGCTGCGCTGGTCGCATCTGGCGCATCGCTTGCTGCAGGATTACTCGAAGCCCGGTGTCGATGCGATCGAGATCGAAAGCCGGGCGAGCCAAGAGGCGTCGCTGACGATGCTGAAGACGTTGGGGCAAGGGTTCAAAGCTTACGGCGGCTACGGAAACAGTGCGATTGCCGTATTCCGCGGACAAGTTGGCCCGATGTCGGCACTGCCGCATGCCGTGACACAGAGCATTACGCTGAAAAAAGGCGATACGCTGGTGACTGGCGCAGATGCCGCCGTGTTTGGCTACCACAGCGAGCTGGAACGCACGATGTTTGTGCAGGAAGTGAGCAAAGAGCAAGAGAAGTACTTCGATATTATGGTAGAAGCGCAAAACGTCGCCTTCCGGACGATTCGTGCGGGCATTCCTGCCTCCGAGGTGGAGAAAGAAGTGCAGCGGCACTTCAAGGAAAGCGGCGTGACTCATCTGACCCGCCATCACACCGGCCACGCGCTCGGCTTGTTGAATCACGAAGCGCCGTTCTTCGATCTGGGCGATCATACGATTTTGCAGGCGGGCATGGTGTTCTCTGTCGAGCCGGGCATTTACGTGGAAGGGCTGGGCGGTTTCCGCCACTCGGAGACGATTTTGGTGACGGAGACGGGCATGGAGATGCTGACGTACTACCCGCGTGACCTCGATTCGCTGATTTGCGGATAGAAAACAGCCCTCGCTAGCTCCGGCTCCGGCAGCGAGGGCTGTTTTCGTGCTGCGGCCATGCTCATTATCTGCGCGATCGCGTGCAGTTCGGGCTGGACAGCTTGAGCGACAAGCGCGTCTTCGGCATTCATCGTTTTGGCTATATCCAAACAGGAGTACGTATCGATATTTTGCGTACGCGGATTGACCTGTTCCGTTTGAAGCGTGTGAAGATTTGTCATGTGATGACCTCCTGGCATGCTTAGACTTCATCTATACATAATCATACGGTGCCCGAAAGGTTCTCGTAACGCCATTTCCGGCGTTGAGCAAGTCACCCTGCAATATCTTCATCTCGTAAGCGCTCGAGGGACAAGCGGAGGCGATGGACCGATCATGCGTGCGATCACCAGCTCCGCAGGCGATGGCAACGGGATGGTTCACAGCGTGCGTAATTGGTCGGCACGAAGCGCATTTGGCATATATCCATTCGGCTTACAAGCGATGGCGTTCAAATACGGGATAGCAATGAATCGAACCGCTCGGAGGCAGAGCGGTTTTTTGTCATTTAACTTTTTTGACAATTGTGATATAAATAGTTCATGAAGTATTTACTTCACTTAATTGAAAAAATGTAGAACATCGTTCTTCAATGCACAACCGAAAGCTTCCGCCAGAAGGATGGACGGAAAATATCGCGATCAAACTTACCTTTTCCATGGAGGCTATAGTGGAGCATTTACCATTCGAAAGCTTGATCAAAGAGAAGTTTAACAGCTTGTCCCCGGGGCAAAAAAAAGTTGCAGAATACTTGATTCAGCACATGGAAGAAGCTGCCTTCAGTACGGTCGTCCAAATCGGCCGCAAAGTCGACGTGAGCGAGACGACAGTCATCCGTTTTTCGTATGCGCTCGGATTCAGCGGGTTTACGGAGATGCAGGAGAACATCCAGCGGCAAATCTTGAAGAATAGCCAGAAACCAGCACTGGCGACGGGCTTGGACACCATGAAAGCGACCGATGATGAGCGAAGCCTTTTTACCCAGTCGATCGAAGCCGATATCGAGAGTATGAGAGAGACACTCCGCCAGCTGCATGTCGTAGATTTGTGGAAGATTGTCGATGCGATTATGCAAGCCGACCGCGTTTTGGTCGTCGGATCCCGAGCCTCGTATGCAGCCGGTTACTGGTTTTCCCTGATGCTGAGCACGCTGCGCGACAAAGTCGAGCTCTATCCGCCTACGGGGAATATTTATGAAAAAATGTGCAATTTGACGAAAAAATCGGTCGTCTTGATGATTTCTTTTCCGCGCTACGCCAAGGAATCTGTAGCGATTGCCAAGTGCGTAAAACAGGAAGGGATCCCCTTGATCGCCGTAACTGACCAAATCCTGTCGCCGGTCGGTCGTCTTTCGGACATGGTCCTGACGGCTGTCGATACCGACACGATTATTTCGGTCATCGCTGTTCTGGAATTCATTATCAAAGGCATCAACCACAAATACAGTGCCCAAACGCATCTGCGTCAGCAAAAACTGGAGCAAGTCTACTCCAACTACGAGGTGTTCGTAGAATAAAAAGACAGCTGCATGGATGGGATAAGAGAGGAGAGAGATTCGATGAAGCAAGACGAGGCGGGCACGGCGCCACTGACGATCAGGCTGTTGAACACATATGAAGAGCTTCTGGCAGTTAAAGAGCTGGAGGAAGTCATTTGGGCCGATGACGACCCCGTGCCGCTGCATCAAACGATGACGGCGGTTAAACACGGCGGCATGATCATAGGCGCTTATGACGAAGACCGTTTGGTCGGTTTTCAGTACAGCTTTGCCGGGTTTGACGGAGAACAGACGTACCTTTGTTCGCACAACCTAGGCATTCATCCCGATTACCAGAAAGGGGGAATAGGAGAGAAGCTCAAGCGTACGCAGCGAATGGCTGCCATCGAAAAAGGCTACGAGCTCATTACCTGGACGTACGATCCGCTGGAGACGGTCAACGGTAATCTGAACATTCGCAAGCTGGGGGCAATTTGCTCAATTTACATTGAAAATTGCTACGGCGAGATGACGGACATTTTGAATGCCGGGCTCCCCTCCGACCGCTTTCAAGTCGAATGGTGGATTAAACGTCCGGATGTGCTGGCGAAGCTTGAAGGCCAACGCAAAGAGCGACAGCTGGAAACGAATGCAAAGCACCTCTTGTCGTACGCGATCAATGCCCAGGGAATCGTGGAACCGCAAGCGATTGACCTCACGCTTGTTGAGTACGACGGCCAGCTGGTGGTTGCCGTGCCGGCAGCGTTTCAGGCAGTGAAGGCTGCGAATGTAGATGTGGCATTGCGTTGGCGGCTGGAGACGCGTGCGCTTTTCATGCATTACTTCCAACATGGATGGCATGTAAGCAATTTTATCAGAGGAGTTTCGGCAGAACCGGTGCACTACTACCTGCTGGAAAAAAAACCTAAAGAGACAATGTAAACTCAAACATCCAAGTAAGGGGACATCGTGATGATACGTGCAAAAAAATTAGTCCGGAACGCCATTTTTGGCGTATGCAGCTTACTGCTGGCTGCGGGTACAGTCGCCTGCTCCAGCGAACCGCAAAACAATTCACAGCCGCCAGCCGAACAATCGGGGACCGCTGGTCAGGAAACGGCGTCCGCCAACACGCCAAAAGCGGGCGGTGTGCTCCGGCTGACCAACCCGAAAGACGTCACAGGCTTTGACCCGATCGTCGCGGTTGACAACGTTTCGATCTGGATCATTACGAATCTGTATGACAAGCTTGTGCGCCTGAGTGCAGACGGCACATCCATCGAACCTGATCTGGCGACGGATTGGACGATTTCGGACGATGGCAAAACGTATACGTTCAACCTGCGCAAGGACGTCCAGTTCTCGAACGGCATGCCCGTCACGGCTGCCGACGTCAAGTTCTCGCTTGATCGGGCCAGACAAGCGGAAGAATCCAATGCAAAATCGTTCTTTACGTCCGTGCAGTCCGTTGATGTGCTCGACGAGAATCAGGTGGCGATCAAGCTGAGTGAGCCGTACGTACCGCTCATGTCCATCCTCGCGATGTACAGCTCCGCGATCGTCCCGGAAAAAGTGGTCAAGGAACAGGGCAAGGAGTTTGCCAACAATCCGGTCGGGTCCGGTCCGTTCATGCTCGATAACTGGCAGCGTGGGCAAGCCGTCGTGCTGAAGAAGAATCCGAATTATTGGCAAAAAGGCAAGCCGTATCTGGATGAAGTGCGCTACGAGCAGGTACCCGAGGATACGACAAAAATACTGAAGCTGCAAGCGAAGGAAATCGAGGTTACGTCGGAAGTGCCGTTTAGCATGCTGGATCAACTAAAGGCCGATACGTCCCTGAATGTAATGGTCTCGCCTTTTGCCCACCTCGAAATGATCGGCATCAACACCACGAAGGAGCCGTTTAACGACGTGAAAATCCGTCAGGCGATGAACTACGCGGTAAACAAAGACGATCTGATCAAAGTGGTGCTGAACGGCAACGGCGAACCGGCCAGCTCGTATCTGCCAAAAGTCATGTACCTGAATGATCAGCTTGAAGGATACAAATACAATCTCGACAAAGCAAAAGAACTGATGGCGCAATCCTCCAAACCAAACGGCTTCAAAACAACAATGATTATCAAAAACGGCAACGAAATCAGCAAGCAGGCAGCAATTATCATCAAGGAACAATTAAAGGCGATCGGTATTGATGTAGAGATACAGCAATTGGAAACCGGTACCGTCTACGAAATGCAGCAAGCGATGAATTACGAAATGATCATGGCTGCCTATTCCAGCGATGTGATCGATCCGGATGAACTGACGATGTTTGGTGTCGTATCCAATGGCGGCGCGAACTCCTGCTACACGGGCTACAAAAATCCGAAGGTGGACGAGCTGGCTGTAAAAGCACAGGGCGAGCTAGACGAGAACAAACGCAAAGAGATGTATTACGACATTCAGAAGACGGTCAGCGAGGATGCTCCGTTTGTCTTCCTGTACTTCACTCCGAGCACATACGTGATGCAAAAAGAGGTGCAAAACTTCCAAGTGACGCCATTGGGCAGCTACCGACTGGAAGAAGTGTGGTTGAATCAGTAAGGGCCGAATGTTCCAACCGGCTTGAACGAGCACGAAGAGGGGGTACGCTTATGAAAATCTTTATTTCCGTAGACAATGGAAGGAATATCCGGTGTTACATGTCCCGGCGACGTCGTCAACGGTACCGGTGACTACCAATACTTTCGCAGGCTTATGACTCAGGATGTAAACGCTGCGATTGAAGGGGCGCTGGAAGCGGGGGCGACAGAAATCGTCGTCAATGATTCCCACAGCACGATGCGCAATCTGATTCTCGATGAAGTGCATCCCAAGGCAGAGGTAATCCGCGGACTGGTCAAGCCGCTGCAGATGATGGAGGGGATTGATGAAAGCTTCGATGCCGCCTTCTTTATCGGCTACCACTGCATGGCGGGTGTCGGCGATGCGATCTTGAACCATACGATCAGCACGCGCAGCTTTCAACGTGTCCTGCTGAATGGAAGAGAGATCGGCGAATCCGGAATCAATGCGGCAATCGCCGGAGCGTTCGGCGTACCAGTCGTCCTCGTCACCGGAGACAGCCAGACGGCGGAAGAAGTGAAGAAAGAAATCAGCGGCGTGCATACTGTCGCCGTTAAAAAAGGGATCAGCAATTACACGGCGCAATGTCTCCATCCGAGCGTCGCCCAGGAACTGATCCGGAAAGAAGCCAAAACCGCAGTGATCAACAGGAAAAACGTACCGCCTGTCAAGCAGCTGGACCACTATACGATCGAAGTCGAGTTCAAGCTGACCTACTCTGCTCAGGTCGCCGGCTTTATGCCGGGAGTCGAAATCGTCAACGGCGGCAAGACTGTGCGATATGAAGCGAAAAACGCCTTGCAGGCGATTAGAGCGCTGCAAGCGATTATGTACCTGGGCGACGCCCAAGTCGTCTAAAAGCAGTCATCTGAAAGGTTTCATCCCTGCCGGATCCCGTTCTTCTCGCAGTCCGAGCGTGCCAATGACGGCATGGCGAAAGATGCGCCGGTGCGGGGATGAAGCCTTTTCAATTAAATCCACCACACGCAATTCAAGTACGTGGCACGACATCTTTTGTAAACGAGCAGGGATTATGCGGGAAAAAATTGAATTGTCCTGTTGGAAATCCCGCAAGGACAACAGGAAAAAGCGATATTCATGGAGAAATATATATAATTGTACGCTATAATTTTATACAGAATATTTTTAGTTGATTCTACAGCAGCATGAGAACAGCATGATTGAAAAAATCGAGGGGGAATTTTGCGATGATGAATTTTCAATTAACGCTTCGTTCGATGTTTGAGCGCGGAGAAAAGCTTTTTCCCAAGAAGGAAATTGTCTCCCGCACGCCTGCAGGGCTCTTTCGCTATACGTATGCAGAGTATGCCAGGCGCACGCGCCGCCTTTCCAGTGCGCTGGAGTCGCTCGGTGTAAAACGCGGGGAGCGGGTAGGCACATTCGCCTGGAACCATCACTGGCATCTGGAAGCGTATTTTGGCATTCCGTGCATGGGGGCTGTCCTTCACACGATCAATATCCGGCTTTCGCCCGACCACATCATCTATATCATCAATCATGCTGAAGATGTTGTCTTGCTGCTCGACGAAGCGTTCATGCCGCTGATCGAGAAGATTCAGGATCAATTGCCGACTGTGCGTGCATATGTCGTGATGTCAGATAAATCGGAATTGCCGGAAACAACGCTGTCTCCTGTGTATTCCTATGAGAAATTGCTTGAAACAGGCGATCCTGGTTATGTGTATCCCGACGACATCGATGAGAACGACCCGATGGGCATGTGCTATACGTCTGCCACGACTGGCAATCCAAAAGGGGTCGTGTACTCCCACCGCGGCGTATTCCTGCACAGCATGTCCATGGGCATGGCTGACACAGTAGGTGTATCGGAGAGTGACGTGGCCATGCCGGTCGTCCCGATGTTCCATGCGAATGCATGGGGGCTGCCCTTCATCTCCGTCTGGCTGGGAACGAAGCTCGTCTTGCCAGGACCTGCGCCTACTCCGTTGACCTTGCTCGATTTGATCGAATCAGAGAAGGTCACCTTGGCAGCAGGTGTGCCAACTGTCTGGCTGGGTGTTTTGAAAGCGCTTGAAGAAGGACAGTTTGACGTATCCAGCCTGCGCTCCGTCCTGTGTGGCGGCTCTGCTGCGCCGCGCGGATTGATCAAGACGTATGAGAAAAAATTCGGCATCCCGTTCCTGCACGCGTACGGCATGACGGAAACGACCCCATTGGTCCTGTCGTCTCGTCTGAAGAGCTACCAGCAGGACTTGACAGAAGAAGAGCTGTTGGACATCCGCTCCAAGCAAGGCATCCTCGTCCCCGGTCTGGAGATGAGAATTGTCGGGGAACACGGCGATGTCAAATGGGACGGTCAGGAGATGGGAGAGCTGCTGCTGCGCGGGCCGTGGATTGCCGATCAATATTACAACGATTCACGGTCGGCCGAGGCGTTTGCGGACGGCTGGCTGCATACGGGCGACGTAGCCGTCATCGACGAGGAAGGGAACGTCAAGCTGGTCGACCGGACGAAAGATTTGGTCAAGAGCGGTGGCGAGTGGATCTCGTCCGTTGATCTGGAAAACGCCTTGATGGCTCATCCCGCCGTCTTTGAAGCCAGTGTCGTCGGCATCCCCCATCCGAAGTGGGATGAGCGTCCGGTGGCCTTTGTCGTCCTGAAGGATGCCCAAGCTGCAATTGGCAAGCAGGAATTGCTCGACTTTATCAAAGACCACTTTGCCAAGTGGTGGCTGCCGGATGATGTCGTATTCCTCACAGAAATCCCCAAGACATCGGTAGGCAAGTTCATGAAGCGGACGTTGCGCGAGCAGTACAAGGATCATTTTGTCTCGGCAGTGTAAGGAATGATCGGCATATGGTAGTCCGGTTTCCAGCTGTTGTCTGCAACTGCAATATAGTACAATTTAGCCAAATGGACAAACAGAGGAGGAAACGTTATGACACATAAACAGCCGATCGATTTAGGCAATCGTATCCATCTGATCGACGGGTTTGATTTGGGCTGGGAGTCGAGAACAGGTACATACGTCATCCGTGAAGAGATGCTGACCCTTGTCGAAACAAGTGCAAGCCCGTCGATTCCATACGTGCTGCAGGGGCTTGCTGATTTAGGGATCAAACCAGAGGACGTGCGCTACATCATCGTGACACATATCCACCTCGACCACTCCGGCGGCGCAGGGTTGTTGCTGCAGCACTGCCCGAATGCACAAGTCGTGGTCCATCCCAAAGGGGCCCGGCACCTGATGAATCCGGAACGATTGATCGAGAGTGCAAAAATGGTCTACGGGGAACAGTTTGACAGTCTGTTTGCGCCTATTTTGCCTGTGCCGGAGGAGAAGGTCATCGTCATGGCGGATCGCGAGACGCTTTCGATCGGGCCAGCGTGCACCCTGCAGTTTTTTGATACACCAGGACATGCCAATCACCATTTTTCCATCTATGATCCAATCAGCAACGGTTTGTTTACCGGCGACACGTGCGGCATCAAGTACCCGCAGACGGAGGATGCCGGTTTTACGCTGTATTTGCCAACGACATCGCCGAACCAGTTCAACCCGGACGCGATGCTCAAATCGATGGAGCTGATCAAGGAGTTGGGCATCGGACGTATTTACTTCGGCCACTTCGGCATGTCCACAGCCGTTGAGACTGTTTACGAGCAGGTGCGTCAATGGCTGGACGTATTTGTGGATACGGCGAGAGAGGCAGTGGACGCCGGGAAGGGCCAGAAGGAGATCGCGGCTGCATTGTTTGAGAAGATCAAGCAGGCGTTGACGGAAAAGGGAGTACCTGACGGTCATCGGATCTATGAAATTCTTCAGCTCGATCTGGATGTTTGCGCAATGGGGCTTGCCCTGTACCAAAAGCAGATTCGTTCTTAATGGAAGTCGCTTCGCTGCGTTAATCAAGGGGGAAACGTCGCTCATTACTGGTGAAAGTCAGGTTGAGAGGCGGTTTCTTTTTTTTTTGTTGAAAGCAATCCATATCGCAGAGACGGTGGACGTGAGGGGAATCGCCAAGAAGACAACACTCCGCAAGATAGCTGGATTCATAAATATGGGCCAGTGCCTGATGCTCCTTCTGGATCGGCGCCTGGTCCATCATTTTCTCGTACGTTTGATCGAGAAACAGGTAGAAAAGCCCATGATAGCGGCGAAAAATTTTTTGAATTTATAAAATCATTTGATATTAAATGTTTGATGTGATAAGATTTTTTTCAAACATCCTCGCTGCAGACGAAAGCAAAAGTGGATCGGCGCCATTGAGTAAGGTGTGAGCAAACAGACTACGGTGAAACGGGGGAACTCGGGCAATCGAAAGGGGGGATGCTTTTCTGCGAAAATCCGATCGTGCGAGTAAGACGACAAAATGCGGAAGGAGGAAAGAAGAGACGGGCACCCGCATGTTCATGGGAAGAACGACAGCAATGATCGTAATGTCCAACATTTTGATTCCAAAAAAACCGCAGCACCAAGACAAACAGGCTGTCTTTAGTTGCCATAATATAAATTATGTAAACGAACAAGCGTAAGCGTTTCCAAATCGCTTGATGGAGTCGTTTACTGCATAACGCACTGTCTTACCCGAATAGATCCAGGATGGTGTCCTGTATATGAGAACCGATGTACACCCAAGGGAGAGAATCGAGCAACGCGGCAAAAACAGCCAGCAAGAAGTCGGCAGGATTCGTTCTGGTCAATTTCACGACTTGAACAGGAGGGAATTCAAAAAATGGAAAATCAACTGAAGCGAACTGTCGGCTTATGGACAGCGGTGGCGACTGCTGTAGGCATCGTCGTTGCTTCATCGTCAATGGTCTCGTTGGTGCAAGGCTTTGGAATTGCCGGTCCGGGTTTTATCATTGCCATGGTTGTAGCGATGCTGCTGAATCTTTTTGTTGCGTTTTCATTTGCCGAGCTTGCTTCCATCATCCCCAAAGCCGGCGGAATCAACCACTATACACTTCCGACGATGGGACCGTTTATCGGGATGATTTCCGTCTTGAGCGGATATGTTCTGGTTAACTTTTTTGCCGGGAGCGCCGAAGCAAGCATTGCCGGGATCGTCATTCACGATGTGTTTTTCCCCACGGTCAACCCGACGGCAATCTCTGTCATCTTTATGATCGTCCTCTGTCTGATCAACATTCGCGGGATCGAGCTGTACAGCTGGGTACAGGTAATCGTCACTACGCTGATGATCGTCTCGATCGTCGCGATCGGTTTGATCGCGCTGACCGGGACGGGGGGAGGAGGCGAGCCGTTGCCTGTCTCGCTGCCGTTTAACGAGATGGGCGTGGGTGTGCTGGGACTGACTGCGATGGCGTTTTGGCTGTTTATCGGCGGAGAGTTCGTCACTCCGATGGCGGAAGAGATGAAAAAGCCTAAGCTGTACATACCCCTGTCGATGATTTTGGGTCTGGTCATTATTTTGGTTGCGGATACACTGTTTGGCTTTGGGGCAATCCGGTACGCGCCGTTAAGCGAGTTAGCCAATTCCGATTCTCCACACGTCATAGCGGCAACCGGAATTATGGGCAGAACCGGCCAGGTTTGGATGGGGATTATCACTTTTTTTGCAACGGCCAGTACGCTCAATACGATTATTTGCTCCATCTCCCGGATGCTGTATTCGATGGCCAGGGAAGGACAGCTGCCGAAAGCTTTCGGACGTCTGAACAAATGGGGGAGCCCGTGGGTAGGCGTCATCTTCATGTCCGCAACGCTGCTTGTCTTCCTGGTAGCGGGAATTACCAACTCCGCCTCGATCAGCACCTTTATTTTGGCCGGAGCCTTCTGCTGGTTTATTACGTATATCATCGCGCACGTCAACGTCATTATTATGCGCTACAAGCATCCGAATGTAGAGCGCACATTCAAATCACCGCTCGGCATCACGTTCCAAATTGTCGGTATACTCGGAATCTTTTATATGATTTTCAACATTTTCCCTGAACCGGAAGTGAGGACACAAATTTACACCTACGCCATCTCCTTTTTAGCGATCACCATCATCTTCTCGGCTATCTGGGTCAAGGCCGTAATGAAAAAAGGGCTTTTCGAGCTTACGCCGTTGGAGCAGCTGCAAAAAGATTTGCCTGAAGCAAATGACCCGTTGACCTCCTTCAAGCTGTAACGAGCATGGATCAGAAACCGGAGACAATGTACTCCGGTTTTTCTCTTTACTTCCCGAACATTCATTCGCTAGAATAGAAGGGAAGAAGGTGATGAAGTGAAGACGAAACAGACGATGGCCCAGCTCCTGGAGCTTTTGCAAAATGAGCAGCGATTCAAACAGAATATCGTCCATTGGCATACCATTCCTCCGCGAGAGGCGAAAACCGTACCGTTCCCGCAGACGATGGATGAGCGCATTTGCCGCACGCTGGAAAAACGCGGGATCACGGCACTGTATACACATCAGGACAGTTCCTTTCGCTATGTCCGCGAAGGGAAAAACATCGTCGCAGTGACACCCACGGCATCGGGCAAGAGCATGTGCTACCATTTGCCAATCCTGCAGACGCTCTCCGAAGATCCGCAGGCGCGAGCGCTCTATTTGTTCCCGACGAAAGCGCTGGCACAGGATCAGAGGAGCGAGCTTCACGAGCTGATCAATGAAACGGGACTTGCGATCAGATCCGAAACGTATGACGGCGATACGCCTGCCAACATCCGTCAGATGGTGCGAAAAGCCGGCAATATCGTCATCACCAATCCCGATATGCTGCATTCTGCGATTTTGCCGCACCATACCAAGTGGGTATCGTTTTTTGAGCATTTGCAGTACATCGTCATCGACGAGCTGCATACATACCGCGGCGTGTTTGGCAGTCATGTCGCCAATGTCATCCGCCGCCTGAAGCGGATTTGCACCTTTTACGGCAGCAAGCCGCTATTCATCTGCACGTCCGCAACCATCGCCAACCCCAAGGAATTGGCCGAGCATTTGACGGAAGAACCGATGGAACTGGTGACGAACAACGGTGCGCCGACCGGCAAAAAGCATTTTATTTTCTACAATCCGCCTGTGGTCAACAAACAGCTCAACATTCGCCGCAGCGCGACACTGGAAGCGCGAGACATCACGGAAAAGTTCCTCAGCAACGGCATTCAGACGATCCTGTTTGCGCGCAGCCGGGTGCGCGTGGAAATTCTGCTGAAGTACTTGCAGGAGCTGGTGAAGCGCAAGCTCGGGCCGAAGACGATCCAAGGGTATCGCGGCGGGTATTTGCCCAGCCAGCGGCGGCAAATCGAGCGCGGACTGCGCCAGGGCGACATCATCGGTGTCGTCAGCACCAATGCGCTTGAGCTCGGCGTCGACATCGGCCAACTGCAGGCCTGTGTCATCACGGGCTACCCCGGTTCAGTGGCCAGCACATGGCAGCAGGCCGGACGAGCGGGGAGGCGGCAGGATGAGTCGTGCGTCGTTCTCGTCGGCAGCTCCAGTCCGCTCGATCAATACGTCATCGCTCATCCGGAGTACTTTTTTGACCGCAGCCCGGAAACGGCGCGAATCAATCCCGACAACCTGATCATTCTCGTCGACCATCTCAAGTGTGCCGCGTATGAGCTGCCCTTCCAGCAAGGCGAGCGTTTTGGCAGCGCCGAGGTGACGGAAATTCTCGAGTTTCTGACCGAGGAGCAGGTGCTGCACTTTTCCAAAGGAAAATGGTTCTGGATGAACCAGTCGTTCCCCGCGCATAACATCAGCCTGCGCTCGGCCTCCCAGGAAAACGTCGTCATTATCGACCTGAGCGAACGGGGCAATGAGCGTGTGATCGGCGAGATGGACCGGTTCAGTTCCTTGACGCTGCTGCATGAGGAAGCGATTTACCTGCACCAAGGCGTCCAGTACCAGGTGGAAAAGCTCGATTACGAAGAAAAGAAAGCATATGTGCGCGAGGTTCAGGTCGATTACTATACGGACGCCAATCTGGCAGTCCAGCTAAAAGTGCTGGAAGAGGATCAGTCACAGAATGAGCGGCTTCTTCAGTTCGCTTACGGGGAAGTGTCTGTCCATGCCATGGCGACGATTTTCAAGAAAATCAAGTTCGAGACGCACGAAAATATCGGTTCGGGTCCGATCCATTTGCCAGAGGAGGAGCTGCATACAAATGCGGCCTGGATCAGCTTTCCCGAGCAGATTCTCGAATCGATCGGCAAGGAAGACGTGGAGCGCGGACTTGTTGGACTTGCCCACGTCCTGCAGCACGTCGCTCCGCTGTACGTGATGTGCGATCCGTCAGATTTGCATGTCATCGCCCAGCGCAAGGCGGTGCATTCGGGCCAACCGTGCATCTTTCTGTACGATCGCTACCCCGGGGGCATCGGACTGAGTGAACAGGTATACAAGCAAATGCAGACGATACTTGCGCAGGCAGAAAAGCTGATCGTCACGTGCCCTTGCGATAACGGCTGCCCATCCTGTACGGGAGCTGCCGAAGAGGGTGGGAAATCGCTGGCGGTAAGATTGTTGCGGGTAGCTCAGGGGGGGAGATGCGGATGTCGCTGAAAGATAAGCTCAACCGGATGAAGAGCCATCTGTCCATCGAGGCTGCGAAGCCGACGCCCCGCTTCGAGCCGGATATCCCCTATAGAGAACAGTGGCAAGCGTTGCAAGCAAAGCCGTTCGTTTTTGAAGACGATTACGTGATGGTCAGGGAAGTGCGTTACCCGCTTGAACAGCGTCATGGCCGCTATACCTTTGATCAACTCTACGAGGTGGTTGAAGCGTGGGGCGAAACAGCGATCAACCACCCGCTTTCAGCCGCGGGCAGCTCGGCTGAGGACCTGCTTTTTTTTGACACGGAAACGACCGGACTGCACGGCGGGGTTGGCAATACGATATTTCTCTTGGGTTATAGCTGCGTTGCAGACGGACAAGTCATCGTTCGTCAGCATTTTTTGGCCTCGCCGAACGCGGAGGTATCGCTGTACCATTCGTTTTTGACAGATGTCAAAGACTTGACCCATCTTGTCACCTTTAACGGGAAAGCGTTCGACTGGCCGCAAGTAAAGACACGGCATACGCTATTGCGCGAGCTCGTCCCGGACCTGCCGGCGTTTGGGCACTACGACCTGCTGCACGGGGCCAGACGCTTGTGGAAGCACGAGCTGGAATCGTGCCGTCTCTCGATTATTGAGCAAGAGAAATTGTACGTTCACCGCCACAATGACGTGCCCGGCTACATGGCTCCGCTGCTCTACTTCGACTATCTCGACAGCAGGGATCCCGCATCCATCGCCGGGGTTCTGCAGCATAACGAGATCGATGTACTGTCGCTGATTACGCTCTACATCCACATTTCCACGCTGCTGCTTGATCATGAACGGCAAGCGTCCTCTCACGCGGAGCGCTTCGCGATTGCCCGCTGGTACGAAGCCGTCGGTCAAGAGCAGCAGGCGCTGTCAGCGTACCGGGAAATTGCGGATAGCAATCACGAGCTGAAGGGCAAGGCGATGGTGGCTCTCGGACTGCAATATAAAAAACAAAAAAACTGGCGGGAAGCTCTGCGCATCTGGAGTGCGTTCATGGAGGAGTTTACACACGTGCCGGAAGAGGTGTACATCGAGACCGCGAAAATTTGCGAGCATCAGTTGAAAGACTTTGAAAAAGCCTTGTACTACACGCAAAAAGCGTATGACGACTGGAAAAAGCGCAGTCAATTGCTTCGGCATAAAGCACGGGCGGAGCAGTCTGCATATGTCAAGCGCATCGAGCGTCTGCAGGCGCGTATCGAAAAATAAGTCGCAAAATGTGAATTGATGTCGAATTGTTATACTTTTCACGCTTATAATATGGTAGAATGTTCTCGTTCTTTTGCTTTGCGATTCCCCTTTAAGGAGAAGGAAGAAATGCCGGATTTGGCACCAAAGACAGATTGCGATGTACAAACAGTAATAGCAGCGAACAAACGAAAATTCTACCTTCGCTTGATCCTTACAATCATTTCGCTACTGGTGATCAGTGTTCTCCTGTGGACGAGCAAGCTCTACTGGAAGACCAACCAGGCCATCGATGTCATCACCTCCGGCAGCAAGGCGGAACTGCCCGTCACCGCTCCGGAGCCGGAAGTTACATATCATGCGGACAAGCCTATCTCGATCGTGCTGTTGGGCAGCGATACCCGTGAAGAAACCGGCTCGCTGAACACAGATGTGATTATCGTTGCGGTTGTCGACCCTTTGACGAAGAAAGTGACCATGCTCTCCATTCCCCGGGACACGCGGGTCAAAATTCCGGGTTACAGCGGTTATCACAAAATCAATGCCGTCTATGCCAACGGAGAAGTCGAACGGCGCAAGGCCGAAGCCAAGGGACAGCCAGTCACCGAAACGGGGATATCGCTTGTCAAGGAAACGTTTGAAGGCATCCTCGGCATTCCGATTCAACATTTCGTCAAAGTCGATTTCCAAGGATTTGAAAAAGTCGTAGATGAGCTTGGCGGGGTGAAGGTAAACGTCGAACGTTCCTTGCAGTATGACGACCCGACGGACCATACACATATCCGCCTGGAGCCGGGCGAGCAGGTGCTCAATGGCGAGCAGGCCCTCGGCTACGTGCGGCATCGCCACGACAATCGCGGATTGAAATACTATTCCAACGATTTTGAGCGGAATCAGCGGCAGCAAGAAGTGATCAAATCGATCGTCGACAAGATGATGAGCGTGGAAGGACTCGCGAGCATCTTTGATGTGATCGACGCGGCCAGCCAGCACGTCCGCACGGATTTGTCGGCCGAGCAGATCAAGGGCCTGGTCTTTGATATGAAGGGCTTGCGCTCTACCGATCTCTATTCAATCGAGAGCGGTGCAGAATGGAAGCCGGACATTAACTACAACCTGATTCCCGAAGAGAAGATGGCGGCCCTGCGGACGGCTTTGCAGCAAGCGATGGGAGTGACACCGGATCCCAGTTGGAAGCCGAATAATTCATCGGTGGAGGGCAAGGACGAGCCGATCAAGAAGCCCGTATCCAAGCCAGCGGCAAGTACAAAGGGCAAAACACCGAAAGCGCCGCCAGCCAAACCTGACAAGCCTGCTGAGACGACGCCACCCGAATCGGGACAACGTCCGCCAGCCGATCCTAATCAACAGTCGGGAACGGAGACGGGAACACCGGTCACTGGGCAGGATCAGCCACCGAAGGACGCAACGACTCCGGGACAAAATGAGCAACAGCCGCCGCCAGCCGCTCTACCCGCTGGCGGACAAGGAGATAGCCCCACTTCGGAATCAACCAATCAGCCAGAGCAGTCATCGTCAGAGCCGCCAGCATCTGACCAAAAGGAGAAGCAGAGTACAGACAAGGCTGATTCGGCAGAACAGGTGCCAGCTGCCGATCCAAAAAAAGAGAAGGAAAAATAGTCAGGGCCAGGATGCATTTCCTGGCCTTTTGGCTTTCCTGAACGCGCGACCGTGGCAGTGGTGGAGGGAAGGGGAATCGCCCAAAGCCACTCGCTTCGCGGCGGGTGTATCTCGGGGAGTTATCGACATAAGTGTAACTAAGGCTACGCCAAAAGGCCTGGCGTAGCCACGTTTTCTAAATCCGTCTGGGTAGTGCTGTCAAAAAGCTCCGCTTATCTCTTCTTGGCGATCTCCTTGTCTGTGGTGTTTGTGGGTTGTTCAGGATGTTGAAAATGGGTTGAATTTAGCCACGGCTGTGTTCGATCAAGCAGTAACTGTTCCAACGGCTTTTCGGTCTTTTCTCTACACGTACATGCTATGCCGTTTTTGGAGTGCAGCCGGACAGTGTTACCTTGCTTGCAAAAGCCGCAACGAACGTAGCCGCTTCCTCTTTTCTCTCTCCCACACGACAGCCTGGGACAATGGCTTAGACCGTCCGCGCTCGCTTCCCGAGCAAAACACTGACAAAGCACCCGAGCCCACTGACGACGATGAGCACGTAGCCAAGTATGTGCAGATGTGCCGGGGTGATTTCCTTGCTGAAGACCAAGCCGAGCACGACAGAGGATAAAATTGAGCCGAGGTAGCGCGATGTTTGAAACAGGCCGGCAGAGGGGCCGATCATCTCCACAGGAGTAAATTTCAGCATCGCCGCCTGCAAGCCGACGTTATTCATGCCGTAGCTGATGCCGGAATGGACCCCCGGCTAAAAAACAGCGTGAACAAAACGGCACCGATCAGCATGCAAAAGCCCCCGGTGAGCAGCGGGTGGATGACTCCGGTTCTGTCAATCCACTTACCCGTTATGGGCGAGATGACGACGGAAAACCCGGATAAAAACAGCATGAGCAGGCCGCTTAGCGTCACGCTATAGTGCAGCTCGTCCTGGAAATAGCTCGGCAACCCAAAAAACAGCGTGTAGTTAAAGATGTTCAGGATGATAAATTGAATGAACACCAGCGACAGCGCTGCGTTCGTGCGAAACAGCCGGATGTCGATAAACGGCGTATCCGTATGCAGCTCCCGCCAAAGAAAGCCGGCAAAGAAGACGAGCCCCAGAATACCCGACAGCGGATGGATAGCGGTGTCAAGCGAAAGCAGAAACCAGAGGAAAAAGGACATACCGAAAGCGAACAAAAGGATGCCCGGAAGGTCCAGCTTGCTTAGAATGGCAGCGAAGGGCTCCTTTTCATGCCGAGGATCAGCGGGCAAAAAGAACCAGCCAAGGCAAATGCTGATGAATACGATGGGGAAGTTGACGGTAAAGATCGCCGGCCAGTCTCCCCAGTCGATCAGTGCGCCGCCTATCGTCGGTCCCAGCGCAGCGGCGGCAGAGGTGACGACAGAGATGGCAGCGAGTGCAGATGCCTGGTTGTCCTTGATGTGTTCACGCACCATGGATAACGCTGACGGATAGATCGAGCTGCTTCCCACTGACAGAAAGAGCCGCATCACCAGCAGCAGGATAAAGGTCGTCGACAACAGAGCGCCGAATGAAGAAGCGGCGACAATCAACAGTCCAAGCAAAAAAACCTTCTTTCTGCCGAAGTGATCGCCGATTTTCCCGAGGACGGGTTGGACGACCGCACTTGATAAATAAAACGAGGAAATCAGCCACGATACCGTGGTAAAGGAAAGCTGAAACTCCGTTTGAATCCGGTGCAGCGCCAACGAGATCATGGACGAATTCAACGGATTCAACATCGTTCCGGATGCCGCAGCGATGAGAAACCAGGTGCGGGCATGCTTGTTGCCGGTTCGTGCGATGGCATTCACCAGGCGCCCAGATCTCCAGCGGCTTTGTTTTGCCTGTGAAGTCATACGTTCCCTCCTGACAGAGCGACACATTGATTACGTTAGGGTGTCCCTTGAACGTATAGACTACACACGCAGTCTTCAAGACAACTGACGCGGCGTTATTTCTCTTGCTCGACAACACGTCCATCCGGATGAATCCGCACGTCCCGGGAAATCGATTCAATCCGCTGCAGCAACTTCGCCCCGGTTTCGTCGTCCATCGGGACAGGCTGGCCTAATTCCGTATAGTAAGGCAGCATTTTCAAGGCACAATCGCCGGTTTTTTTGCAGGATGCTTGCAGAACCATCGTTTCCCATGTTTTTGGCACCGTTGCCCGCGTAAAAATGAAATTGCCCAAACTGTATGCAATCCATTTATCTTTATACTTTTCAAAACCTTGCAGCACGTGCGGGTGTCCGCCAACGACCAGATCCGCCCCGGCATCGATGTAGGCGTGAGCCAGCTCGACCTGATGGTCAACCGGCTCGTCAACCCGCTCTTTGCCCCAATGGGTGACGACGACGACCAGATCCGCCTGGGCTTTGGCGCTGCGAATGGCTTCTACCGCCCGCTTTGGATCATACGTGATCGCTACACCGGGCTTGTTTTTGCCTGCGTACCAGCTCGTATCCGGAACCACCCGGCTGAAACCAAAGACAGCGAACGTAATGCCATTTCGTTCGACGTACACGGGAGAATAGGCACGCTCTGCATTTGCGCCGGCTCCGACGTATTCGATCTTGTTTGCATCAAGCGCTTGAAACGTATCCAGCAAGCCTTCCTCGCCCTGATCCATCGAGTGGTTATTGGCCAGATTGACCAGGTCAACACCCGCTGCCTTTAGCTCGGGAATGGCTTCGGGAGGCGACTTGTAGACGTATTCCTTGTTGTCGGCCGGCTTGCCGCGCGCGGTTACCGGTGTTTCCAGATTGGCGATCGTATAGTCGTCTTGCTGAAACAGTGAACGAACATACGTATAGGGAAAGTCGTACCCTTTTTCTTTCAATCGGTTCTCCACGTTGCCGGACATCATCACATCGCCGACAAACGACAAATGGACTTCCGGATCGGTTGCCGGAAGGGTCCCGGTTTCCTCTGGCGGGGGAGTGGCCGGCGCTTGGTTTCCTTGATTCCATATAAGTCCGGCGAGCTTGGTCCCCCCGTATACAGCAGCAAATACAATGGCCAATGCGAACAAGACGCCGCTGACATGACGCAACCGCCTGATTCGCTTTTGTTTAAGCGTGCGTTCCTTTTTGATTCGTTCCGATCTCGATTGATACATTGCGCCTCCTCGGTATGTAGACAATTTCATCTCATCTATTATACCATTTCGGCATCGGTCAGACCTAATTGCCATGCCTCCCTGGTGCACAAGCTGATCTACAGCAGTTCCCGCCGCATCGCCCGATACGATTGCTGCATGAGATTGACAATCCCCTCACGCAGAGTGGCAAACCGCTCATCGCGTACCTGCCCTCGCCTCCAGCGGCTATAGAGTTGCTGAAGAATCACTCCGACTTTATTAAAGGCAAAAGTCAGATAATAATTATTTTCCAGCGATCCTCGCATCGCTTCACGATGCGGTTTCAGGGAGGAACGTTCGGACTCAGGTGATTTTGAACGGAAGTTTTATTTTTTCCAGCGCTTTTTTACGTCTGTTGCAAAGTCGGTGTAGGGACGTACGGGCAGCATCTCTTCGATTTCGAGATACTCAGCCAGCGGCAGCCCTGCCATGAAGACGCGATCCAGTTCATCATGGGTCCGGGCATCGTAAATGAGAATGACGCGGCGCTGCCCGGCGACCTTGTACGCTCCAACCAGCTTGCCGGCTTCGATGGCAGGGACCGCAACCACTGTTTCCTTCTCCCAGAGCTCCCACAGCTCATCCATTGATAAATCCTTTTGGTTTACCTTTGCTTTCACAAAATAGAGCATGTCCATTACCTCCTTGTGTACAGAGTGGATTTACTGAGCCAACCAGCCGCCATCGACGAAAAAGGTTTGGCCGGTAATATAGCTGCTCGCTTCGGAAGCAAGCAGCAGTACGGTTCCGGACATCTCTTCAGCTTGACCCAACCTTCTCATGGGGGTTTTTTCGATGATTTTGTCCAGCACCTTCGGGTTATCCAACTGCTGTGCGTTCAAATCGGTTTTGATATAAGCAGGCCCGATTGCGTTTACGTGTATGCCATGGCGCACCCACTCAAGAGCAAGCGAGCGGGTCAAGTTGATCACTGCGCCTTTGCTGGCCGTATACGGACTGATTCCTACTTCACCGACCGCCCCTGCGATGGAGGCGATGTTGATGATTTTGCCTGCGCCCTGGGCAATCATCACCTTTGCAGCCGCCTGACAGCAGAAGAAGAGCGATTTGGCGTTAAGATCCATGACACTGTCCCATTCTTCTTCGATAACCTCTATCGCTCTCTTCGTGGTCGAGGTTCCAGCGTTGTTGACCAGAATGTCGATTCTGCCGAAATGATCGGCGATTTTCCCCATAAGCTCCGGGATTGCGGGAATATTGTAGAGATCAACGCTGTACCCGACAGCTCTTCTGCCGAGCTGTTCGATTTCCGCTGCGGTTTGCCGATTCAATTCGTGATTGCGGCCGACGATTGCAATGTCGGCCCCAGCTTCAGCCAGCGTGAGTGCGATCGTTTTTCCCAACCCTTTGTTGCCTCCTGTGACAATGGCTACTTTTCCTTTCAAGGTAAACAAACTCATCCTTCAGCACCTCCTTATCAGATTCATAAAGCAATTATTATGCCACTATTCCGGTAATTTTCAGCAAAGGAACAGGACTATTTTCCGGCAAATCTCTGCATTTTTTTGACCAAAGCTGATTGGCTGATACCAAGTGCTTGTGCAGCGCGGCGGGTCGTTTTGAATTCCTCCAGCTTTTCGGCGATAATTTTCCGTTCCACGTCCTGGAGCAGCTTTTTCAAGGAATTTTCCTGTGGCTGGGGCACGTTTTCCGTGATGAATGGGAGGTCGCTCCAGCCGATTTCTTCATGATCAGTCGTTACCACGAGCCGTTCAATCGTGTTTTCCATTTCACGAATGTTGCCGGGCCAATCATACTGCTCCATGACCTGGAGGACGCCTGGGTGAAAGCGTTTGGACAACAAGTATTTCGCGTTCATTTTGTCCAGAAAGGAATAGGCCAGTGCGGCGATGTCGGCTTTTCGTTCCCGCAGCGGGGGGATTTTGATCGGGACGATGTTCAGCCGGTAAAAAAGGTCTTTGCGAAACTCGCCTTTTTCCACCATTTTGTCCAGTTGTTTATTGGTCGCCGAAATAACCCTGACGTTGACCTTGACGCTGCTGCGGCCGCCGATACGGGTAATTTCGAATTCTTGCAGCACGCGCAGCAGCTTCACCTGAAGATCAAGGGGCATGTCGCCGATTTCGTCGAGGAAAATAGTGCCGCCGTTCGCCTGTTCGAACAATCCGGGCTTGCCGCGGCTGTCCGCTCCGGTGAAAGCACCTTTCTCGTAACCGAACAGCTCGGATTCGAGCAAATGGTGCGGAATGGCGGCGCAATTTACTTTTACAAACGGGTGTTTTGCCCTCTCGCTCAGCATATGAATCATTTTGACGACGACTTCCTTGCCAACGCCTGATTCACCTAGGATGAGCACTGTGGAATCGACTTTGGCTACCTTGTGGACAAGGGCAACGACCCTGCTGAATTCCTTGCTCTCCGCAACCACGTCGGCAAGCGGCAGGGGCAGGCGGTTTTGCTTGTTCTCTTTGAAAACTTCGCTCTGTTTTTTCTGTTTTAACGCGATGGAGAGAAGCAGTTCGATTTTGAGATTGTTTAGCTCGGATATGTCGCGCACATTGGACACAACATGGGTTAATTCACCATGGGCGTTGCGGATCGGATTGCCGGTGGCAAGCACTTCTTTGCCACGCACGCTCAGTACGAGCGTGATTGGACGATTCTGCTCGATTACTTTCAGCGTGACCGAGTCGGATATGATGCCGGCCTTGAGCAGCTCACGCAAATTTCGCCCGATGATTTCTTGTTCCTGCAGGCCGGTCACGCGGAGATACGCTCTGTTGGCGAGCAAGCCATTGCCGTCCGCATCGGCGACAAAGATTCCATCATAGCTGGATTGAAACGCAGCATACAGAAGGTGTTCCATCAAAGTCACCTCTCGTTATTTTCAGAATTGTATAGTCATTAGATTCGACTGTAAGAACGTTCCTCCTGCATTTTGATTAATAGATTCATCGCATGATTCGTTTTGTGATCATCTTTTTCGTTTTTTGCCTGATCGACAAAGGAGAAGCTGATTGGAACAAGAGTTGCTAAGAAATAAGGTGAGGACAATAGATGTGCAGATAAAGGTTGAGAAACAGGTGGCAAAAGCTTTATATCGAGAGGGGAGATCGTGTTGAGTAAAGCGAAGGTATACGTGCTGGGCGGTTATCAGACGGATTTTGCACTGAATTGGCAGCGGAACGGCTTGACCCTGTTTGAATTGCTGAAGGCGACTGTCGAGGGCGGACTTGCTGCTGTCCGGATTGAGCCACGGGAGATTGAGACTGCGCATATCGGCAACTTTGCCGGCGAATTGTTTTGCAATCAGGGGCAATTAGGCGGATTGTTTGCTTCTGTGCATCCTGATTTTGCCGGTGTGCCGGCATCGCGGCATGAAGCCGCCTGCGCCTCAGGCAGTATCGCGCTATTGGCAGCAGCTGCGGAAATCGAAGCAGGACGCTACGGGCTGTCGTGCGTTGTCGGAATCGAACAGATGCGCAATGTGTCCGGGGTACGGGCTGCCCAGTATTTGGGAACGGCTTGCTGGGCTGGTCGTGAAGCACAGGAAGCGACCTATCCATGGCCGTATCTGTTCAACCGTCTGATCGATGTCTATGACGAGCGATATGGGGTGAAGCATGAGCACCTTGCCCGAATCGCCCAGATCAATTTCAAGAACGCCAAAAAGAATCCGAATGCCCAGACGAGAAAGTGGGAATTCAATGAGCGCAGCTTTGCCGAGGATGATGAGCACAATCAGGTGATCGAAGGACGCGTCCGTAAGCAGGATTGCGGACAGGTGACAGACGGAGGAGCGGCGGTATTTTTGGCGTCCGCGGAGTATGCGGCAGAATACGCGAAGCGGCGGGGAATCCCGCTGGCAAGTATCCCGATCATCAAGGGATGGGGACATCGAACGGCCCCGATGCTGTTCGACACCAAAATCGAAGCGAGTTGTCAGGCCAAGTATGTGTTTCCGCATGTGCAGGGCGCGATTGCGGATGCGTTTCGGCGTGCCGGGATGACGGGTGTGGAGCAGGTCGACGCGATTGAAACGCACGACTGTTTTTCGATCACACAGTACATGGCGATTGACCATTTTGGAATTACGCCACCCGGAGAGAGCTGGCGGGCCATCGAGAGCGGCGAGCTTGAGCTTGGCGGCCGGATTCCGATGAATCCGAGCGGCGGCCTGCTCGGGCCCGGGCACCCGGTCGGAGCAACAGGAGTTCGGATGATGCTGGATGCTTACAAGCAGGTGACGGGCGCAGCCGGCGATTACCAGGTGGAAGCAGCGAAAAATGTAGCAACATTAAACATTGGCGGAAGCGCAACGACAACGGTCAGCTTTATCGTAGGAGTGTAGCTGACGGGGATGATATCGGATGTCAGTCGGAGAAAAGCAGATTGAGCGTTGATGAAAAATAAAATCAAATGATTCGATATTTCATCAATTTCCTGTGGGAGCGTATCGTGAAGTGTCTACTGCAAGCAGAAGATCGCTCCGAACTTTCGGTCATTTTTCAAAGTGGAACGGTAATTGCAATCTACACAGGCAAGAACACTCAGGAGGAGGCTTCACCAGATGAGAAACTTGCCATCGCATATTGCTGACAACATGATTATGCCTGTCATTTCTGCACCGATGTTTTTGGTATCGGGTCCTGATCTTGTCTTGGCTTGTTGCAAAAGCGGGATCATCAGTGCGTTCCCGACACCTAACGCGCGGACTGTGGAAATTTTGGACCAATGGATGACACGGGTGAATGATGAGCTTGCTCTCGCCCGGGAAGAACAGCCAACGCGCCGAATCGCGCCATGGGCAGTCAACATCGTCGCCCACCGCTCCTACCTCCGGCTTCAAGAAGATTTGGATTTGATCGTGAAGCATAGGGCGCCGATCGTGATTACGGCGCTCGGCAGCCCGGCAGCAGTAGTCGAAGCAGTTCATTCCTATGGCGGACTAGTGTTTGCTGACGTCATTTCCGTCAAACACGCGAGGAAGGCAGCTTCCGTGGGCGTAGATGGGCTGGTGCTGGT